>DATKKK010000025.1:0-15373 GCA_035542975.1 Bathyarchaeia archaeon | reverse complement strand
TACTTGCACACGTACAAAACTTCGCGGTTTAACACGCCAACCCGCCAGTCAAAGGCAGTTGGCATAAACTGCTGCACGGCTAACACGTCGGATTTTCTGAAATATCTTTTTGCAACTTCGCGGAAACTTGTTTCGCAAGCGGCTTTTTCCACATAACGTGAAAAACTCGTGTACGGAGCCTTTATGACAACTGGCTTTCCCAGAGTTTCGAAAATCTCTACGAGACGCTTGTGGTGCAGGTCTTCTTTGTCTATGAAGAGCGTTGGGATAAGCGGGACGCCGTATTTTTTGAACAGGGCATATTGGTGGATTTTGTTTCCGCATATCTGTATAGATTCAGGATCATCAATCACTTTCAACCCTAGCTCGTCCGCCGTTTTGGAAACAACGTAGGAAGTGAACATCGGGTCAGTAGTAGCTCTGATGAAAACAGCGTCGTATTCTGGAATCTGCGAAATGTTCTCTCTGAACATGAAGCTGAATGCATGACCTGTTTTTTCAGCTACAACTTTGAAGTTGCGAAGTGCCTTCTCTTCTCTTGGGTCTGAAAAATTATATTTCTCAACGAAACAAGCAATCCTAGCCAACAGTTCTCACCGTTTTAGACATCTCAGCGATCTCTTCAGCTATGATTTCTAAATCGTCTGGAAAAATCTCTTCTTTTTTCAGAGGTTGAAACCCACACAAATAAGCTTCTTTCTCAACGCGCTGAACGTGCAGTTTGCAGATCGGAATGTTAAAGATTTCATAAACTCTCTTTGATAATGCTCTAAACTCATCAGGTATGCATTTTCCGAAAATAGACTTAACGGATACCATTTCACCTAGGAGCGGCTGCACGCACACCGCGAATTTATAGTTCATTCCCAAGCTTTTTACCGCTCTGTAAAGGGCGCTTCTGTTCCTCGCAACCCTGAAACCATCATACATAAACGGGTTGACAGGAAAAACGACTATTGGAAATTTGGTTTCGGACAGGATTTGCTTGATTGATCCTGTTGTCAGATTTGGCAGTGTTGGGATTCCTGCTTTTTGGGCTTTGAGTAGAAGGATGGGCGTGCGGTTAGCGTCGATGACGTTCTTACTTGACGGAATCACGGGGTTGCCCAAGATTTCAGCATGCATGGAAACGTAGTATCCCGTTTTTAGGTAGCGGTAATCGTTGTTGATGTTTAGAGTGAATCCTTTACTTGATGATTGGAGAAATGTTGTTGGTTTTATTGACTGCACGTTTTTTGTTAGGTTGATGTTTGAGACAACCAGCACCCATGTGACACCAGATGATTAACAATTCTCGCTATCACTGCTTATGTATTTAAGATTAACGTACGTCTATAGTTAAATTTCAGAGCACTCACTACTGTGAAGGGAATGAACACTTATAAAACCCTTGAAGTTCTAGGTCCAGAACACGAATATTCCATAGTAAACAACGAACTCAAAGCCATGCCCATCGTTGATAAAATCATGAAAGACTTCCACGGACGCATCGTCAACTTCATACGACAACCAAGTTTCACTTTCGGCAAAGAACTGCAGATGCATGTTATGGAAATCAGACCCAACAAACCCTTCCAATCACCCATCGCCTTTGAGGAAAACATGCAAGAAGCAGTCGTGACCCTGACTGATTTTCTGCAACACAAGTATGATGCCTATCTTCTTGGAATGGGAATGCATCCACTGCTGAGACTTGAAGAAACAGGCATCTGGCCTCACCGCCATAGACAGATTTATGATGCTTACAGCAAAATCTTCAACCTCAAACAGCACGGCTGGCTTAACATCCAAAGCTTTCAACTGAACTTGCCGTATGCCGACGAGCAAAACGGCGTTCTATTACATAACCTACTTGCAAACATGTGTGCTTACTTGCCTGCGCTTGCTGCAGCCTCGCCCATTTATGAAGGCGAATTTGGGAAGAATGTGGATAATCGGTTGCGCTTTTACATGGGAAATCAGCATGAAGTGCCGTCAGTGGCTGGAGACGTGATTCCAGAATATGTAAACTCATTTAAGCAGTATGAAAATAAGGTTATTGGCAAATACTCGTCTGACCTAAAAGCTGTTGGGGCTGATAGGTTTCTCATCGGTGCGGAGTGGGTTAATTCTAGAGGAGTGATTTTTCGTTTTGACAGGCGTGCTGTCGAGGTTCGGGTGATGGATGAGCAGGAATGTGTCAAGTCAGATGTGGCGTTGAGTTGTTTCATTCGAGCAGCACTGAGAGGTTTGATGAAGGATAAGCCTCAGCTTTTGCCTCATCGATTGCTTGTAAAAGATTTCAACTCGATCATTCGTTACGGGCTAAATGCAAGGATTCAGCATCCGCATGGGCAAACGGCTCGTGAAGTCTGCTCATATTTTCTCAAAAAAGCATGGAACTATGCGTCTGACGAAGAGAGTAAGTACCTTTCGATTATGCAGAAAAGGATAGCTTCTGGAAGCCTATCGGAGATTGTGCGTGAAAGGGTTAGGCGAAAGGCTCAGAAAACGGACTTTAAAGAGGCAACGATAAATGTTTATACAGAACTCATCAAAAGCCTTATTGACAATGAACCATACTTCTAAAAAATTGGTCATGATTTCAATGCCCTTTGAGAACAAAAACAAGAGGCAAGAAAATTTTTTCGACACATGCAGCCACTGCAAAACCGGTTGGAGTTGCTGTCTAGGCACTAGACCACCCATAAGTGCAGATCGCAGGTCGATTATAGAGGCGTTTCTGAAAAAGAACAAGATAGCCGTTGAGAACGCTTTTGTGCAGGAAGAATACGTTTTTCCCAGAGAACAGCCAGATGGGTACTGTGTTTTTCGGAATGGCAAAACTGGGAAATGTGTGATTCATTCTGTGAAGCCTGAAACGTGCGTGGCTGGGCCCGTGACTTTCGATATTAACGTTCGTGGTGGGAAGATTGAGTGGTTTTTGAAGTTTGAAACTTTGTGTCCATTGGCGGGTGTGGTTGGTAAGAATAAAGCGATTTTGAAGCGTCATCTTGCGTCAGCCAAGAAGGAGGTTTTGAGGCTTGTGGATGAGCTTGACGCGGGGGCGTTGAAAGCGATTTTGAAGAAGGATGAGCCTGAGACGTTCAAGTTTGATGAGGACAACGTGAGCAAGAGCGTTTTGGATAAGCTTCGTTGAAGGTGTATTCTGAATCTGACTTTCGAATATGAACAATCTATACTTCAAGTTCATACAATATAAAAGTCTCATACGCGCGATTATTTTTTCAAGGACAAGAACATCGAGGAAAAAAGTATGAGCAGGAACAGTTGTTTAATCGAGGTGCAAGTTCCATCTGGTTCTAAGGGCTGGCAAAAAGTCGTTGATCACGACCTGAGACAGGCTTTGGATACGCTGAAGGACTCTATAGAAGCATTAGGCGGCAAAGTGTACATCAGGTACTAGAAGCGTTTTTAACCTTTCCTTTGTCTTTTTTCCTATGTGGTTCAGATTATTAATAAACGAGTTTTAGACTAGAATAGCTTATGCGGCTTGGTGTACTGTTTTCAGGCGGTAAGGATTCTACTCTTGCTCTACTAAAAGCCATGGAAAAGGAAAACGTGGTTTGCCTAATCTCTATCATTTCGAAAAACATGGAGAGCTACATGTTTCACACTCCAAACGTAAGCCTAACCAAGCTTCAAGCAACGGCGATAGGTTTACCTTTGATTCAAAAATCGACTGAGGGCAAACAGGAAAAAGAGCTTGAAGACTTGAAAGCCGCGATAATAGAAGCCGAGAAACAGTTCAAGATAGACGGCATAGTTACAGGGGCAATCGAATCTGTTTATCAAGCTGAGAGAATCCAACGGATATGCCACAGTTTGGATTTATGGTGTTTTAATCCTCTGTGGAAAAGAAACCAGCAGGAGTTGTTAGAGGAAATAGTGCATAGTGGCTTCCAAGTTATAATCTCGGGAGTTTTCGCTTATCCTCTGGATAAATCGTGGCTTGGGAAAGAGATAGACAAAGAGCTAATCGTAAAGCTGGTGAAGCTTGAGAAGCAATTTGGGTTAAGCCCTTCAGGCGAAGGCGGGGAGATAGAGACCACGGTTTTGGATGCGCCGATGTTTCAGAAGAAAATCGAAGTTGTGGATTTTGAGGTTCGGGCAGAAGAAAACGTAGGAATCTTCGTGATCAATGAGGCTAGGTTGATGAAAAAATGATTCTGGTAATTGACATGAATTTCAAGAAGGATTCCTTGGCGTTCTACGAGTTCGTGTTGCCCATTGTCTCTATTATTAAAAAAAGTCACCCTTTCTTGATAAAACACCGTTCCGAATTAAACAGTAAAGACATAGATGATTGCGAACGGATTATTCTTTCTGGCACTGCGCTAAAAGACAATGAATTTTTAGGATGTATCGAGGATTTTGGTTGGATAAGAAAATGCGATAAACCAATTCTAGGAATCTGCGCCGGCATGGAAGTTATCGGATTAGTTTTCGGTTCTTCTTTGCAAGGTTGCCTTGAAATAGGGATGAAAGAAATACGTCTAACAAGGAAAAACTCCTTGTTTTCTTCAACGTTCAAAGCGTATGAGCTTCACAGCCATTCACTACAGCCTTCGGAGGATTTCGATGCGCTCGCGGAGTCTGAGAATTGTGTGCAAGCGATGAAGCATAGGGAAAAGAGTATTTATGGCGTGTTGTTCCATCCAGAGGTCAGGAACAGGGAAATAATGAAACGATTCATCCTCTTGCCTAACAAACAGAAAACATAACCATAGGGCTCTTAACCAAGACAGCCGATTAAATCACAACTGAGTAATCTGATCTTGTCTTCTATTTCTGTCCTAGGAACAAGTTGATAGGCGGATATTTCATACCATGTTTTTCCACAGAAGACCACAACCCTTTCATTATTTTCTCTTTTAACTCTGTCCAGATTTCGTCTTGGCTACCAGCGCCCTTCAAGAATACTTCAGACGAATACCAAATGTCGGCTTCTACTGTTTTAACGTGAACTTCGGTCAAACCCGCGTTCTTCATTTTCTCCAGAATCTCTTTTGAGGTTGGAAAGTAGTCGCCTCCGATGTCTCGGTGGAGTTTTATGAGGTTTTCTTCCGCTGCTTCGTTTCGCGTTTCAGTGCTCAATTCTATCAGCGCTACTATTCCGTTCTGTCGGACTGTTTTTGCCATTTCCACGATTATTCTCGGCATTTTTTGAGGCTGTGTCAATTCTTCTATCAATCTGTAGCTTACCGCAGCGTCAAAACTTTGAGAGGCAAGTGCAGTTGACAATTCTGTTGCGTCGGCTTTAACGAAATTGACCCGATGTTTAACATGATATTCGTCTAGGTTTTCGTTCATTTCTCTCAAGTATTCATCGGATATGTCAACGGCTACGACTTTTCCTTTTTCTCCTATCAGTTTTGCGATGCATATTGTGAAACTACCTTGCCCGCAACCAACATCAAGAACCCGCATTCCTTCACGTATACCTATCTGGTTTGCAAGGTCCATTTTCATCGAATGCAGCTTTCGCTTAACTGTTTCAGGGTTTCTTATCATGCAACCACGTTCCTATGCCTAATGACAAAACCGAGTGAGTCTAAATCTGTTTATATCCTCTATCGCCAGACATTTAGTTTTCTCTGCAAACCTAATTGAAACAACACTTTTCTGATCGAAGAGCGAGAATCGCTACGAACTGAGACAACCTCTCTTATGAAACCGAGAATTTAGTGGGCGTTCAAAGATTTTGATAAGACTCTGAGAGAAGCCGGGTTTAGAAAAGTTTACATCACCAAATACAATTGTGTTGCAGCAGTGAGATAATACTTTTAGAGCTTCTCATTCAAACTAGCAGCTTCTTGAAACAACGTTAAGAACAAGAGTGTGGAACGAATTTCTATTAGACTAACGGTTATTTGGCAAATGTTAAATTTGAAGCCGTATAATGGTTTTGAGGCATCAAGTATGTCGGATGTCGTGTCTCGCGTTGCTAGTTCACTTTATCGTTCAGGATGTTTAAAATTTGGTAGTTTCAAGATCAAATCAGGCGCCTCAAGTCCGTATTATATTGATTTAGCATGTTTGCTTTCGTCGCCTAGAGAATTGTGTAACGTGGCGGAGGTTGCGGCTGACGAAATAAGAGAGATCATGATCAATGATAAGGTTGACAAGTTGGCTTCGATTGAGTTGAAAGGCGCGTTGATTGCTTCCAGCATCGCATGTTTACTGGATATTCCGTGCATCGTGGTTAGGAAGGAGGATAAGGCGTATGGCGTGACAGGAAGAATCGCAGGTGCAGAAGTTGCTAGAGGCGACAACGTGTTATTTTTCGATGACGTGGTAAGTGAAGGACTGTCTAAAGTTGAAGGTATTAAACCTTTGGAAGAGCTTGGTGCACGAGTTAAACACGTTATGGTTGTTGTGGATAGAGAGCAACACGGCAGAGAAAACCTTGAAAGACTAGGCTACAAAGTTCATGCGTTAGCAAAGGTTTCAGAAATGGTTAAGAGCCTTCATAAGTCAGCAACCATCTCGAAAGAGCAAACAGAAACCGTTTTGAATTACAAAAAACGATAAGAACAGAGCAAATCTCAACCTGCTGTCTGACGTTTTTCTAGCTCTCTAAGAATTTTCTTTGCAGCCTGTTCAGGCGTGTTTTTTGTACTGTCTACAGCTATTTCAGGCTTCATCGGAGGTTCGTATGGCTGTCCTACACCGGGCACGGTTATTGCTTTGCCGCTTTTGGCTCGGCTGTAGATTTGTTTCGGAGCATCGTAAGTTGTCTTGCGTTGTGCTTCGCGTTTTATGCATACTTCCAGAGGACACACTAAATACACTTCGATAAACCTCGGAATTTTCTTTCGAGCGTCATCCCTATATCGCCTCAAATTGCCTGTTGCATCAATTACTACGTTTACGCCATTTCGCGTCAACAACTCAGCGACGTAAACAAGTGTGGTGTAGACCATATTGCGTTCTTCAAGCGAATAGGAAGGTTTAGGTGTCACAACTCTGCGTAGAGCGTCAGAGGACAGAAGTTGGGCATGGATGGATTTTTCAGCAAGCAACTTGAGCAAAGCCTGAGAAACCACGGATTTACCGCTGCCAGGCAAACCTGTAACCCAGATACACCATCCTTGAATGAAAACCATACATTTGACCTTCGTACTCTCTACGGATGTAATCCTCGTGTGTTTCTATGATTTGATTGGGAAACCGAGCGTATCGAAGATGATTTTTCTGCACGCTAATCAAGGTTGGAAGTGGTGGGTATGTACCATTTCAGGATTTCTTCAACTGCTCTGTCGGAGCACCCCATTTCCTTAAGTCTTCTCTTCAAATCCTCTAAAGATTTTACACTCAAACAGTAATCACCTAATTAATAGAAACCTAGTAACGAAACCTATTTATCCTTTAATGTAACGGGCTTTTCAAGATAAGCGTTCACGTTTTCCAAGTCAAACTCGCCAGCTTGAAGAACGTTTCTGGCAAAGTTGAGCAATTTGACCCGCACGCTCTTATCCAGATGTGGATACCAAAGAGGAGAAGCAACCACCAGACCACGCCAAGCATAAAATGGCTGAACAGCCTCAAGAATCTCCTGATCGAGAGTCTTTTGCAAGTAATTCTCCCAAAACAGTTTAAACAAACGTTCAAAAACCCCGCTTAACTTGCCGTGTTTTTGCAATGAATAAAAGAGATAGTTAATGGTCATGGCAGCAACATCATCGGCAGGCTCACCCCACTCTCCTCTACTCCGATCTAAAACCGTGAAATCCACGCCTTCACGAAACAGCACATTCCAGGGATGAAAGTCTCCATGCACTTGACTGAGCCTATGCGCTTTGCGTTTAAGCCGCCAACGCCAAATAACACAATCTCGCTCCAACTCGATCAATTCTGTTTCATTAATAAAATCAAGCTCAAGCGGATAGCTGTCTAGCAGCCCCATTATGCATTCGCCGTGACCAACAAGTTCGCGTATACGTCTAGCATAAAGCCAAGGCGCTTCACGCTTAGCACTGTGAACCTCGACAAGATAATCAGACAGAGCTAAACAACGCTGCTCATCTAATCTGCCTAACTTGCTGGTTTCCTTGATTCTGTCCAAATCCGTGTGATAAAGATCACCGTCTACAAACTCGGTCACGAGAAAAAGTTCAGCACAATCACCTAACGACTTTAAACTTTCACCGTCAGCAGTAAACGCGCCTACGTCTATCGATTGCACGTGTTTAGGCAATTTATTGAACGCTGAATGCTGCCAAAACAAGATTCCAGCACGGTCAGCGAAATGGTCATGCCCGAAACCTTCAGGACGCATAGTCTCTAAAACTACTTGTTTACCTTCGCCATTAACAACAAACTCAATAACATACGGCACCCCGTAACCAAAGCCTTTTAAATCTTCAGCAACGCTCCCGCCTTCCAACCGTCGAACATCCAGTATCTTAATGTCACCATCATACAATGAAACCAGATACTTAGAGAGGCTATCTCTTGAAAATTTTAGAAACCCACTACTGTTTTTTCTTGTTTCCATTCGTTTGCACCCACACAACAGCACCATTCTAGATATAAAGACCTAAATTGAATATTATGCTCAGGTATAAAAGTGCAGTTGCAGAAGCTAAAAGAAACCTAGAAAAATCAAATATAACGTTAAATAGCCTTACTCGAATGAAAAATAAGAGAAGGGCAAAACAGAATGGAAAAATTTAAAGTTAAAGACCCCGCTTTAGCATATCAGGGGCATTTACAGATAGAATGGGCTTCAAAACACATGCCCGTCCTAAACCAAATCAAAAAAAGATTCAGCGAAGAAAAACCGCTGAAAAACCTAACTCTAAGCGCATGCTTACATGTTACAAAAGAAACAGGCGTGCTTGTAGAAACCTTTCTTGCAGGAGGCGCAAAAGTTGCACTATGCGGCTCTAACCCGCTTTCTACACAAGACGACGTGGCGGCCGCCCTCGCCGAAGAAGGAGCGTACGTGTTTGCATGGCGTGAGCAAATAACAGAAGAGTATTACTGGTGCGTTGAACGAGCAATAGACCATAAACCTGCTATAACGTTAGACGATGGCGCCGACCTTGTGGGCATGGTGCACACCAAAAGAACAGATGCACTGCCAAACATTAAGGGCGGAACAGAAGAAACCACGACAGGCGTCTTAAGACTGCGAGCCATGGAAAAAGCAGGCGCATTAAAATACGCGATAATAGCAGTAAACGATGCTTACACGAAGTATTTGTTTGACAACCGTTACGGAACAGGACAAAGCACCATAGACGGAATCCTGAGAGCCACAAACATTCTTTTAGCAGGCAAAAACTTCGTGGTCTGCGGCTACGGCTGGTGCGGCAGAGGCATAGCTATGAGAGCTCAAGGAATGGGAGCCAACGTCATAGTCACCGAAGTAAACCCTCTGCGAGCGCTTGAAGCTGCGATGAACGGATTCCGCGTTACACCGTTAGCTGAGGCAGCAGCGATGGGAGACATATTCGTAACAGCAACTGGCGACACGAGCGTAATACGAAGGGAACACATGCAAACCATGAAGGGCGGAGTAATACTCGCGAACAGCGGACACTTCAACGTGGAAATAAATACAAAGGATTTGGAAGAGTTGTCTGTTTCAAAAAGAACCATACGAGCAAATTTGGAAGAGCATACATTAAAGAATGGCAGAAAAGTGTACCTTTTAGCTGATGGAAGACTCGTGAATCTGGCAGCCGCAGAAGGACACCCCTCAGAAGTGATGGACATGTCATTCGCAAACCAAGCCCTCTGCACGGAGCACATAGCCAAGGCTGAAAAGCTGCCGCCAAAAGTCTACCAAGTGCCAGCTGCAATAGATGAAACTATTGCAAAGTTGAAACTAAGCTCGATGGACATTAGAATTGACGATTTGACAGACGAACAGAAGAGTTACTTGACGACGTGGGAAACGGGAACTATATAGCTTCAGGTCTGAAGCCACGGTAAACTTTAAAAGGTGTAAAGAGATAAACATGGCTAACATGTGGTGAAGCGTTAATGGCAAGTAAAGATCAAGCAATAGGTGGAATAATACTTATCGTCTGCGCAGTAGTTGGAATTTTGTACGTAACAACACTCTTCTATCCAGAGTGGCTAATGGTATTCGGAGTAACAAAAGATTGGATCCAAGATGTCGATGTTCGATTTTGGGTTGTTGCAATACCTGTTCTAGTGGCGTTCGTCGGTATAATGGCAATAGGCGCATGGATAGGTTGGACAATGGCAACAACACCACCCCCGAAACCAATAGAAGAGATTACAAGCGAAATGGAAGAGAAGAAAGAAGAACCGCCTGCGCCGAAGGAAGAACCAGTAGAAGAGAAAAAACCCGAAAGAAAACGCAAAGAAGAAAAGCAACCGTAAAGCCTCTAATTCCATTTTTAACAAAACCAAAATTCTTCAGGTGTATTCTTCGCTGAAGATTGTCGGTTGACTTAAACAAGAAAACTGCATGGTGGCAAAAGTCAGTAGCAACATAGAAACAGCAAGTTTTGAACAGCACCATTGAATGCAAATAGCCGGACGCGTCTACATCATAACCCTATCATCTTGAATGCGAATGAAAACATAACATAAACAACTGTAGAAACGCCAAATACTATAATCAGAGCCTTTGGAGATACTGCGAGTAACGGTGCCTCTTCACCTTTAGCTTGTATTTCATATTCCTTAATCTCATGAGTTTCTGAGTCAACCCGAACGATAGCTGCAAGCTTCTTCATTTCAACCTCAACCGTGTAAACCCCTTCTTCCAAAGAAACCCTTTTAGGTTTTAAGCTGCCTTTGTGCCCGATTCTTTTAAGAAAACTCGTAGCAATAGTAGTAACCGTCTCAGCATTTAGGTTTTTTAACTGCGGATTAGCAGATGTAAAAGCGCTTGGAACCCTTTTTTGCAAAGTTGCCGACAACCGTGTTTACCTCTACCTGTTCGCGAAATCAAATCCGATTATCCAGTCACGTTTTTGAGCATGCATTGAACAATGTCGCTACACATCATACATTCTTCAGGTATTTTTTCTTTTGGCGATCGCTTACTTAAATAGCCAAGTTGATGCGAACACTTTGTTAACGTCGTAGAAGAGTGAACTGGTTTTTCCTGTGTTAATTGTTCAGAAACTTGTTCAGGTTGTATTCTTTCTTGTTTTGGTTTTTGTTCCTCATGAATTAAAGAGCTTGTTTCAACGGTTATTTCTGTTAGGCAATAGGGACAAGCATCATAAACATGCGCGTTTTTTTTACCCAGATTCTCAGCTTTCAAAGGATTAGTAAAAGCTTTGCCGCATGAAGGATTTGAACAAGTATAACTCTGTTTTTCTGTTACTGTTTCTCTTTTCTTGGAGATAGTTAACCCTCCTTGAACATATCATCTGATTCCGAGTTTATAGTATTGATGAAGCCAGAATCAATATCCTTAGTAACACTTAACAAAAATCAAGATTGCCAATTCATAACGGTTTTAATCATTCTAGCCCTAACTTGTTCGTGTTCGAAGACGGTGGAAAAGCTTTGTATACCATAATGATCAAGATTGACGACGCGTTGCCATGGATTGAACTGAAAGGAGCATACCAAACGAGAAGTGAGGCAAAAAAAGCAGCGAAAGAAAACATAGAGAAATTTGAAGTGAAAATTGTTTTTACTCCAGAACAACGAAAGACTGAAAAACCGCTGGCGATGGTAAGAACAACACGCTAGCCTAGAAATATAACAGATCAAAACTTATCGGCACGACCCGCAGTTATAGACAAAGGACTCTTGTCTTTCATTATAGCGTTGCCTTTTTCCAGTAGCTTCACAACCTCGTCTACACTCCTAAAATATTCCTTGCTCCTCAAATGTTGAGTCCGCGGTCGGGGTATATCGACCTTTATCTCTCCAATGACTTTCCCAGGTCTAGGCGACATCACTATCACTCTATCAGCCATAAAAACGGCTTCCTCAACATTGTGGCTTACCATTATGAACGTGTTCGTAGGCAAAGCAGGATTACGCCAAATATTAAGCACCAATTCGCGCAGAGTTTTCGCAGTAAGCTCATCGAGCGAAGAGAAAGGCTCATCCATCAACAAAACCTCAGGCTTCAAAGCTAACGCTCTGGCGATTCCAACACGCTGTTTCATTCCACCTGAAAGATCATGCGGGTAGGTATTCTCAAACCCTTCTAACCCGACCATCTGCAAGTATTCTTCAGCAATGTGCATGCGATTTTGTTTTGCCACGCCAAGCACTTCTAACGGGACCTCTACATTTTCCAACGCAGTTTTCCATGGCAGCAGCCCAAAAAGCTGGAACACCATGGCAATTTTTGGGGTCGGCTTCTGGATAGGTTGCCCTTGAAAGAGTATCTTGCCTGAATCGGTCTTCTCCAAACCCGCCATTATCCTGAGCAAAGTGGATTTTCCACAGCCAGACGGACCAACCAAGCAGACGAACTCGTCCTTTCCAATCGAAAAGCTAACATTATCCAAAACTAGCATCTTAGAGTGGTCTGTCACAAATGTTTTGGTCACGTTTTCTATTTCGATAACCGACATCGTTCACACCTCAACATGATATTTTTCGAATTTTCTGAGCAGACGTCGCCAAACTAGTCCTTCCATCAAGAGCACTATCGTTGCAATTATAATGAGCACAAAAACAAGTAAAATAGTGTTACCATATTCATAACCTGCTTTGTCCAGTAATGATCCTAAGCCGGGTATCGAAATAGGAAGTGGTGTTGATGACGTGGATGGCAAGTATTCTGCAAAGATTATTGTGTTCCAGCCTGTGCCCCACGAAAGAATACTGCCGGTAACGATGGCTGGCAAAATGGAGGGAATTACAATGTGCGTTATTCTCTTCAACCCTTTGAAGCCTAATAATTGTCCAACTTCATTTATTTCGCTTGGAATATTCTTTACCGCGCTAACTACGTTTAGAAACATGTACCATATCATGTCAAGGACAAGCATTATGATGCACGTAAATTCAAGAGCGATCCTTTGATCACCAATAAGCTGGTTTAGTCCAAGATAAAGGACAGGAAACAGTGCCAAAATCGGCACTCCTTGCCCGATATCGTAAAGAGGATAGAAAATTGCTGCAAATTTCTTGTGTTCAGCAGCCAAAACTCCCATGCCAATTGCGGCAGCAAGTGAGATTCCGTATGCGATTACAAGACGCCCCATAGTGAGAGAAATCAACAATGGCAAACCGACTAATTCTCCAGCAGGAGGTTGGCTGAAACCTTGACGGATTATTGTCAACGAAGGAAACTGTCCGAGCACTGTATATAAAATGAAAGAAACCGTCAAGAGAGCTAAAATAGCCGCAATAAATCTTTCTATGCGACTGTATTTTCTTAAGCGTTGAGCTGCTATGGAAAAGGATTTCGGCCAATGAAGTCTTCCGAAATGTAGCCAGCTCGTTGCTCTTGAAACGCCGAGTTTTCCAACTCCGGAGAGATCCATTCTGAAAACGGGCTTAAAAGTGCCTGTGCTTGCTCGCTCCATAAGCTTGTGCCAAGTTAGAGTGTTAAAGTATACTACAATGAATGTTATGAAAACAAGCAAGATTATTGCGAGATTCATGTCTTCGTAGAAGTATGCAGCTCTTGCAAGAAGATACCCCAAGCCCCCACTTGGCGGCATCATCACTTGTCCTTGATACTGAATGTATTCAGCGGCGATCATGAAAAACCAACCGTCACACCACGCAAGGTTTGCTCCAGAAATCACCGCAGGCGTTATTGCGGGCAGTATTACATGTCTAATGTATTTCCATCCTGTTAAGCCAAAACTTTTTGAAGATTCAACAACGTTTGTTGGAATTCCTCGGATGGCTCCTAATACACCGAAGAAGATGGCCCACGCCATAGACGTAAAAAGCAGGACGATGACGGAAAGTTCGATGCCTAAAGGTCCTAAGGCGAAGAGAAACCCTATCACCATTGGAAAATACCCCAGTATCGGGATTGACTGCAAGAGATCTATAAATGGCGTGAGGATTAGTGATGCCCACTTGTTTGTGGCAGCGAGTATGCCGAAAGAAACACCCCAGACAACAGAAAGAACTAGCGTTATTGCGATTCTAGATACTGTGCTGAAAGTGTACAAGGGAAGGTTCTTGATTTCAGGGTTTTGCACGAAGGTTACGATTAGCCAAGTCATGACGCAGAGAATGGCCAATCCGCCGAGGAAACTGATTGCGTACCTTCGCAAGCTTCATTCGCCAACTTAACCTCAAATTAATACAACATGAGCGACTGATGAGGGATTTAAGAATATCGCACACTCAAAGAAGACAGATTGGCGCCGGGGAAGGGATTTCAGCACCAATTTACCAGTAAAAGTATCCCTATGTGCTTTACGAGAGTTGGTTCTGTTAACTCTTAAGGTCTTAAGTGAGTTTTGGAGAGGTCTGTTAACCGACGGTGTATTTTGGCATTCCACGATTGCTGAAGAAGAGGATAGCGTTTGCTTGAGAAGCATGACAGAGCAGAAAAACAGTCAATCTCAGTGCTTTGCTTTGGTTCTTTGCAACCATCTTATCGTTTATCCTTCTGTCGATTATAACTCTCTTTGAATCAAAACTCCAGAAACAACGCAAATCAGTATTCCCAGAATGAGTAGTATATCTCCGAGAATCCCTGCATTCCTAAATTGCGCCAGGTCTAGGCCATTCTGAAAAAGCACTAACCAAACCCCAAATGTTATACTCACCAAACCAAAGTATAACAAAGCAAAGTACGACTTGGTCAATTTCCTTTCTATCATAATAACGCCCCTGAACCCGATAGCACTCAATTAGTTAGAGTGCACGCTCTTAAGAATTTGTCTCAAACCTCTGATGTTGACTTGCCTTTTTGATTAGGAATAGCCAGTTCTAGTGCGCGCTTGATAAATCGCTTCCAGCTGAGAGCACATTCTTATCCACGGGTCATTACTGAAAACTTTATTTGTCTTACAGGTTTGTTAGCTTTTAGTGCGTCTATGAGATTTTTCAAACGTTGTGAAGAACCTTTCACTACTAGAACTTCGAGACAATTAGCCTCTGTAAAATGTGAGTGAAGATAGGCCGTTATCATATCGCCAAATTCATGCTGTATCCGGAACAATTCTTCATTTTTCTCTGTCTTCTCATAAAGAACCGTTATGGTGGCAATCACATTCCCCTTCATGTTGTCAAGCTTATTGTACTCTGAAATATAATTTCGAACAGCTTGTCTAATTACTTCGGACCTTGTTGCAGAGTGCTTTTTGCCTAAAATATCATCCAACTCGTTGAGTAGCTTCTCAGGTAGTGATAGGCTTATTATTTCCATGTTAATTTGCCTCAACGTTCTTAATGTAATAACATGTTTCTTTAATAAATTGTCTGATACCTCGCTGGA
>DATKKK010000024.1:0-28071 GCA_035542975.1 Bathyarchaeia archaeon | reverse complement strand
TTAATGCCGCGTCTCCATGAACGCATCATGATTTCAGAGGCTTTCTTTGCCGCAGGCTTCTTGCTTTCTTTGTCTTCAACGATTTCCATGCCGATCATCAATCCCTTGCCTCTTACGTCACCCACGATTTCGCACTGCTCTTTCAGTTCTCCAAGCCTCTTCATGATGTGGGCGCCTTGTTTGGTTGCGTTTTCCAAGAGTTTCTCTTCTTTTATGACGTTTATTACAGCGTTTGCGGCGGCACAGGATACTGGGTTGCCTCCGAACGTGCTTGCGTGTGAACCCGCAACCCAATCCATGACTTTGGCTTTAGCAACGGTCGCGCCAAGCGGCATTCCAGACGCCAAAGCCTTCGAAGTGCACACAATGTCTGGCTCGATTCCCCAGTGTTCAATCGCGAACCATTTTCCACTCCTGCCCATACCAGACTGCACTTCATCATCAATAATTAACAATCCATACTTGTCAGCCAGCTTCTTCAAACGCTGGAAGTATTCTGGCGGCGGGACAACATACCCACCTTCACCTTGAATAGGCTCAACAAGAATCGCAGCCGTATCTTCAGGAGGCACGTACTTCTGCAAAACATACTCGTCGATGAAGTCTACGCACCAATAATGGCATTCTGGAAAGTTTAGCTTGAAAGGACAACGATAACAATACCCGTAGGGCACGTGAGTTACGCCTGGCATCAGCGGGAAAAAGTAGCGTTTCTGTGTGGGCTTGCTAGCAGTGAAGGATAAGGCTCCTATCGTGCGTCCATGGAAAGCGCTGATGAAAGCGATGAACAGCTGTTTACGAGAGTGCCATTTAGTTAATTTGACTGCTGCTTCGATTGATTCAGCACCACTGTTGCCAAAGTAGACCTTTTTCTCGAATTTTCCAGGTGTGATTTCCGCAAGTTTTTCAGCAGTTTCTATGACCATGCTGTAATAGAAATCGGTGTTCGAGTAATGCAGAAAGCGGTCAGCTTGATTCTTTATTGCGGCTACAACTTTAGGATGGTTATGCCCAACGTTTAGGCACACCAAGCCTGAGTTAAAATCTATGTACTCGTTTCCGTCCACATCCGTGACGATACAACCTTTTCCCGACTCAACAACAAGCGGATAAAACCGCCCGTAAGAGGGAGAGATCAAACTTTCATCTTTTTTAACTAATTCTCTTGCTTTGGGACCTGGAGGGGCAACTTTTATCTTTGGATAGGCACTCATTCAACATCACCTAAAGAGAATCAACGATTAGACAGGACAGTTTTATATATTTACCTATACACCTCCAACTAAAAATAACGTGGAAAAACAGATAATTATGGTTTAGAATAGTTTGTCTATTCTTAAGCCTGCATTAAAGAGAGAAAAGAACCGCGTTAGGGTTTGCTCAACGTTATTTCAATAGCTGAAACGTTTGACTTCCGACCTTGCTCTCTGGCAACCTCTTCTGTAGACAGCATTATGTTTTCAAGTTGCAGATCCTTCATTGAACGCCGCAACATTTCAACAGTGTCAACAGCTCTGCAGATCGCCCTTCCTCTAGCCTTAACAACAACCTTGTTGGAACCAGAGTAAAGAGAGGTCAGACAAGCAAGCACATAGTTTCTCACTGGTTTTTGGCCTATAAACACTGACTTTTCCGTTATCACAACGTCTTCAGCGGCTCTTACAGGCTCTTCGACTGATTTTTCTTTTTGCACAGTTTCTTTCTTGCGTTTGGTGCTTGGCATATTCTATCTTCCATTTTAGTGGCGGAAATTGACTCGCATCATAAAGCAGACTAACCATAAACCGTTGCAGTTCTTATATTTTTCCGTGCAGTGCAACGCCAGACGCACTAACTAAAAGTTCCAGCCTGTCTCTAGCATGCTTTTTGCTGAGCAAACTTCATTCCTTCATCAAACGCATGCATGTTTGTTTCCAAAAGTTCTATTTTCTTTCCAAAAAGTTCTCTCAAACCGTTTTCAATGCCTTTCTTTGAAACGATCTTTGTGCATGCGATGTAAGCCCCAAGCATAACCATGTTTGCTGCTCTTTCATCGCCTGCCTCGGCAGCCATTTCGTTCGCGGGAATAGACACTGCCCTGATGTCTTTTCTTGTTAGTGGCCGAGTGACGAATGAATTATTGAATAATAGTAAACCGTTAGTTTGTAGTTGAGGTTCGAATGCTTCGAGAGAAGGGTTGTTCATGATGATAAGAGCTCGCGGATGCGGTATCAACGGTGAACCTATCTCCTCTTGAGAAATTACGACTGTACAGTTAGCCTTTCCACCACGCATCTCAGGACCATATGATGGAATCCACGTCACGTTCTTGCCTTCTTTCATGGCGCTGAACGCTAGAAGCTTACCGATGAACATTAACCCTTGACCACCAAAACCAGACATCACAACATCCTCATAGAACGATTTCTCTTTAGTCCTCACCAACATTTATACCTCCTTAGGAACCTTAAACTCGCCTAGCGGATAATACGGCACCATCTTCTCTTCAACCCACTTTGTCGACTCAAAAGGCGTCATGTGCCAATTCGTAGGACACTGCGACAGGACTTCCACAAGCGAATAACCCAACTTTTTAATCTGCGTTTCAAAAGCCTTCCTGATAGCCTTCTTTGCTTGAACTACGTTTCTCGGGTTGCTTACGGCTACTCTTGCCACATACGCCGCTCCCGGCAGAGTGGCAATCATCTCGCTCATTCTAATCGGGTAACCCGCAGTCTCTGGTGCTCTACCGCTTGGACTTGTCGTAGTTTTTTGCCCAATAAGCGTCGTGGGCGCCATCTGTCCCGCCGTCATTCCATAGATTGCATTATTCACAAAAATCGTGGTGACCTTTTCTCCACGACTCGCAACATGCACAGCTTCGGCGGTTCCAATAGCTGCAAAGTCTCCATCTCCTTGATAAGTAAACACGACAAGCTCAGGGTTAACTCTCTTACACCCAGTGGCAATGGCAGGAGCTCGTCCGTGAGCGGCTTCGTAGGCGTCAACATCAAAATAGTTGTAGAGCAGAACCGCACATCCGACAGGGGCAACGACAACAGTTTTTTCTCTAATTCCAAGCTCGTCTATCACTTCTGCCACAAGCCTGTGTATAATCCCATGGCCGCATCCAGGGCAATAATGCGTCGGCACTGGTAATAGCGACTTTGGTCTTTCAGCAACCACTTCCATTCTATTTTGCCTCCTTTGCAATCTTTTCTATTTCATCAACAATTTCTTCGTAGCTTGGAACTATTCCGCCTACCCTACTATAAAAGTGCACTCGACTTCTGTCACAAACGGCGAGTTTCACGTCTTGAAGCATTTGCCCCATGCTCATCTCAACCACAAGAATGCTCTTCACTTTAGACGCGGCTTGGGTGAAAGCCTGATAAGGAAACGGGTAAAGCGAAATAGGTCTCAAAAGCCCGACTTTCAAGCCTTTATCTCGAAGAATCTTTATGGCGGTTTTCGCGATCCGTGCAACAGTTCCATAAGCCGCGATTAGCACATCAGCGTCTTCTGACATGTAAGATTCAAAGCGTACCTCGCTTTTGACAGCTTCAGCCAATTTACGCGCAATCAACAGGTTACGTTTTTCAAGTACAACAGGATCCAAGTAAAGAGTTTTAATTATGCGTCTTGAACGATCTTTAGCTCCATCAAGAATCCAGTCTTTCTTCGCTGTGAAAGGTTTTTCAGCCGGTTTAAACTCAACGGGTTCCATCATCTGTCCGATGTTACCGTCTCCCAAAATCATGACTGGGTTACGGAATTTATCAGCAAGGTCAAAAGCAAGCATGGTAAGGCTTACGGCTTCTTGTGCAGTGGATGGAGCAAGCACAAGTAGATGATAATCGCCGTGGCCACCACCTCTTGTTGCTTGAAAATAGTCAGACTGAGAAGGCTGAATACCGCCAAGACCGGGACCACCGCGCATCATGTTCACTATCACGCATGGAAGTTCAGCTGCAGCAATGTAGGAGATACCTTCCTGCATTAAACTGATACCTGGACTTGAAGAGGAAGTCATAACACGAGCACCAGCGCCGGCAGCCCCAAAAACCATGTAAATGGCAGCTACTTCACTCTCTGCCTGAAGGAAGCATCCGCTGACTTCTGGAAGCCGCCAAGACATGTACTCGCCGATTTCGTTTTGCGGGGTTATCGGGTAACCAAAATAGTATCGGCAACCAGCTTGAACTGCTGCTTCGGCTATTGCCTCGTTTCCAGCTACGAATTTTTTCTCTGTCATTTTGTCTTCTCACCCGTTTTTTTCTCCCTATAAACTTGAATCGCAGCATCAGGACACATTAACGCGCACAGACCACAACCTGTGCATTTGCCTTCTGAACCAACATATTCTGCTGGGCGATAACTTGTTTTGCTAACGTGCTTCGCAGTTTGAAGAAGATGTTGTGGACATGCGTTAATGCAAAGTGCACATCCCTTACAGAACTCTTCGTTTATTACGACTTTCCCCATTCTTTTCCCAACCCCAGCCTTTTCGTGACTCAAACGTTCAAACGTCGCTTTGAGTAACGATTTAACTCAAGAAGGATTCTAAAAGTCCTAGAATATTAGGGTTAGGTTAAACAAACAGCAAAAACATCATCAGAAGCAACCCACTGCCAACAAAAATCGGCAAAAGTTTCTTCGCTCTTTTAATGGATGTATCTATTAGAATACATAAAGCCTCCAATTGTTTCGCACCTATAACCTTAACCTGCCGAACCGTTAAGTTGTAGCAACCCATGTTCTTGACATGATCCAAATCAGCTAAAGCATCACTCGTCGCCTTTTTAACATACCCAATCAATTTATCATTATCGATAACTTCGCCCACAGGATGATATCCTCGCTCACCAAGTATCACTGCGTTCACTGCATGAGTGTCCGTAGTGAAAACTTCACCTTCGTCGATGCCCGTGGAATGTAGAGCGGACAGGATTCGTTCTCGCAGTCCTGAAACCATGTTGTTGCCGTCAACAACCACATATGCAGTCTTCTGCTCACCAACTTTAACAACCACGACTGTGATGCCGCCTGGTCCCATGCCATCTTTCAGAGTAAATTCTGGCGGCTTGACTGTAGAAGCACCCACATCAAACGGTAAATGTTCAAGCGAAACTGCCTTCTCCAAGCAAGAAGCAGCAACGTTTTCAAGTGAAACCAAAGCTTTCTGCATGTCTGTCGCACCGTTAATGCTGTTATGGGCGTTAACAACAGCCAGACAGGTCAATCCATGTTTTTCTGCTTCTTTACGCACGAATAATCCAAACTCTTGAGGAAAATCTTCAGTAGTTTCAGGCGCAAGCGTGAACGAGATGAACCCGCATTTGCCGAAAATTTGGCAACACGCCGTGGACACTCCATCACTAACTGTGACGAAGAGCGAAGCCCTCGCTTCAGAGGTCTCAAACTCTTTGAACCCAAGGAGGGCGTCGATTAGCTTTTGATTTTGAGCCTGCGACGCCAAATCAAGTTCATGCCCAAAAGCGCCGTGTGGAACGCATACAACACAGTTGAGTTTACTCTCCATCGCAGTTTTTAGCATAGAAGGGAGTAAGCTGCTTCCGATGTTTTTGAAAGGGCCAGGATGAACGGAAGGCACGATGATTGCTGCTTTTGGTTTGTAAGAATCGAGTTTTATCAAGGAAACTTCCACGTCTTGTTCTTCTCCTAGCTTTTCAAGGAGCGCTTCAAAAGGAGCCTTCAAATCCAAGACCCAGTTGAGCAAAAACGCCTTCAAAAGAGAAAAGGAAGGAACACCAAGTGTTTGTTTACCCATTCGGTTTAAAAGAAAGATAAAAAGGAAGCTTGAGAAGAGCCCGATAATCGTTGAGAAACCGAGAAAAAGAAAAACTGTGAACGAAATAGTATAGTTTATTCTTGCCCAGAGATTCAGAAAGGGAATCATACAGAAAAAAGGTTGAAGAAGAGAAGCTGCAAGTATTCTTACATAGCTCAAGCTAGATGTCGAACTAAAAACGACTACACGGAAAATTAATGTTGCCGAAAAACCGAGAAGACACAGACGAACCCACCAAACTAAACCAAACCCTAAAGCTACGAAAACACCTACAAAAACAAAGAAAAACCAAAATAACCAACAGACAAGGGAAACCGCCATAGTTCTTCTGATGTTGAAAATCGGGTCTCCTCTCAGAACGAGCAAACTTGTGATGTGGTCAAGAACAAAGTTTATGAGAAAAAGAGAAAAACCAAAAAGCAACCCGTTAAACAAGCCTTCGCTAGAGTTGAAGAGGATTATTGTGGAAAGCAAGCCGCCACCTAGGCAGATTATTGCTAGAAGTGTGACCACACGCCTGTATGATGGAAGCTTGAATAATGATGAATAGTGTTTGACGGCGCTATCCATAGAGTTGTTCAGCGAGTTTTCAGTCACTAAGCCTCCATCCTCTCGAGCGAAACTTCTATGAAAGAACCACAAACATATTAAAGTGTTGCGAATCCAAGAACACGTTAAAAGATGAGAACCCTTTCGATTGGAGCGACATATAACTTAATAAGGATGAACATTTAATCTCTAGAATGTCTAGTAGAAGGTTTTGTCAGATTTATGCCAGAACAAGAGGTTCCCCCCACAATCTTTCACATGCTTGAAAGAAATTTAGGCAAGAAGATACGAGTAATTGTAGACCCCGCTTATGGTTTTGAAGGCACCTTGGCAGCAATAACCAGCGAACCTTCAGGCATATGGCTTTCAGACGCTGAAGCCATAATACTGCGCGCAACAATCGCCCAGCCTATACCTGCAGTTGCCAGCAGAGAAGAAAGAAGCGAAATCTTCGTTCATCTTAATTCTGTTCAAAGAATAGAAGTGTTACATCCGCCGCCTGCACGACGATAAAAAAATTCTTTGCTAAAACAACACGTGCGCCAAAACACATACGACTATTAACGCTATTGATGCTACCACGAGAAGTTCTGGCCTAACCTTTACTCCTTCAGTTTCCTCCTCAAAGAACCTAAGCAGCCCAGCACCTGCAGCAGGCATGGGTGCATCCTTCGATTTCTTTTTCTTGCTCATTCACAGAGCCCTCAATCAATTCTTTAGCGTTAGATTCGTACTGTTTCCTCCATTATTAAGGTTACGTTACCCAAAGAGTTTTTAGTTTTGAACTAATGATAATGTGATGCCAAAAAGGTGTTTACAATGCCGACGAATCGAGAGGAATATAATAACGTGTTCAGCTTGCTTGAACAACATCACAAATGGTTTCGAGAAAGCATCCCGCTCATAGCAAGCGAAAACATTCCAAGCCCCGCTGTACGCGAAACCCTCATAACAGATTTTGGAAACCGCTACGCCGAAGGATGGCCAGGCGAGCGCGTATACGCAGGCTGCCGTTTCATAGACCAAGTAGAATTCAAGTGCATCGAGCTTATGAAGAAACTCTTCAACGCGGAGTTTGTTGACGTCAGACCCATATCAGGCGTCGTGGCAAACTTGGCTGTTTACACCGCGTTCACAGAGCCGGGCGACACATTATTGGCATTATCAATTCCATGCGGTGGACATATAACTTCAGGCAAAAAAGACCTCGGAGGCACGGCAGGCGCCGTTAAAGGTTTAGTTGTTGAGTACCTGCCTCTTGATTACAAAGAATTGAATATAGATGTGGAAAAGGCAAAAATCAAGATTCAGGAACTTGCGGCTAAAGGCAAGCCTCCGAAGTTTGTCATGTTCGGCGCAAGCGTTTTCCCATTTCCCCACCCCGTGAAAGAATTGGTTGAAACGATTCATTCGGTCGGCGCAATTGCAGGATATGACGCTGCACACGTGGCAGGATTAATCGCAGGCGGACAATTCCAAGACCCGCTTAGAGAAGGCGCAGACGTCGTCAGCTTGAGCACACACAAAACGTTTTTTGGACCCCAACACGGTGGAATCTTGTCTTGGGAAAAGAACGCTGAAAAACTGAAGAAAGCAACGTTTCCCGGAATGGTCAGCAATCACCATTTGCACGCAGTTGCGGGCTTAACGATAGCATGCACAGAAATGCTTGAATTCGGAAAGGAATACGCAAACCAGATTGTGAAAAACGCGAAAGCTCTTGCCCAAGCACTTTATGAAAGAGGCTTCAACGTTTTAGCCGAACACAAAGGCTTCACACAGTCCCATGTGATCTTGATAGACATAACCAAACACGGTGATGGCGGTACGATTGAAGAAAACTTGGAAAAAGCAAACGTGATAATCAACAGAAACTTGTTGCCTTGGGATATTAAGGAAGGAAGACACTTCATGCATCCAGGCGGCATAAGAATGGGCGTTTCCGAAGTTACAAGGCTAGGAATGAAAGAGGATGAGATGAGCGAAATAGCAGAATTCATAAAACGCGTGATAGTAAACAAGGAACAGCTAGAAAAGGTTAGGGCAGATGTTGCAGAATTCAGAAAAGCCTATCAGAAAGTGCATTACTGCTTCGAAAACACGATGGAGGCTTACAAGTACATAAAGGTTCGTTGAAAACTTAAAATTGAGCGCGTTATGCAATAGCGTTCAGCGCAAAGAAAAGAAACAACTACCTAGCTACAAAACAGATTCAAAAAAAGCAATAATAGAATCAGTCTTGTTGAAAATTAAATCAGCAACTTGAATCTCAAGTCCACCGTTCCGAGACAAAGTTTGTAGAAAAACCTTTTGTTTCTTTAAATAGCAGAATACATCTTCAAGTCGTATGAGGCTAGTTGCCATGCACATATTCGAGTTTCAAATGATGATGCGACGCTTGTACTTTCATCGTGATTCCGAACGCGGTGTCAAAGGCACTTTTGATTGGCTTAGAGATGAAGTGGAGGAATTAGGCGAAGTGATAGAGGGGAACGATAAGGAAGCGATGGAAAAAGAGTTTGCAGATGTGATTGCTTGGTTAGCTTCACTTGCGAACATCACCAACATAGACCTAGAAAAAGCCGCTTTCAACAAGTATGATAACAAATGTCCAAAATGCAGGTGTTCACCGTGTCAATGCACTTTTTAACCTGTGCCTACAAGGCGCTTCTGTCCCATACCAGTGAGCGTCCAAACGTGTGGTTTGCTACCCTTTCGCACAACAATCCCCTCATTCATCAAGAGCTTCAAGTGATGCATTACAACATTATAATGCAGTTCAACTCCTTTGGCGATGGTTGAGGCATCGGCAGAACCCTTCTCCAAAGCAGTCAATACCGAGGTTCTCGCCTTCAATCCGCGTTTAATGTTCTTTATGTTGGACAAAAAAGCGTTAGGATGATACTTTTCTCTCAACATGGTTAACCAAGAAACAATTATACCGTTTAAATAGAAAAATCTTCTTAAGCAAAATCGGTTAGGCTGATTTGTTTTGGTTTTTTAGTATCAAACATAGCGCCAATCTCTCCTCTTATGAGCCCAATCCTTTGAGCATAATAAGGTGGCAAACCATATTTTTTAATCAAGCCATCTGCAGCATCCAAATACTTCTCTATACCACCACGATAAACAGTTAAGGTTAATGCGCCACCACAAATAGGACACTTTCCGCGAAGAGGCAGACGTCTAAAACGTTTATTGCACGATTTACACCTGAAAGTTTGAGTTGAAAAAGCCCGCAGGTTTCCAGCAATATCTCTAAGGAAATGTGTCGTAAGAACCTTCAAAGCCACTTTTTTGGCGTCAACAGCTTCAATCTTCTCTGCCAGCTCAAGCTGCCCGTTCAATTTTTCAACCATCGCCTTAAACTGTTTATAGACGCTTTCAGAATTTCCAAGGTTAATGTTTGAGATTGGCGTGGTAAAATGGAAGCCTTCAAACTGCCCCGCCGTTCCAAGCCTGTAGTCAACCAAATCTATGAGAGAACTAACTTGTCTTGAATCCATTTTCTCCCACGTTTTCTCATAAAACTCTAGTGGATACGCGCTGGAAACGTCAAAATAATGCGCTTGTCTCTGCACCTCCTTTGTTATAACAACAGGAATCAAAAGTATCGGCGCATCCATTATCCCTCCTATTTGTGCTGGCAAGTACTCACGAGAAAAGTTAATGAGAGTATCCAACGCCAGCATCAAAGTGTCTTCGTCACCATCGCAGTCTCGGCGTTTTGCAGAATGCCAGACAGGGTGCGCGTAGCAGAGACTCAAGTTTGTGAAGCCAATAATTCGCCCCAGAATCCCAGCACATGTGTGAGGAGCTAAACCGACAACCAACTGTCCGACAAGGTCTTCCTTACCTTTCACGTTGTAATACACTGGAAGCCCATAGACGTTAGACAATAGCTCATCTAAAAAAGCTGCAACTTGTAAGAAGTATTCAGCACACTGTAACGGGATTATGATGTCTTGAAGCCTCAATTCACATATCTGGTTTGCATCTGTCAACGGAACCCCGTCCATATCGTTAGTGTAACCTAATTGCCTCAGCTTTTCAACCGAAACCCCAATTTCAAACGGCTTAAAATGCGTTAAAGGCGCGTTTGTAGCGTCAAGACGGATAGTTCCATCCTTGTAAACAGACAAATCATGTTTCGCACGCAAGAAACCTTTCTCAATGACTTCAGGAGTCTTTGTTTCATTTGCCAGCCCTTTGACACCCTTCAAAACTTTAGGAACAGAAACTTTCAAACGACTACTTGCACGTTCAAGCGTTTCCCTAAAATTAACAATCTGTTTCTGGTAAACAACTGCATTAACGTTGCAGGAAGGACACCCACCATTATTCAAGCTCTTCCCGCAACGAGGACAACTTTTTTCAAGAACCGTTTCACAGCCACACTCGGCACATTTAACCCTGAAAGTGAAAGCCTTACAATTCGGACACTTGCGCTTGACAACATCAACAAACGCAGGCTCCCGCTTCGCCGCCTCTACAAGATCTCTATGAGAACCCCCAGCTAAACCAACAGGAAACAGAACGTGCACAAGCGGTTTCATTTCCCGCCTTTTCGCCTTTTCAGGCCTTCCCATTCTCGCACCTACAAACGTCGGCGCCTTCTCTCTAACATGTACCCCAGAAAGCAGGCAGACAGCCGCTAGAGGAGAGTCGGCAGCTGCCAAATCAACCTCGCATGCCGAACCATAACCAAGACAAAACGTCAAAGCAAGCGCATCTTCACCCTCCATTATAATTTTGCTGTCAGAAACTTTATGAGGCAAACACACGGTTCCCAAAATTTTTTTGGCGTTATTCTCGTTTTCTCCAACAATTTTAGGAGCCTCTGTATTTTCAACATGAACTTCTGAACTCAAAAGCCATTTTCTCAATTGGTTAATTTCTTCAACAGAAGCAAGGTTTGACCAAAAAAACGTGAAGGAAGGATGAAGAGGAACATGCAAACTCTTGGAAAGAGCGGAGGCTTCTTCAAAGGTTGGTTTGACACTAAACGGGTTTTCCAAAATAGTTTTCAATCTTTCCAAAGAAACTTTGGCGGCTTCCGCTGCTTTTACAAATTCTCCATTAAATTTCTCTTCAACAACCTTTCGCAGATCCGCAACCCACCACTCTTCAACATACCCAGAAGGCGCAAGACTCTTGCTATTATACAAGAAATCTCCAAAATTAACCAAAATGTCACCTAAAAACAGAACCTTCTCGATTTGATCCTTCACGATATTAAAATTGTCAACCCCAACGCGAACAACTGAACCATCCTTCAACCTGACAACAGGAGGTTCCAAAGAATCAACTGGAACAGTCACGCCGCCCTTTCCGGGAAGCTCCAAACGAACTTGAGTTCCTCCTGCAAGAAACCCTTGAAGCACGGACATGGTAGCAGGGTGAACCCCTACAGCAGATAACCCTGTGTTCCGAGCCCTACCATATCTCAAGCGAAAACCACCACGCCGGGAAGGAAACGAAAAAATCGGTCGCCCAGCGATAACATCGTCCATAAACCCAGCGGATTTCTTCTCGGACTTTTTGTGGAACTCTTTTAACCAATCCCAACCTTGAATCCCCAGTTTTTCGATAATGGCTAAAATTTTTGGGGCTCGTCCCACAATACCATCGTTCACCACTCTTAGTGCTCCACCTCTCACGCGGTTTGTTTCTATTCTCGGAAGGTTTCGGAAAGAGGAAACTTCGTAAGGGTCAGATTCGGTGCCTGTTACCTCCACAGGAATCAATTGAAGAGCTTTCCGCAGTTCTTCATCGGAAACGTGATATTGGAAACGCATCACAGAACGCTGATAAAGCCTAATTTCTTCAATAAAACGTGAGATTTCTTCTTCTGTAGGCTTATAACGGTCAAGTCCAAGTAGTCGACGCACAAAGTCACCAATAACCAGCGTCAGAGCTTGATCTGTTCCACCCGCCGCTCGCATCGGACCAGCAAAGTAAATGGCAAGATAGCGTGTTCTATCGTTGTTTGATTTGATTATTACTTGTGCTACGCCCTGCAATGGTGCAGCGGTGAGCCCTTCTGTCAGAATTGCGAGCGAAGTGCGAATAGCCTGTCCAGCCGCAACCTCAGGCTCCATATGCCCAAACTTGCCGTAAACAATCTCTTCTGCAACTTTAAACGCTAACTCTTCCCTAGGAAGTTTCGAGCTTAACTCCCTTATGCTCTCCGCAACTCCTTTAGGTCCTACAAGTCCCTCAACTAGATCAGCCAAATCTTTGGCAACCTTGCATTCTGTCTTTAAAGAAGGATCAAGCCCTTTTTCTCTAGCCTTATCGCTAATGGCATACAATTGCTTCAGTCTGTTCTCAAGGTCTTCCACGTAGCGCCGATACGCTTCGCTCATAGGACCGTTCAATTAGGCCCATCTCCCGCCAAACCTTGTGTGGATAACACTTATTTCTGTTCCTTTACACCGACAAGTCAAAAAATCTACTGCAAAAATCTAGTAATCCATGCAAATTTTACATGAAAAAACACGCAATCTCGAATCTCATCAGACCGTCTTTCAGGCTCTGAGACGCCTTATTCCCTCAACAATTTCCGAAACCTTTTGTTTAACGCCAGTACGTTCAACAAGGTTTCCTGTAACAATTATGTCAGCTCCAGCAGACGCCGCGTCTAAGGCTTGTTCCCGTGTTCTTATGCCTCCGCCAACAACCAAAGGAACATTAATGTAGTGCTTGACAGCTTGAATCATTTCTTTAGGAACCGGCTTCTTGACCCCTGACCCGCCTTCCAAGTATATGAAGCGCATGCCCAAGTACTGTCCAGCTAGAGCGTGTGCTGCGGCAAGTTCAGGCTTATCATACGGGATAGGTATTGCTTTGCCCACGACCGCGGCGGTTCCTCCTTCGCCTACTATTATGTATCCTAGAGGAAGCGGTTCTAGGCGATGCTTCTTGACTAGTGGTGCACCTAAGACTTGGGCACCCATTAAGAAGTAGGGGTCAGCGGAGTTCAGCAACGACATGAACCATATAGCGTCAGCGTAACGGGTTATTCCAGTCACGTTGTTTGGGAAAAGAATCACTGGAAGCTTCACAGTGCGCTTCACAGCCTTCACAACGTTATCCAAATGCGTGGAAGAGACAAAGGTCGAACCTCCAATCATTATGGCTGAAGTCTCACTTGCCTTTGCCTTGCTGGCTATACGGGAAGCTTGAGGAGGCGTCACCTCTTCAGGATCTATCAGAGTCAGGTGAATAGTTTTTTCAGCCTTTATTTTTTCAAGTAAATATTTCTCAACATGACCTTCCATGGAAAACCACCAGTCCTTTACTGTGCACCTTTAATCTCTGGTACAGCAGATTTACGAGAACCACCATAGATCTTATCTGTAAACATGCAGTAAACGTCAACCTCACCTTGCGCAGGCTTTATTGGAAACTCCGCCTTAATGCCACAGCTACCGCAACCAACAACTGCCCGACCTTGATCACGTTGGATTTCAACTCTGACCGTTTCCTTCCCACATTTGGGACAAGCGAATAATTTAGGCAAATGTTTCTTGGGAATACGAACGACTTTTCTCCTTCTTCGCCCCATTCTCTATATCCTTCTATATCGTGAAACTCACAGCATCCCAGTATTTTATGTTTGCCCTTAAATACTTGCTTCCAATCATAGAAAAAGAGGCGGAACTCCTTGAAACTGACACAGGATATGTTGAATCTTGATTATGGTGAAATTGCACCGAGAATCGAACGCTTCATACGAGACTATATTGAAAAGACAAAGGCAAAAGGCATTGTTCTCGGGCTCTCAGGCGGAATCGACAGCAGTACGGTTGCCGCACTCTCGGCTCTGGCAATAGGCGGAGAAAACGTCTTGGGACTTATGCTGCCAGAAAAAGAAACACGTAAAACAGAAGACATTGAACATGCAAAGCTTGTTGCCAGAAAATTCAAGTTTAAAACACAAACATGTGACATCACAAACACCTTGGAAGCCATTTATAAATCCATACCAGTTTTTGACCCAACCGAAAAGGTGTGCAAAGGCAACATAAAATCACGAACAAGAATGATCTACTGGTACTTCTACGCAAACAAACTCAACATGATCGTTTGCGGAAGCTCAGACAAGTCGGAAACCATGATGGGCTATTTCACAAAATGGGGAGACGTTGCCGCTGACATATCACCAATAATGGATTTGTACAAAACTCAAGTCCGAGAACTCGCACGCCACATAGGCGTTCCAAGAGCAATAATCACAAAACCCTCCTCACCAGCACTATGGCCTGGACAAACTGCAGAGAACGAACTTGGCATAAAATACGAACAGCTCGATCTCGTTCTCTATGGGCTAGAACATTTCATGAGGCCAAAGGAAATAGCGGAACAGTTAAGCATGAAAGAAAGCTTGGTTGAAAAAATAAAACGTCGATGGCTTTCGATGGAGCACAAGAGACGAATGCTTCTAACGGCAAAGCTTGAATACCGAACAGTAGGAACAGATTTCAGATTGGCTCGAAGCTCATAAATTAATTACAGAGAGAGAAAACACATGAAAGAAAAATTCAAACTAGCTCTAGCACAAATAAACTGCCGACAAGCAGACAAAAAGGCAAACTTGGGAAAAATCGAAGAAACTGTGACAAAAGCCAAAAAACAAGGAGCCACACTCATAATCTTTCCAGAACTTTCGTTAACGGGTTATGTGATCAGAGACCAACTATATGAAATGGCTGAAACAATACCAGGACCATCAACTGACACGATAACAAACTTGGCGAAGAAAACAAAAACTTACATAATCTTCGGCATGCCAGAACTGAGCGAAAAGACACAAGCGACAATCTTCAACACAGCCGTTCTAGTCGGTCCGCAAGGCGTAATCGGCAAATACCACAAGATGTACTTGCCAACTCACAGCATGTTTGAAGAAAAAAGATACTTCCGTCCAGGCTACCAAGCAGCAACATTCGACACTGAACTTGGAAAGATAGGTTTGATCATATGCTACGACGTCTTTTTCCCAGAAGTATGCCGACTAACCCGTCTAAAAGGAGCCCAATTAATCGTATGCATCTCAGCTTCACCAGCTGTTCGCCGAGCATTCTTTGAAACATTGACAACCGCACGAGCGATGGAAAACACGGCTTTTCTGGCTTATGTAAACTTGGTCGGCGTTGAAGATGGGCTACAGTTTTGGGGTGGAAGCAGACTGCTTGGACCGCAGGGCAAAATTCTCGCGAAGGCGAAATATGACGAGGAAGACATGATAATAGGTGAAGTTGACTATTCGGACCTAAGATCTGTTGAACCTTTTGTTCCAGCACTACGAGATCTTCGCCCAGAACTTTTCGACAAACTAAAGGAAGACGCAGAGAACCTTTAGAAACCAACTACTTTCATTTTTTAGCGGCTTTCTCTATACGATCCAGCGCCTTCTCCAACTGTTCATATGCCGCTGCATACGATATCCTGATGTAGCCTTCCCCATTACTGCCGAAAGCAGAACCGGGAACGGTTATCACTCCAGCTTCTTTCAAGAGAAATTCGGCGATCTTTTCAGATGATTTGCTAATCCCTGTGATGTTTGGAAAAACGTAAAAGGCTCCTTTTGGAAATGTGCATTTGAAGCTAGGGATTTCGTTAAGCCTCTTATGAACTAGGCGACGTCGTCTGTCAAACTCTCTAACCATATCGTTGACAAATTCTTGAGAACCTCGCAATGCAGCTAGCGCAATGTACTGCGAAGGGCTATCGACACATGCCACGGTGTATTGGTGCACAAGCCACAAAGGAGAAATCAGTTCTTTCGGTCCATAAACATACCCAACTCGTAGACCAGTCATCGCATACGTCTTTGAAAAAGAATTGACAACCAACGTGCGTTCACGCATCCCAGGAAAAGTGGCAAGACAATAATGCTTTGCACCGTCATAAACTATCTTCTCATAGACCTCATCACAAATCACAAGCAGGTCACGCTCAACCGCAACCTTCGCTAGCAACGCAGCTTCATCATAGGAAAGAACAGCGCCTGTCGGATTATTCGGAAAGTTAAGAATAATCACACGTGACTTCTTTGTGATAAGTGATGTCACGTCATCGATAGACGGCTTAAAATCATTAGTCTCAAGCAAAGGAACAGACACTGGAACTCCACTTGCCAGTTTTACGCACGGCTCGTAAAGCACGAAGCCTGGATCTGGAATGAGTACTTCATCGCCAGGGTTAGTCAACCCCATCAGTGATAAGAAAATGGCTTCAGTTCCTCCTACAGTAACCAGAACCTCAGAATTAGGGTCATAGTTAAGGCCATAATCACGGTAAGCTTTTTTCGAGAGGGCCTCTCGAAGCTCAGGTATTCCGTTGGTTGGGGCATAGTGTGTTTTACCCTTCTTTGAGGCTTGACAGCCAGCTTCTAATGCATATTTTGGTGGAGAAAAATCAGGTTCTCCTACGCTTAAATTGATAGCGTCGGGCATTTCTTGGGCTAAAGAGAAAAAACGGCGTATTCCAGAGGGTTTTATCTGTTTTAGGCGTTCTGCAGGTTTAAATTTTAATGCCAATCAGAGTCCTCAGTAGGAATAACTTGACTTAGCATAAAATGTTTACGTTCGTAGCCTGCAACACAGTCCATGCAACCACAATAGTTTTAAAATAAGCCAGTATACAAAACCGTATTCCTAGACTATAACAGGAAAGGAGGGAAACTTGAAGCTGAAAGAAAGCCTACAAACATGGTTGATAACCGCATTAAACGACCCTATTACAAAAATACTAGCTAAAAACAGCCATTTAACAACAACACAGCTTGAAACATTGCTGATTGACATTTTATCCGAAAATATGGCGGGAAAAACGCTGAAATACGACGAAAAAGCCAGATTAAGACTAACAAAGGCACAAATAAGCCGAGGAGCCTTTAACAGGACAGCAGCGCAGGCCAAAGAAAACGTCATAAAATCCATCTACACAGTACTTCTTCTAGGGTACTTAGGCATCTTCGAAAGCACTGTTTTAGACCCATATTTGGAAATAGCGAACAAATTACACGCCTACGTCGAGGCCTACAAAAGCATGCCGAACAAGGACGACAAAATGGAGGAACACCTAAAACTCATAAAAATGATAAGAGAAGAGCTTGAAGCAAGCCTGAAAACGCTGTCAAACCCTTCAGAAAGCCCTGTGTGACATCACAAATCACACCAGAAACAGCACATTCCAAGCAAACCTACGCAAGCCCAACATTAAACCCTGAAAAAGGTTCCGAATTTAGAAAAAAGCCAGAAAATGGAGCAGTTATTTCTTACCTCGCTGCATGGAAGTGGATAGCTGCTGTTGCTATGGCTGTGATGTGTGACATCATAGAAACATCGGTCTATGGTCGAGACCATAAAATTTATATCGTGTCATGGTAGATTTGTGATGTGTGATGCAACACGTTTGAATCATGCATAATCACAAGCGCATCACAGAGGAAACCGCTTTGCTAGATTATTCGTTTTTTGCGGCTATTCTACTACTTGCCGTAACAACAGCGATCTTGGTCAAGTATATTAAGCAACTTCGCGATGCCCAGAGAGAATACGAGAAGGCAAAAAGCGTCGTTCAAGATATTGTTTTGAGTTTTAACAGACAATTCAAGCGTGCAGCCGAGCGACTGGAGTTTGTGGCTTACAAGGTTGAGGCGAATTCTTCACGAAGTGATAGAGCCTTGAGTAAGGGTGAGGAAGTAGAAAAGAATGTGAAAGCTTTGGAAGATAAAGTCAATAGTGTTTCTACAGACAAGGAGAAAACATCGGCAAGTTTGGAGGAAATAACTAATAGATTGCGTGATATAGCAACATCACAAGAAGCTTTGGCGGCAAAGATTTCGGGTTTAGAAGAGCAAACCAAACAATTTTCCACATCTTCAGAAATGAATGTTGAGACAGCAATACCGATAAGGCGTGACAAGGCGTTGGCACCGTTAACACCGACTGAATTAACAACGTTGGAAACCATGGCTGCAGAAGGCCCAAAGACGGCGCCAGAGATAAAATGGCGAATAAAGCTGAGCCGTGAACACACGGCTAGGTTGATGAAGAAGCTTTACGAGGAAGGCTATTTAGAGAGAGACCCCAGCAAGATCCCATTCAAGTATAGCGTGAAAAAAGAGATGGAGAAACTCTTGAAGAAACCAGAAAACGGAACCACACAAACATGAATTATTGCAAAGAAACGCTATCTTGTTTACTGAGCCCCTTTATGTGTTTTTCCATGTCCGACAGTTGAGTTGATTCTGGAAGGCCATATTTTTCTGATTTTCTTTCCTCTAAGTATTCTGGATAATGCGTGATTTTTACTGGAACAGCAAAACGTATCTTTGGTTCCGAGATCAGCAAGGCTTCGCCGAGATCGAGCATCTTGAGCTCAGTGTCACTGTACTCAAGGTACGGCGTGTTTTCGGTGATGTACAAGCGGTCGCGACTCAACTCCGTTTTCATTATCACTTTAGTCCATAACTCTGCGAAAACGTCAAAATTTATCCTAGAAGGTCTTGGTGTTACGGCGTTTAAGCCAACCCTGTATTTTCGGTATGTGAGGGCGATGTCAGAGAATATAGTTTTGGGTTTTGTTGGATCAAGAAACTCGTGGGCTTCTTCCAGCGTGATTAGTAGTGTTGGAAGTTTTGCCCACGCCTCGAAGTTTTGTTCCCACAATGATTTGTAGTAGAAGGCAACGTTTGCAGCAGTTAAGGTTGTGATGTTCTGTTGTTCTTCTTTGCTGATGCCGGAAATGTCGACAAGGCAAGTCACGCCGTAGCTTATGTTTTGGACTACGTCGTCGATAAAACTGTAATTGGATGGCGGAAAAACTTCTGTTGAAAGAGTCATGAGCTTGAGCATCAGGGCTTCAATCACGCTTTTATGCTCGTAGTTAATGACTTTTCCAACGCCTTTGTAACCATCATTGGTGTAAACCGTTTTTGCGTTTTCGATCCATCGTTCGCCAAAAGAATTGTAAAGTTTCTGTGCTATCTTGATTTGTGGCGCTCCAATTTCAGGGAAAAGCAAGTGTAATTTTTCTGGACGAATCGTGTAAAGCCCGACGCATAATTTTCTCTCTTTATCCGAATAGTATTTCACTTTAGTGTGGAAAAGAGGATGATCCCTGAGACCCTTTTGCGGATTGATTCCTTTTCCTTCTAAAAGCTGTCCTGCAAAGTCAAATATCAACGCTACTGTCCTTGGACTATGATCGATCAGTTGAACGTTTAGAACGAGTTCGCAGTTTGTCTTACCGGAGCCAGTCATTCCGAACATGCCCATCATCAACGGAATGGCGTCTATACTCACGCCTACTTTTCCCAGAGTTTGCTCTCCAGAACGCAATCTGCCGATCTCTAAATCTCCGCTTAATTTCAAAACAGAGCAATCTTCACTAGCTGCGGCGCAAACTTTGTCCATGTAGTTTGGGTTAAAAGTGGGTGAACGCACTTTATCCGCGGTTTTTTCTAAAAAGAGAACGGCGGTTGCGTGTTTATAGCTTGAGTAAGGTCCAAAGGTTTCTTTGCCATGAGATTCGCGAAGCTGTTCATGGGTTTCCAGTGTTGAAGAACTTCCTGCATTTACGACGCGCGCGTAGAAGGTTCGCCCTACGGATTCGATCTTGACTATTTGCCCGAAAGACAGTTTCGCGTCTTCGTTGAGAAAGAACATGATTTTGTCGCCTTCAGCTTTGCTTATGGCACCTATGAAAACTTGGTCAGGCATAGTTTATCAACTCTTTTTTGAAAGCATATTTTACACCATGCATGCTATCCGCGAAACTACAGGCAAGTTCTTCCTTGTTGAGCCTGTCATAAAGCCCGTTTTCCTTCAAAAGGTTTTCAATCGTTTCAAACCAATACAACAGCTTAGATTCGGAAGTAGCAGAGAACTCGTGGGCAAGCCAAAGAGGAACGGGATAACCCAAACACCTAGGGTCATCAGCTACGGTTGTAAGTGGAGAGACAACGTCTGTAACTTCACGGTTCAGCAAGTACGCTGAAACATCTAGACGGAATACTCGTTGGCTTTCCTCGCATAATTTTACGAGTGAAATATCACCATACAAGTGTTCATTCAAGTTTGCCTTTGTAACGGGGTGATACACCCATAAAGGCTCGTTTATCATAGATTGCGCCGTAGCTTGAAAGTCTCTGCCTAGCTCATCATGTAAGGTGGGTGATTGCTTACTCAACGTTAGAAGATTGAGCTTGTCGTGTTTGCATCTTTCAAAAAGCGAGACCTGAAACCCTTTCTTTTCACCAAAGTAACTTGCACCGTCCAGCAGTACATAGTCGCCAACATTCAACTTTCCAGCAAGCTTCAAGGCAAGCTCACTTTCAAACTTGAACCTAAGAGCCCGTAACGCATACTCGCGAATGTCCGCAGGACCAATAAGGGCATGTATTTTTTCTTGAAACCCCCAATCTACCTTGCGCTTTTCAGCAATAGCATACGCAGGTCTAAAAAGGTACATGCCCCAATTGTTAGCGTGCTTCAGGGTTCTGGTGGAACAATCAACAGCCACAAACTTTGCATCGTATTTGTGCAACTTTTTAAAGGGTTTAAACCTCGCCATGTCAGGCTTGCTGAATATTTCGAACTCCTGTTTACGTTTAGGTCGTTGCGCCATTGACCCTTTATCAACGTAAATTGAAAGAGTTTTAACAGCTTCGCTTATGTCGTTTGCCATATCCGCTTCCATTGTTGCCCCCTCTTTCAGTGTGTCAGACAAAACTCGGTAAAGAACCTTATCATGTTATCTGTTGTTTCAACGTAGCCTGCGGAAGAGTTGAGGCTAGTTTATATTTCAGGCGATTTAATGCCCCTGCCTTCATGAGCATTCCCTTAATTGACAGCCGAGCAAGATACGTCGCTATCGTACTGAGGCTTATTGGTTCTTTGTGTTCTTGCTCGTATGCGGATTGAACTTCGCGAGAGGAAAACCAAACCACAGGAAAACTCTTCTGGATTAACAGGTAAACCTTATCAAATTTGGAAAACTCCGAGCCTGCAACCACAGTACTGGTCTTTTTGCTATCTCCATCAGCTGATACTCCGCCTAGTAACTCAACCAAATCTAAGAGGCGAACCGCCTTGTCCCTGGTTATTTGTCCTTCGAAGGCAATAGAATAGCGGTTACCCTCACTGTCGAACAGCTCGACGCGCATTTTTCTCGCGGGCATTGTGCCGTACATCCTAAAGAGTGTTCACAACTTTACAGTGAAGTAGTTATAGACATTGCGGTAGAAAAAAACATAAAAAATGCTTAATTTTAGGCAGGAAACACAAGAATAGGAAAATATTGGAAAGTGTTTGCCACTACAGGTTTCACAAACTTGTTAAACAGAAAATCGTGAATTCTATTTGTTCGCGTCTGTATTTCCAGTAGAAACATAGGGGTGCCCCTTTCACAATAAAGAAACACGAAAAAGGCAATAACGAGTGAAAGAAAGCTGGAAATGTAAGAATACAAATCCAATTTCACAATAGCTTCACAAATTGTAAACACTAACAGCTGCAAACTCCGATGTTACTATTACTGTGCAGGGGGGAGAAAATATATACATTTAGAAGTGAATAAAGAAAGTGGTTTGATACTCGGGCACCCCTTTGTTTCCGTTGGAAATATTTCTTATTGTAGCTGCTTGTGAATTTTTGAGAAAATGTCTGTTATTGTTTAAAAAAATTTACTTTACTATTATAAATACAGTAGGTTTTACTTAACTACTAGAGTATTATTAACCTAAAGAAAATGATTAGGCAACATTGTTTTTGTTATTAGAAGAACTTTTTTCCAAAGGAAAGCTTGGGGTGTGTGCAGATATGACAATTGATACTGGCTAAAGTTCGTTTTGCGTTTTATTTTGTTAAAGATTCATTTTTCTGTAGGTGAGTACTTATTACCTCCACAGGAAAAAGAGGTGCTGCCTTTGAAATGTGCCGAAGGGGGACAGCTGTGGAAAAGCATAACATACTTGACGATGTGTTTGAGAAGTTCGTCAATAGTACGAAAATTTTTAAGGACAGAGAAGTTTTGAGGCATGATTACTTGCCTGATAACTTGCCACATCGAGAAGAACAAATACGCGAGCTGGGCAAAACGGTGGCTCCAGCTTTGAAGGGTGCACGAAGTTCTAACCTTCTCATCTATGGAAAAACTGGCACGGGCAAAACGGCTGTAGCTAAATATGTCTTGAGTAATCTTGAAGCAAAGGCAAAAGAGTTTAATGCACCAATAAAGTTTTGTTACGTGAACTGTCGCATGGCTGCTTCTGAATACCGTGTTTTCGCAAGTTTGTGCCAAAGCACCGGTGTGACTGTGCCGTTTACAGGGTTATCTGTTGGTGAAGTCTTTGATAGGTTTCGTGCTGGTTTGGATGCTTCAAGAATTATTCTTATCGTGGTCTTAGATGAAATAGATGCGCTGATTAAAACTCGTGGAGATGGGCTTCTGTATGAACTGACAAGAATAAATGAAGCCTTGGCTAACAGTAAAGTTTCCATTCTTGGGATTTCAAATGATCTGCGTATGAAAGATCTTCTTGATCCGCGCGTGCTAAGCTCGCTCAGCGAGGAGGAAATTGTTTTCAAGCCTTATGATGCAGACGAATTGAAAACAATTCTGGCGGAACGTGCGGTTGCCGCATTCTATGACTCTGCATTGTGTGATGGAGCTCTGGGTCTTTGCGCCGCGTTAGCTGCTGCCGAGCACGGAGATGCGAGAAGGGCTCTGGATTTGTTGCGGGTCGCTGGCGAGGTTGCGGAACGGAAAGGCGCCTGTAGCGTCGTGGATGAGGATGTACGAGAAGCTGAAAAACACATTGAGCACAATCGTGTTTTTGAAGGGCTGAAAAATTTGCCTCTTCACTCAAAGCTTGTCGTCTTAAGCATCTACCATTTGAAAGCAGCGGGCGTTCAGAGTGCTATTACAGGCGACATTTTCGACGTTTATACCGAGCTCTGTAACGAGTTGGGAGTTACTCCTCTAACGCAGCGGCGCCTTTGCACGCTTGTTAACGAGCTTGACGCTATGGGGTTGCTAAATGCGAAGGTTGTGAGCATGGGCAGGTATGGACGCACGAAAAGGATCAGGTTGGAACTGGCGCGCACGTTAATAAAAGACGCTTTTTCCGACGATGGCCGACTTTGTCGCTTAGTTACCTACACGCCGACATGTTTCACAAAGCATGCACGCAACGCTAACTGAGACAAGTCTTCGGTATACACCGTGGTTTGCGGTTCCTAGCTGAAAGGAATAATGTTAGTCTCCAGTGTTTGAAGGTTTACCACAGGAACATGCCCCACGGTTGGAACAAGCCCCATCCTGCGCATGTAATCTGTCTGCTCCTGCCATCCGCCCGAGTTTATTATCGAAACTCCCCTGTAGTTAGTGTATCCTAGTATATGCACATGACCTGCGTGAAAAATGTCCGGAGTTTTCTCTATAACAAGAAAATCCCTCTTCTCGGGCGACAACAAAGTTTTGCCGCCGTACAACGGCGCCAGATGTCTGCCCTGCAGAAGTAGCTTCATGGCTTTTTCAGGATGCCTATAATCCATTCCAGGAACCGTAGCTACGACGTCATCTAAACTGCGGCCATGATCCATTAAGACGTCGACACCGTGAAGGCTGACAGTGGAGGGGTTTCCAAGGGAGTAGACGTTTCGTGATTCTTTTAGGGTTTCCAAGTAAGCCTCTGATAATGCCGGCTGTGGTGCAGCTTTTCTTTGGGCGTCGTGGTTTCCTGGTATGATCACTACTTCGATGTAATCTGGGATTTGTTCTATGAATTTTGCGGCAAGCCTGTACTGCTTGTTGATGTCTCTGATTGCGAGTTCCTTGACCTGGTTTGGGTAAATGCCTATGCCGTCGACGATGTCACCTGCGATTAAGACGTATTTGACGTGGCTTGCGGTTTCTCGTGTTTGCTCGTTTCCGTATTTGCCGTTAAGCCATAGAACGAAACGGCTGAAAGCTTCTCTTTTGAATTTCACGCTGCCAACATGCAGGTCTGAAGTGAGAACAGCGTAAACTGGTTCTGAAGCCTTATGCTGGGTTTTTTGCGCTACGTCTGGGAAGATGATGTCTTCTGCGATTAGAAGAGTTCCTCTAGTTTTTACAACGCTTGCACAGATCACTTGGTCAAGCAATAACGATCTTGCTTTTTTCTTAACTTCTTCCGGAGCGTTCTGCGGCACAAGAACTGTGATGTTTGCTTGCAAGTCTTCAAGTGTCAGTATGGTTCTTTGTTTTGATTCTCTTTTCTCGGTTATCATGCCGATTATTTTGAGTTTTGAGTTTGGCTGCGCTTTTAATGCGTCGATTACTGAAGCAGCGGTCTTGACGTCTATTCTTTGTCTCAATAGCTTCTCAAGCCGCTTGAATCGATCGCGGAAATATTCGAGGTAATCGCCGATTGTTCCGTTTGAGCTTAGTTTTGTTGTTGGGTCCTCAACTATAGTAAGCTGTGTCTCCACTTCCTTTGCGAATGGACGGAATGGTTTTTTTGCCTCGGTTATTTGTTGTTCGGCTGGTGTTTGCATGTTCTTTTCTGGCGGTTGGATAATGATTTCTTTAGCTGCATCCGTTTCTTTTAGCAGCCGTTCTAATATGCTTCGGTCGATAAAGAACGGTTTGTCTTCGAGGTCTTGCAACTTTTTAATTGCTTTGCCCACGAGTTCTATTGGATCTTCTGTCGTGTTGATTGTGCTTAGGAGTTCAAAGGATTCTCTGTTTAATTGGTAGCCTGCGGCGATCGCCGTTGTCACTGCTTTTTGTAATCTCTCCTTTTCATTCATGTTCGTTTTCCAAAGTCTCCTTTAAATTCTGCTCTTTTAAGGATTGCTAGAATTCTCTTCCATGCTCTTCCGTCAGCTGATAGTATACGTACTTTCACTATTTGTCTTGTAGACGGCATCCTAAACATGATGGTCTACTGTTTTTCTAAGCCTATATCGACTATACAACTACTTCGTAATTCAAACAATCTGTTCAGGATTCATAAATTGCTGTTTTGTTTAGATGTGTTAATATTTTAGTTCCGCATACATTCTTCGTATAAAGTGATGCTGGATGAGTGAGTTACGTAAGGTTCAGCGCACACCAAGCGGCACGTTCTTCGTATGTTTGCCTAAAGCTTGGGCTCAAAACTATGGGTTGGAGCGTGGTTCCGTAGTTTCCATTAACGAAACGAGCGACGGCAAGCTCCTTTTAGACCCTGAATACAAAACTGCGCCTTTGCCTCGTACTGTTACTCTTAATACTGGATCCTATTTGAGCCGCGAAATTATCGGAAAGTATCTGCTGGGCTTCGATATTATCCATGTTGAAGCGAAGGACAAGATTAGTTTTGAGGCACGGGATATAATCAAAAACACGGTTAGCAGACTTGTCGGTTTAGAAATTGTTGAAGAAGATTATTCGCGCATCGTTCTCCAATGCCTGCTAGAGCCTACAAGTTTTCCACCTGAGAAAATCCTGCGCCGAGGGTACGCGATTGCCGCGGGCATGCATCGAGATGGTATAAACGCGATAATCGACGGAGACTTGCACTTGGCAAAGGGAATCATGGCCCGTGACGATGAGGTTAACAGGCTTTACTTCCTTCTAGTACGCATCTTGCGAACTATAATACAGAATCCTAGTTTGAGTGAGAACTTGGGGGTTCGCCCGATTGACTGCTTGGACTATCGGCTTGCAGCAAGTCTAGTAGAAGCTATCGGTGATGAGTGTGTTCAAATTGCAGCTAAGGCTTTAGAGTTGAAGGGAACCAAGTTATCGAAAGATTTGAAGCAGTCTCTTATTGATTTTCACGGTTACTGTTTTAAGGCGCATGAGAATGCGGTGAAAGCTTTCCTCGGAGGCGAAATAGGACTTGCTGAAGAAGTGCGGGAGCTTAGGAAGAACGTTGAGACGGTATTCGCGGATATAGAGAGGATGGCAAAGGAGCAGTCACTTGATATTATGCCGCGTGTTCTTGCTGTGGCGTCGTTCCTGAAACAGATATTCGAGCATAGTGTCGACATTGCTGACTTGGTGATGCCGAAAAAAGAATAATTCCTGTATTCTAAAAGGGCAGTTTGTCTACTTTCTGCGGTGGCTTCGAAAGCGAAACGTTATCGGCAATGCTGAGTCTACTAATATAACGTATTTCTCCGCTTATGTTGCAGTGTGATTCAATGATGACCGTCTCACCGTAAATATTCGTAGCGCGTGCGCCACTTCTGAGAAAAATTCTTTTGCCGAAAACATCTTCTACATCCGCATCCTTGCCGATGACCACTTCATCTGCCCTTATTGGTCCGTGGGCTTCGCCTCTTTTTCCTATTTCCACGTAAGAAGCGGTTACACCTTCTTGCGTATCAATTACGCCGCCAACTTCAACTCGAGTCTCCACAACTGCTTTTTTGGCGTGTAGGACGCCGCCAACTTCGATGCTTCTCGTTGTAACTTCGCCGCCGACGTAAGCTTTGCCGCCTACGTCCAAACTTTCGGACAGTCTTAACGATCCGCTAACGTCAACCTTACCGCCTACTTCCACCCTGCCGCCTTCACCTGAACCTGCAATGTCCACTTTGCCTCCAACATCTATGCTGCTGAACACTAAATCTCCTTCAACCTTGATTGCGCCGCCGACTTCTATGTCTCCGCCCTTGTTTTTTCCGGATAAGCGGACAACTCCGCCCACGTCTATGTTTTCAAACTCTAGCGGTGCAGTCGATTCGAAGCTGCCTCCAACATCTATTTCGCGAATCTTTCCTCCGTTGACTCTTGCTGTGCCTCCTACATCCAACGATGTAATGTTGACCTTTGATTCTGTGATCATGCTGCCTCCAACATCCACCTTTTCTGTTTCTACTTCACCTTTTGCCCTAAAGCTGCCTCCGACATCAATATCTTCGGCTTTTACTTTGCCGTCAACATGCACGCTGCCTCCGACATCAACTTTCTCAGCCGCCAAATCATCTCTGACGTACAAAGCTTCGTCTACATCAATGTGGTCTGCCACCATTTTTCCATAAACTTCTAGGCGACCATCAGAGATATCAACATCTCCCTCTAAGGAGAGATCCCCGCGTACGGTAACGGTGTCTTCTGCGTCTAGGTTTGCAGCTGAAAGATTGCACTCAAACGTTACATCATTTTCGCAGTAGACGGTGCCAGAAACTTTCACAGTAGCTGGCGAACCCGTTCCTCTCACTAGCGAGTGAGAGCCTACGATTAAGTCTCCGTCGACAAAGTCTAACGTTATCGTGCTTCTTGAAGGAACGGATATTTCTCTGTTCATTTTTTCTTTTTCCTCCTTTTTTGTTTGTTTTATGCTGATTTAAAAGGGGTACTCACATCTTGTTACTGTTTCCTGTCTTAACGGAATGACTGGACTCGCATTAGCTGACTTATCTGAGCGGTCTGTAGCTCAACGCTCTTTTCGCAGTATTTCTTTGCCTCGATGTGATTATACTCCCAATTTGATTCGTTTATACTATGTGCCATTTTTACTTCACCTCACATTTGATTCTGAAGAATACTGAGCTCTGGAAGCCTTAAAAGGCGACGCACGTGAAGAAAACACGTTTTGTAGTTACAAGTTGTTACTGTTCGCCTTCTGCAAGGGCTGCGAAGAATTTACGCATCCGTTTGAACGTTTCCAAGAACTCTAAACCCCACTTTGTTGTTCGGTACTTCTTCGAATCACCTATCATTACTTCATTCACGAA
>DATKKK010000023.1:0-5224 GCA_035542975.1 Bathyarchaeia archaeon | reverse complement strand
AAAGTTCTGGCATATCCGCCGATTACGGCGCTATTGACTCCATGAACGAACAGGGCAACTGAGAGTAATTGAATCAACGTTTGAGTTATATCTTGAGGGTACAACATGATCATGATCGTTATTACGATTTCTAATAGGCCTGCTCCCAAGTTGATTGACCTTAACCCATTTGAAATGTGTTTGCCGAAGGCTCCCACCAAAATCCTTGCAAGTCCAACAACTAACAGAGCGCCCGCAAGTATGAGAATCAATGTTAAAATATCAAGGCCGGGGTTTGCCAGAACCACGGCTGACAGCACGATAGTTATGACCCCCAACACTATATCTAGAGCACTCAGCCAACCTGGGCCCTTCAATTCACTCGTACCGAGACACCTCAAGACATCGTTGTATCAATCTATCGTTTATAACATTTATCATAATCAAAAACAACAGAACACGAGTGGAGGGCGCGCCCTATTCTGTTTCAAACTTGTTGGCAGTGAGAATAAGTGCATTGATCCTCTTTGGCATAACATGCTTGTCGCATGGTTATAAATATTAGATTTATGGATTTGGATCGATCGCGTAGGGGTTCAGTCTTTCCTCCATTACTCTCTTGTTCCGTGCGTGCATGTCCGTATGTGATTGTGTATGTGGTTGGGCGTGTATGTATTGCGGTTCATGCAGCGATCAGTTCAGCCACGGTTTACACTCGACGAACGAAGGCTGACAGCCGTCTCCTACTGCGATCCATTCCTGCTGGAAAGGATAACTATATAGTCAGCAGTGTCGGCGCACATGTCGGCGGCTTGCTCAATGAACTCGATTAGATCGTCATAAATCACCAGAACACCAGGATTCATCGTTTGCCCGTACTTCACGAAAAGCTTCTTAGTCTCCAAGTAGTTATCGTCAATTCCATGTTCGATTTCTTCAACCTTTTTCGAACCTTCTATCGCCTCCTCTGGCGAGACCGAAAGCTTCACAATGCTTTCACGAAGAGCAAGAGAACAGTCCACCAAAGCTGAAGTCATACTTACAGTATTATGACACAGCTCGTCCGGAAGCTTTGTTTCTCCAAGCATTTCCAAGCATCTCGCCGAGTCCTTGACATAATCTGCAAGAGTGTCCAGCCTCTTCACCAGGTGAAGCAGGTCCTCACGATAGTCAGCAAAAAGGGCCACTCCCTTCGACAACTCCTTGAATACTTCAGCTCGCAGGATGTCCACTTCTTCCTCAGTCTTGAACAAATTCTCGATTCGTTGCACAGCCTCTTTTGACCTGCCCGCCGCAATACTCTGCATTGCTTGATCAAGCAAACGCACGGTGTCCATGGCTTTTGTAATCTGTTCCTGCGCGAGGTCTAGCGCTTTGGTTCTTCGATGTTTCTCAAACCATGCATAACTTCTCTTTTCCAAGATTACGTCTCCAATAACACTAACTTTTTTCTTGTTACACTTACAACCTTTCTTAAGACTAGAGACCATGTAATAAATCTCACGTCAGGAGTATTTTCTCTCGCGCGCGCTGAAGCCTCGGAAGATACGAACGTTCCTCAAATCTCGAGGCGAGCGATATAAAGTACCACCAAAAACTTATGAAGGCTGGACACAAGTCAAGAGAGGAAACACCGATTTCGCAAAGTTGATTGCCCACGGAAAGAACAGACTCTGCAAGATCCAAAATCACAAAGGTCCTTTACAACCTTTCGTCAAGGAAAAGCACAAAATACGCCGTTTACGCGCTCGCTGTGATTCTTTTTCTTGCCCTCATTCTGCTTCCGCCGATACTGGGGATAGCAACGAAATGGAACTCGATACAGCAGTTTCTTGAGCAACCGAATTACGTCTCGAGAGCGCTGACCGCAGTACAAAATTCCTTCACCATAGCATTGCTCGTCTCGGCAATGGATCTGGTGGTAGGCATCCCGATGGCGTGGCTCATTGCTAGGAGAAAATCCAGATGGGTCAAAGTTCTGGACACACTTTCAGACATTCCCTTCATAGTCCCAACCGCAGTTCTGGGATATTCACTCTTGCTTTTTTGGAATAAGCCTGAAGGCATTTCAGGTCTTTTTGGGGGTTCTCTCATATCTCCCGGATGGCTTCTAATCATCCTTTTGCACTTTGCTTTCTCTCTTCCTGTGGTCGTAAGGGTCATAGTCGGAGCGACTTTGGATTACAAAAGGGAATTTGAAAATGCATCTCGAACTCTCGGTGCGCCTCCTCTTACCGCTTCAAGAACGGTAACTTTTTCTATAATAAGACCGTCCTTGATCGCAGCGTTTATTCTTGCATTCGCAAGATCGATATCAGAGACTGGAGCCACATTCATCGTAGCAGGGTCATTCGAAAACGGACCAGTCTTCATTCAAAATATGAAAAACGATTTTGCGGCGGGAACGGTCAGTCAGGCTATCTATGAAGGATCAACCGTTTTTGCGAGCTTCTTCCTAATTGTGGTCGCAGTAACGATTTTTCTTGTAATTAGAATTCTCGGACCTCGTTTGAAGCTTCCAGTAAAGAGAGTATATCCTTCTTTTGAACGTAAATTGAGTTACTCAAAAGCCGCAGGTTCCCGAGATATTGTCACATTAGTCATTTTCTTTGCCATCGTATTAGTTCCGTCGTTGTTCGTTGCCCGACCAGCCTTTCAAGCCATATTCAGCGACACCTTACCAAAGTCGTTGTCAGGCACAGGAATATGGGCTGACTTCTGGCAGAGCCTTGTACTATCTTATCTTCTTGGAGCGATCGTTACAGTCGTGAACGTTCTAATCGGTTTGCCGATGGCCATAATAATCGCGAGAAGGAAATTCGGGAAACTGGTTGCCACAATACTCGATGTGTTCGTAAATATCCCTCTGGTCGTTCCTTCCATTGCGTTAGGCGTTTCGCTCGGAATTTTCTGGAAGACCAGCTTTTCATTCATCCCAGAAATGTTGCTCCTTATCTTTGCACACGTAGCAATCACTTATCCATATTTTGTCAGGTCAATGTCCGCGGCAGTCGAAAGAATCAGCTTCGATTTGGAAGAAGCATCACGAACCTTGGGAGCAAAACCTCTCGGTGTATTCAGAACCATCATCCTACCTCTGACAAAGTACTCAATACTTTCAGGCGCAATAATGGTATTCACCAGAAGCGTAAGCGAAACAGGAGCAACCGTGGCAGTTGTTACGACGCTCAAAACAGCGCCTGTCGTGCTTGTCAATTGGGTCACCCACCCGACACAATTCACCCCTCTGGAAACAGGATTAGGGAGCGGATATCTCGTCCTATTCTCGTTCATAATACTGCTCGCTCTGAGGCTGATCGTGAAAGAAAAGGGAAGATACTAACACGTTTAATAAACGACTCTACCCAAATCAGTACCCTCGGAAATCTGACCAACGCATGGAGGTAGGTTGAATCGTGCCGGATGTCCGCATGGAAAATGTCACGAAGAAATTCGGGAAACTCCTTGCAGTGGACAACGTTAGCCTACACGTTCGTGATAAAGAGTACTTCGCTTTGCTCGGTCCAAGTGGCTGCGGCAAAACGACCTTGCTTAGGCTTGTAGCTGGACTAATCGAACCTGACGAAGGAAACATTTACATCGGCAACAGACTTGTGAATAAGGTTCCTCCTGAAGACCGAGATGTAGGATTTGTATTCCAAACCTTTGCCCTTTTCCCACACATGAATGCTTGGAATAATGTGATATACGGTCCCAGAGTGAAAGGATTTGACATGAACAAAGCGGACACGGTTGGGCATGAAGTCCTCGAAATGGTCCGACTGCACGAAAGGCTTGATGCTTTCCCAAATGAACTCAGCGGAGGAATGATGCAGAGAATAGCAGTCGCGAGGGCTCTTGCTGCAGGAGCGCGCCTGCTTTTGCTGGATGAGCCGCTCGGTCAGCTGGACGCTAAAGTGAGAAACGATCTGAGATATGAAATAAGAAGAATGACAAAAGACTTGGAATTGACAGCCATGCACGTGACACACGATCAAGCTGAAGCCATGGCGATTTCAGATAGAATTGCCGTAATGAAAAAGGGGAAAATTAAGCAAGTTGGAACTCCAAGCGAGCTCTATATGTCTCCACAAAACGTTTTCGTGGCAAATTTCATAGGAGAATCTAACTTCCTAGAAGGCTATGTTCTGGAGAAGGGCCACACAGAAACAGTAGTAGAGATTAGGGGAGGAACAAGAGTGCAAGTCGTGAACGGTATTATGAAGAAGGATGAGAGAGTGGTTCTTGCCGTGCGGCCGGAAGCTTTCGAGTTACATGAGAGTTGTGACAAAATCAACAATTCGTTTCCCGGAATTGTTGAAAGAGTGACTTTTGAAGGCACAAACATAAGGTATGAGATTATGCTTGAAAACCAAGACAAAATAGTGATAGTCAAACCCTCAATGGTTGGCAAATGGGCCAAGCTTGGGGAGAAAGTATCTGTCAGCTTTCAAATGGAAAGCGCACACGTATTTCCATACCCTGAAGCAGGGTTAAAAGAGGAATTGGCCGTTGAGTAACTCATCGATCAAAAGCAACTGACTTGGTATAAGAAATCGATCAATGGTAGAGCTTCGAAGATGGAAGGCCACCATGCGCGAAAAATAATCCCACTATATAAACTATAGAGGACAATATAGACTATTTTCGAAAGGATTAATGACTTCCTATCCTCTTTGTCCAAGAGAGAAGAGGATCCATGCAAAAGAAAATCATGCTTTTTGAGTATGAAATCCCTGTAACCCTGAAACGCAGAGCAGGACGTCTCGATTTGTCAAGGAACGGAACACGCTAGTATCTGGCACGGTATGAGGAAAGCTAATCAAAAGACTAGAGCAACCTGTTGATCTAGACTCTTTCGTAGATCTCTTCGAGCTTTTGCAGTGAGAAATCATACAGTGTCCAGCCTTTGTTTTTTCCTGTATCTGATCCTTGAAATGTTAAGCTCATTTTCAACCTATATATCGAGGGGGGGAAGACACCTTAGAGAAGGCTACCGAGAGCATTATGCCCTCGGCTTTGTTCTTTTTTCAACCAAGTTTTTGAACTCTGTACCCGCTTCCTGTGTTTTCGATGCTGAATTTGACGCCTAGCATCTGCTGAGCCAGCCAGATGTTTGTTTCCAGGTGCTCCGAAACGGTTCGCACAAGATACGCCGATCTGCCCTCTGCTAAAGCCACATAGGGTATGAGCATGTCGGCCAGATGAACGTCCACCGTGGGCTTCGCGGAAATCTCTTCCCACA
>DATKKK010000022.1:0-14695 GCA_035542975.1 Bathyarchaeia archaeon | reverse complement strand
CAACGCAAGCCTAGTCCTAGCCTCGTGCACCGGCTTAAATTTTCTCAAAAACAACAACATGACAAGCGAAAGCTACAACATCATAGTCTGGGGCACATCGCTAGGCGCTTTCATCCAAGAAATCGACGCCTCAAACACCGTCAACGGCAAAAAAGTCTACTACGTAATTAACGCTCACCGTTTAACGATAAACCCGTTCAGCTATCCAAAACTAGGATTTCTAGCAGTTGTAAACTGCACAAACATCGCAATAGAAGATGCTGACTTATCCTCAAACAAGGACGGCTTGCTGCTTGCTCAATCAACAAACTGCAGTATATCCAACATAACCTTGAGCGAAAACCAAGGACCACTGCTCTATGGCGGTCTAACCTTCTTCAAATCGAACAACAACTCAATTTCTAACACCAAAATCATCAACAACAGCGTAGGAATATGCCTCTACCAGTCAAACGAAAACCTATTCTACCATAACTCATTCGTCGACAACGATATACAAGTGATTTCCAACTTTAACTCACCCTTCTCGTCGCCAAGCGGCACCTACTCAACGAACAAGTGGAACAGCGATTATGAAGGCAACTGCTGGAGCGACTACACTGGAGTAGACTCGAATAATGACGGCATCGGCGAAGATGCGTACGTGATAGACATAAACAACAGGGACGATTACCCGTTAATTGACATGTTCACTGATTTTGCCGCCACCTCAGAACAGCATGTTCAAACAATAAGCAACTCCACCATATCTGGCTTCCAATTCAACAGCACCGCGATAAGCTTCAACATCTCAGGAGAAACTGGCACTACGGGTTTCTGCAGGATACTCGTCCCCTCAGCGTTGATGGGTAACACGTTCCACGTGTTCGTCAACGGCACGGAAGTCTCATACACGCTACTGCCCCGTTCCAACAGCACACACAACTACCTATACTTCACCTATCACCATTCAACACAGCCAGTGGTGATCATACCCGAGTTTCCATCATTCCTCATAATGCCTGTCTTAATGTCAATAACGCTAATAGCAATCGCTGTCAAACGAAGAAAAACAAAAGCTAAAACAGCATTGCCGTAGAAAAGTAGAGACACTAAGAAAAGATATTCCTGCCTAGTGCTTTGCTTGCTTACGCAAAATCTCCTCTGCTTTCTTGACTGCACCTAGAAGCTTTTCTACTTGCGTTCCGCCGCCTTGAGCAAAATTCGGCTTTCCGCCACCTCCACCGCCTACGACTGCAGAGGCTTCCTTCACAATCTTGCCTGCATCAACACCTTTCAGAAGCGCCGTTTTCCCTGCCATGACCATTATTCTAGCGTTTTTACCGTCAGCACCATAGAACAGCGTGACCGTTGCTTCGTCCCGTTTGATTATCTCGCTTGCCGTCTGAACCATTCGGTTAACGTCAACCTCTTCTTTAAAATCGCGCTTCACCAGTTTAACACCGCCAATCTCTTCAACTTCCTCAACTGCCTTAGCGCCTAAGCCTGCACTTTCGCGTTCTGCCAACTCTTTAACAAGCTTCCTTCTCTCCACGTTTGCCTCCTTCAACTCTTTCAAAAGCTTATCCACTGTCTTATCCAGCTTCTCCAGAGGAGCACTCAACGTGTCTGCCACCTTGAACAACAAATGCTCATTCTTCTGCACAGCTTTCACCGCTGGAATACCGATGGAATAGGTTAATCTTTCAACACCATCTTGGACACGCTCCGAATGAATAACCTTGATAAAACCGATTTCGCCCGTATTTTTCAGGTGAGTGCCTGCGCAAGCCTCAACATCCCAATCTCCAACCCTTACCACACGAATCTCTTTGCCTGGAATCGCTCCGCCCTGATACAGCCTAAAACCGTAACGGCTCTCGGCTTCATTACGCGGTAGCCACGCGGTTTCAACCTCGATGTTTCGCAGAATCGCTTCGTTAGCCAACGTTTCTATCTTCTGTATCTCCTCCAATGATAACCTGCGATAATGCGAAATATCCAACCTGGAACTTTCTATGCCCTTCTGCGTTCCATATTGCCAAACATGCATCCCGAGCACACGCCTAGCTGCTCCGCCGATCACGTGAGTTGCCGTGTGATTCTTCATCAGACTGTACCGCTTGTCCCAATCAATCGAACCCTTAACCACGCTACCCACTTTTGGCACGGTGCCCTTCAATCTGTGAATGATTACCCTGCCGACTTTCTGGACGTCAATGACCTCGCTCCTGTTTTTACCGAAGGTTAAGTAGCCGCTGTCTGCAGGCTGTCCTCCGCCTTCAGGAAAGAAGCAAGTCTTGTCCAGAACAACATAATCGTCACCTACTACTTTCAAGATCTTGGCTTCGAACACTCTCATGTACTGGTCCTTGTAATACAGCATTTCGGTTGCTGGAAGTTTCGCAACAGCGGTTTCAAGCCACTCTGCATGTTTTGCTTCTTCCTCTTCAACAGGCTTGGAAAGCTGCATGTGTTTTTGAGCGACTAGAGCGTAAAAGTCGTCGGGAACGTCGACTTTCAAGTTTTCTTTTGCGGCGGCTTGTTTAACGATTTCAGGCGGAAGCCCATGTGAATCATACAGTTCGGTTAGAGTTTCAATTGGAATCTGTTTCTTTTTTTGCGTTTTCAACTGGGCGGATAGCCGTTTCACCATTCCCTCGCCGCGCGTGATGGTTTCTTCAAATTTTTCCTCTTCAACCTTGAGCATCTCCATTATCTCGTTCCGCATTTCCTTCAAATGCGGGTAATCGCCTGACCACAAGTTTACCTGCATGCCCATGATGTCATACAGTTTATCCTGAATGTCAAACGTTTTCAGCAGTCGGTAGACTCTGCGAAAGATGAGTCTCGCCAAGTAACCCTCTTGAATATTCGATGGCACAACGCCTTCAGAAAGAATGAAGCTCAAGCATTTAGTGTGGTCTGCAATCGCGAACGCGTTTTCTATCGGAACCAAAAACCTGTCTAGTTCTTCGACTGTTTTTCCAACAAACTCTGCTTCCTTCTTTCTGGTTTCCGAACGGCTTGCAGTTTTATCTAGGCTCACTATGCCCGAAACCCTCGCTACCTCGTTCAGCAATTTGTTGTCAATTTTGGTCAACCCAGCCATCTTGAAAACCTTGTTGAGCAAGTCACCGTAGATTGCGTGAAAACCGCTGGGCACGCCTTGACTGAGCCAAGCATAACGGTCTATACCATAGCCTGTGTCAACCGTGCGAATCGGCAGTTTTATGAAATCGTCACCGACAACCTTGTACTGCATGAAAACCAGAGTGGCAACCTCTAAGCCTCGGATGATAGACTCGACGCATGGTCCTGCGTTGCCGCCGCCAGACCAGATTTCCTCCTTGTAAACGATTTCGTCGGATTTTACGCCTAAATCCTTCGTAACCCAGTCATGATGATACCGTACAGTTTGGTCTTTCCAGTAAACCTCTTCATAAGGATAGTTAAACGCATGCGCTCCGCCCATCTCAAAAATCGTCATGTGTCTGCCAAACGTGGGTCCAGTGTTTGCGATGTCCACCATGCGAATGCACGGTTGAGAAATCACGAGGGGATTGGCAGGCGGAGGCGAAATTCCCTCGGTTACATATGGTTGAAAATCAATTATGCTCGCATGCGTAAGGTAGATGTCTTCTCTCCACCGCGCCACAACAGGATACGGCTTTATGCGTGCATGCCCATGCTTTTCGAAGAATGAAAGAAAAGACTCGCGCATCTCACGTAAACCGTAGCTTTTCTTCGTTGGCGGGTTGTCTATGAAGGAGTAGCTTCCGCAACCTGACGAAGATGCTTCGCCGCAAAGCTTTTGTTTCGAGTTTTGCGTCCAAAAATATTTTCCGCATTTTGGACAAAGCTTTCTTACGTAGCCTTCTTCTTTGAAGAATTGAAGACGGTATTCTTCTGCTGGAAACCTATCCAACCTTTTTACCACTCCAAATAACTGTGTAATGCACGCTAGTTTTTAATGGATTAACGAGCCACGAACATTTAAACTATTTCGCCAATGTCAGAATCTGCTATCCCAGTTTGAAGCCTAGCAGAAAACCTACGACGAAGCTTCCAGCGAACGGTAGAAGAGATATTATGCCGACAAGCCAAGAGAAACCTGAACCAGCAAGACCCAATGCATTCTCCATAGCCTTGAAAAGAGCGTCATAGTTTATGCTGATTATTCCCTGCGTGCCCAAATAAATCAAAGCAATCAAGAACAAGCCTATCACAATAGCAGCGAGCTTGCTTATCTTCTTAACCGCATATCCTACTATGAAACCGCCTATTCCGCCAGCGCCAAGCTGGAAACCTAACGAAGGAAAAAGCTCACTCATCTGTATGTCCTCGTCAGAATGCTATGATGAGTTAGATTTAAATGCATTTTGCTGTCAGAACACAAGACACGCGGGACTAGGGAGGTGAAACACACACGGACTTGTTTGATATTTACCTGTTGAACCTCGCTCTTACTCTAGGCATGTTTGTAGTGCTCATTTTCCGAGCGTGGCTTGAGCTGAAAAACTATAGATTGATCTGGAAGGAACTCGAATGGAAGCAAACCTACCAGACCATGGGACGCGTGCTCCGAGCTGAGAAGGAATTGTTTTCAAGAGTAGAAGGAGGCGACGAGCTTTACCGTATGTTATGCGAGATGTTCAAGGTTGACGTTGACTAATAATCAGGGAGAATGCCAACCATCAATCAACCCTTCAACCTTTACACAACGCTTCTCTAACCCATAACGCCTGAAAGGTTTCGTCAAATGCCTCTGAGAACGAGTTGAAGTAATGTAAAGCCCCCTTTTCACGTCACGCTTCAACCTAAACTCAACTTTTCCAAGATTGGGAAAAAGTGAGCCACACTTTTCGCACCTGAAACCTTGATTTTTACCCATAGACTTCAGACGTTTGCCACATTCTGAACACACAGGATTACGGTAGATAACTTGTGGCGCAGCTTTCAACAATCGAATCTTCTCCAAGTTTATTGTTAAGGGTCTGTCTTCAGATGGAACACGAACACCGCCATAAACTTCCGCGACATCACCGGCAAGCAATTTCATCGCAACCTTGCGAAGAACGCCAGTTGGTTCATACGCTGCGCAGTCAACCCGTCCACTTTCATCCTTAATAGGTAAGATAACATGTTTTCCAAGAATCATCCTCGGGTTTTCAGCTACCGTTCCTCTCGCGATAACTGAACTGTACGGCTTAACTTGGCTTAGGCTCTTGATGCGTTTCAAGTGTGCGTCCGTTCCTTGATTCGTGCGGAAAATAACCCACCTCTCAACAGGTTCTAACGGCTTAATCATCTTGAAGGCTTTTTTCACTATTTCAGCGGTTTCGCCTCTCACACCAAATAGAATGGGGTCTGGACCTCGCGGCGTGATTATGACTCTACATTTTTCCACGTCAACGTTGTTAAACGTGTAAGGCTCAGTTGCTTTATCCATCGCGAAAATCGAGTTTTCATCCACTTTCCGCTTCACGCCATAATTCTCTGGAACGCGATAAGCCAAAATCTCATAGGTGTAATCTCCTCGAAGAGTCTCTCCAACCGCTGCTAAACTACCAATAATTCCCCTGCCCTTCTTGAAGCCCACTGCCTCAGCTTTATACTTCCTCAAAATCTTCAAAGCAACACCGAGTTTTACCACCCCAGTAATCGTTTCCTTAGCAAAAACCCCGAACACTTTCGGTATCTCTGCGCTTTCAAAGAAGACAATACCCGGGTCTGTGCCCCTAAAGTCAAGATCCGAATATTCTTCCACCGTGCATGTAAAGGTCTCTTTGATTTTTTCTTCAATGTTTTCATCATACTGAACGCGTAGGCATAAGGCGCCGTTTCCTCTTGTTTTCCAAGGCACGTTTGGGTTTAGTCTGATCAAGTTTGGATAGTCGATGAATTCTACGCCGAGTTTTTCCAGTTTCTCCACGAGAAGAGCGGCAACGTAGGTGGTGCATCCTTTTCTTGTAGAGTCTGTATCATCGAACCCCATGTGCATTGTTTTCTTGGTCATGCCCTTTAGCCTGCTATGCTGTTTAGAGTTTAGAATAGAAAGTTATAAAGAATCTTTCCTGAATAGCGAAAATAAAAAATGGGGAAAGGTTGCTACTTGTTTTCTTCTACCACTATCATCGTTAACGTTGACCTAACCTTGTCGAGCCTTCTGACACGCCATGTAACGATTTCCTTGAGCCTATCCATGGTGTTTGCTTTAACTCTAGCGATGATATCGTAGACGCCGTAGACGGCGTAGGCTTCTTCGACTCCTTCAACTTTCTTTAAGTCTTTCAGCACGTCTGCTTCTGAGCCTATTTCGGTGTTTATCAACACGAAAGCTGTTGGCATTTAAATCTCCACAACTCTAATTCTCATCATTGTGTATTAAAAATTTTGCTACTCTTCACGATTGAATCGACATAAAAGATTAAGTCAAACTTGCCTATTCTCAAAGTCACCATGGATACGCTTATCTTCTATTCTCGAGAATAAGCCTAAGAGAAGGTTCTGCTATGCCAAAAGAAGAATCAAACACGGACACTATTTCGAGCCGTGAAATGCGTGCCTTAGAGCTGAACGCAGAATACTTCGGAGTGCCTCGTCTACTCTTGATGGAAAACGCGGGACACCACGTTGTGTTGGAAATTGCTTCAAGATTCAAACCAACCAAGTCAGTTGCAGTCTTCTGCGGTTCAGGCGGAAACGGAGGAGACGGGTTCGTTGCAGCTCGGCATCTATCTTCGCTAGGCTTCAAAGTCATAGTGATACTTGCTGGAAAATCAAAAGAAATAGCTGACAACGCGGCATTGACAAACTGGGAAGCCCTCCAACCTCTAAAAGACACAATCACGTTGCTTGAAGTTTACGATAGCAGCCTCACACCCGAAATAACCTCGGACGTTGTAATAGATGCTTTACTCGGCACTGGCGTTAAGGGGAAACTGCGCCCGCCTATTCTGCAGCTTGTTAAAAAAATCAATGCGATGGATGCTTTTCGAGTCGCAGTTGACGTGCCCACAGGAATCGATGCGGACACAGGAGAAGTGTTAGGCGACGCTGTAAAAGCTGATTTGACCATAACTTTTCACAAGACAAAAAAAGGACTTGAAAAAGCCAAAAAAAACACGGGCAAGCTGGTTGTAAAAGACATAGGCTTGCCCCATGAATTCGAAAAGTTTGCGGGTCCAGGCGATGTTCTCGCCGTTGTCAAAGCTCGTCCGTCAGAATCGCACAAGGGAGATTTTGGGCGTTTACTAGTCATCGGCGGCAGCGAAACCTATTCAGGCGCTCCTGCACTTGTTGCGCTTGCTGCTTTACGCACGGGTGTTGACTTGGCGTATGTTGCGACGCCTGAAAAAACGGCGTACGCGCTTTCTTCGATGTCACCTGACCTGATTACTGTAAAACTCGAAGGAAAACACTTAAACCCAACTAACATGCGCGACCTAGACGGATACATTAAACAGGCTAATGCCGTGGCGGTAGGACCTGGGTTAGGTTTGAATGCTGAAACCAAAAAAACGGTCAAAGCCATCGTTAATGCTGTTGAAAACGCTGGAAAACCGTTGCTTTTAGATGCAGATGGCTTGAAAGCTTTTGCAGATTTCAAAAAGAAACTGAGAATACCCTTGGTGCTTACGCCACACAGCGGCGAATACACCATACTGACAGGAAAGAAGTTGTCCACTGATATAGAGGAAAAAGCTGCGGAAGTGAAGAAAACGGCAGCACAGTTAGGTGCAGTAATACTATTGAAAGGAGCAACGGACATAGTTTCTGATGGAACACGTACCAAACTTAACTTCACTGGAAACCCAGGCATGACAGCAGGCGGAACTGGCGATGTGCTCTCAGGAGTCGTAGGAGCTCTATTAGCTCAACGAGTTGAGCCGTTTGAGGCGTCGGTGGCTGGAGCCTTCGTTAACGGCGCAGCAGGCGATTTTGTCGCTCAAGAGAAAGGCTTTCACATGGTAGCGTCGGACTTGATCAACTGGATTCCTCAAGTTCTCAACGATCCAATGGGCCATCTTAGGGTGCGAAAGACAGGTGCAAAACCAAGTTAGAATAACCGTTTATCACGCTGCACAATGCGACCCGAAAAAATGCACTGCCCTAAAGCTTCAGCGTCATGGCTTGATTCGCACAGTCTCTCAGCTGAGGTTTATGCCCAAAAGAGCAGTCGTGCTCAACCCATTCTCTGAGATAGCTTTTTCTCCAGAGGACAAGCTGCGCATCGAGAGTTTTGGGCTGGCGGCTTTGGATTGCAGTTGGGAGCATGCTGAAGAAGTTCTGCGCAAGCACGTGAGAGGGACATCGCGTTGCTTACCAATTCTGGTTGCGGGCAACCCTGTTAATTTTGGCAAGCTAACCAAGCTTTCTACTGTGGAGGCTTTGGCGGCAGCTCTTTACATCGCAAGCTTCAAAGATGAAGCAGTCAAGTTGCTCTCCGTTTTCAAGTGGGGGCACACTTTTCTAGAATTAAACCATGAACTCTTGGAAGGCTATGCAAGAGCGAAAGACAGCACAGAAATAGTAAAATTGCAGAGACGCTTTAATGAGAAACATAGAAATCGAATGAAGATGACGTGAGCACGAATGAATAAGAAAGCTGCTGTTCTCATTGTAATCTTGATTGCCATCTTGGTTTTTGCGCTTTTCTATTTCATAATCAATTTTCATGTAAACAAAGTCGTTAACATCGACACGGGCAAGGAATATGCGACGATTCAGGAAGCCATAGACGCAAACGAGACGTTGAATGGACACACACTGCTGGTTTATCCTGGAGTCTATCATGAGTATGTTAAGGTTGACAAGACGCTCACGATTAAAGGGCAGAGCCGAGATGAGACGATAGTGGAACGAGGCAGCACGAGTGTTATCATAATTCTAGTGACGGCCAACAGCTCTACAGTGGCTAACCTCACGGTACGGGACAGCACGTTTGGTATTTGGTGTCGAGACGTTAAAAATTGCAGCGTCTTGAACAACAAGGTCATAAATTGCACGACGGGTATTCGAATAGACCGCTCCGGCAGCAGCGCGCCTGTGCGAACCAACTGTCTTGTTAAAGATAATGAAGTGTTGAATGGAACGTTGCGTGGGATACATCTTTACAATGTTAGCGACAACACGGTAACAGACAACTTTATTCAGAGAATCGAGGACGTTGGCGGGTCCTATGCCGCTATAGATGTGGAGCTTTCAAGCAACAATACCATTGTCCACAACCAATTGAGCAATAACTATTGTGGCATCTGGATAAACATAGGCGCATCTAGCAACACGGTGTATCACAATGACTTCATCAATAACACGCTTCAGGTAAAAATTTGGGGAGAGAACACCACGTGGGATGATGGAAGTCGAGGCAATTACTGGAGCGACTACAAAGGCACAGACGCAAATGGTGACGGTATAGGAGACACGCCATACGTGATAGCCGCAGATAACAAAGACAGGTATCCATTAATGGTGCCCGAAGCTTTTCCATAACACATATCTATCAATTTGAACCTTTTCTACCCTTGAGGAGAAGGCGATGCGGAGGTTTTTAGCAACTATAATCATGGTCTTGCTTTTTTGGGGCTTGTTATCGTCTGCACTTATTATTCATTTGGCTAAAGCTGACACAATTATTGTTCCAGATAATTATCCAAATATTCAAGATGCAATTAACAATGCAAACGAAGGAGACACGGTGTTCGTTAAAAACGGCACGTATCCTGAAAACGTAGTCGTGAACAAGACGATTGTGCTTGTTGGAGAAAGCAAAGAATCAACGATAATTAACGGTTCTCAAGTTGATTCTGTGGTGACGGTGAATGCTAGCAATGTTGAGGCCAGTGGGTTTACCATAATGAACAGTGGCGCTGCGTGGGAAGGAGAATGGTGGGACAGCGGCATACTTCTGGTCAACTGCAGCGGTTGTCGTATCTTGGACAACAGAGTGACGAGCAATTGGTGTGGCATCTGGCTGCAGGGTTCTGCGGGAAACACTGTTGCTGGGAATGATGTTAGTGCGAACGGTATGCGTGGAATCGTTCTCGACGAATCCGCCAACAACACCGTGGTTGAGAACAGTGCGATAGACAATGGAGAGGGCGTTTCTATTCTCTACTCGTTTAACAACAGTCTTTCAAATAATATCATGCTTGGAAATCAATACAATTTCGGAGTTATAGGAGAGACTCCTGACCAGTTTATTCAGAACATAGACGCTTCGAACATGGTAGACGGAAAACCTGTTTATTACTTATTGAACAAGAGCAACATTGTGATTAATCCTTCTACTTTTCCTAGTGTGGGGTTTTTGGCGTTGATAAATTCGCGCAACGTGACGGTTGAAGGGTTGGAAGTGGGGAATAACACTGAAGGGTTGTTGCTCGCTAATACTAATGACTCGCTGATAAGGAACGGCAAGTTTGCAAACAACGTGTACGGCATCAGTCTGGTGGTTTCTGCGAACGACGTGATAGCGGAAAACAATGTAACGAGCAACGAACATGGAATCAGTCTAAGGTATTCTTGTAACAATGTTCTTTCCAGAAATAGCATAACGAAGAACAGAGGTGGTGTAGTTCTCATTTACTCAGCAAACAACAATTCTGTGATTGAAAATGATGTGGTTGAAAATACTGCGTGCGGTGTTAACGTTGTCGACTCGAAGTATAATGTTGTGTCTGGGAACAATATCGAGTTTAGTGATTACGGGGTCTGGCTTGATTCTTCAACCGACAACAGATTCTACCACAACAACTTCATAGACAATACTCAACACGTGTATTTGACGCCCGAGTTTGTGCAGTTGCCGAACGTTTGGGATGACGGCTACCCGTCAGGCGGGAATTACTGGAGCAACCACACTGGTGTTGATTTGTTGAGGGGTCTTTATCAGAATGAGACGGGCAGCGACGGCATAGGCGACACGCCTCATGGGATTGATTTGAATAACACTGATGCGTATCCGCTTATGGAAGAGTGGGAACGTGCTACGATTCCGGCGGATGTCAACCATGATGGTGTAGTTGACATTTTAGACTTAGTTGCGGCGGCTGCAATCTACGGCTGCAGACGGGGTGAACCGAACTGGAATTCGGAAGTGGATTTGGCTGCGCCTTATGGCGTGATTGGCATGCAGGATTTGGTTACCATATGTTTCTATTATGGTCAGAAGAGCCCTTAGACGCTTGTAGACTTGAGTGGATGATGGAAGAAATTATTAACGTAGACGAGCCAATAGTTTGTTTGCGTGATGTTGGATGGTTGAGGTTAAGCAGCTCTTAGATTATAATGAGGAAGTGAGGCACAGGTATTTTGAGGCTCTTGCAAGGTTGTCTTGGGACGAGTTTGTCGAGAACAGGGAAGCAAGCTTTCACTCGTTGCGGAACATATTCGTTCATACATTGAACGCTGTTGATTACTGGCTGGACTTTCTGCAAGGGGAGAAGCTTTATTCTCGCAAGAAGTTCGACGAGTATAAGACTTCTCAGGACGTTAAGGCTTACATGGAGCATGTTGAAAAGCGAATGCATGATTATTTGGGTTCGTTGCCTGCTGGGGGGCTGGGGAGGAAGTATACGGTTACGAATGATGCGAACGAGAAGGTTGAGGTTACAGCGGAGGATGTTTTGATTCACGTGTTCGAGGAGGAAGTGCATCACAGGGGTGAGTTGATTGCGCTGCTTTGGCAGATGGGTGTTGAGCCGCCGTTGATGGGATGGAAGGAGCTTTAAGGCAAAAACCGCATGGGCTAGTCTCTGGAAAACTCGTGAAAAATAGTGCTCTTCACATGTTTTAATCAGAGATCGAACAAGAAGTAGTAGTCACAGGAAGCCTAGTGACAACTACTTCTAATCCAAGCCGCTTCATCTTCTGAAAGATTGCGCCAGGGCTCGTTTCAAGCTTCTCAGCAATAACGTCAACATTGCATCCTTGCTTGACAAGAACTTTGTTCGGGCAGATCATGTGTGGGAGGCGACGTGTATTCTTATCACGTTGATTCGTAGTGTGGAGTTCGTGATTAGGCATGCGAATAGGAATCCAAGGCGTTATTGGGTTGAGCCTTGCAGACGGAATGTTGTGACGGTGAACGATTTTGGCTGATTGGATTAGGCGGGCTCTTACTAGAAAAATACGGCGCAAGGGCACTCGAGGAAATCAGCACGTGCTTATTGTGGAGCCTAATGAGAAGCTTGTTTACGCGGTCAAGTTTGTCATCGGCATGACCATTTGCTTGTCAGTTCTCGAGGTGGTCCACATGATTTTTCTGCATTCCTGGAATAGCGAGATTTTCGTAGTTATATCAAATCTAATCACTTTCGTGCCCGGAATCATCATCGGTCAGAAGGCGAGTTAAGCATAGGACCGTACCGTGGCATTCTCAAGGAGGAATACCGTGAAAGGTAAACCATGGACGGTTGAAGAGGAGACACAGCTTCGAGAACTCGTTAAAGAACGGCATTTCTTGCCGGCCATAGCTGAAAGAATGAAGAAACCTGAGGAGGCTATTCGTCAGAAGATAAGGCGTCTTGGATTAGAAGTAGTTGAACAAAGCCGTAGTGTCTGTTCTACTACTTCTATGGTTTCTTTGCCAAAAGAGTTGCTAAGCATCTTTCAATTCCTTTACTTGGGATTTTTCCTTGCATCGCTACTTCACTATGACCAACGAAAGAGGCAGGTATGTAAAGAGATTATATTGTGGGAGTAACTTGAAGCATAGCATAGTTTCTAGAGGGCTGGTGTGTTGGCAATAACCCAACTTAGGGCTTAAGGATTTTCTATTGTTTTGTTGATGACTTGGTTAATGCTGACGAAGCGCCTAGCAGTGGCTATGGATAGTATGTTGCTCGTGCGCGTGACGGCTCTTTGTCGATTCTTACACTCTGCCAGATTACCATTTGCTCCACATTCGAAATCTATTTCGTCCCCAGATAATCCACATCAAGCCGATGAGCAGACCAGTCATGCACAGCGACACGATGAAGACAACGATGTTCTGAAATGCACTAAACCCTTCGGACCAGTACAAAGCGAAGAGCAGGATGAAGACGAGCCACACGAGAAAGCCGACCATCGAAGCGACGACAAGCCCGATCGGACCTGATTTCTGCATATCATTGGGAGGCGCACTCTCGTTTTCAATGGGTTGATCTTTTTGGTTCAGCATAGCTGTCTATCTTCTTTACTTTTGATATTTATGACTGTTGGTTTTTTCTCGCGCGTTTAGCATCTTTGCTTGTTGTGTTAATTTCTTTCAGAATGTGTCGAGCTATCTCTGACAATGTGAGAAGCCTGTAATGTGACTGGCCATTTAGATCAACAAGAAATGAATCAACATTTGTTGCTTCGGAGAAGGGGATTTGCTTAACGAGGTCCATGGCTTTTGCGTAGTCTGCGTAGGTTTTATAGAAGGTTATGAAGGCTCTGTTCTTGTATGCCTCTGAGCCAGACACTGCCATCAGGTTAGCGTGAACAGTTTCTTTCTCGAACATTCTGGCTCCTTTTTCCCTCGCTTGTGCGAGATGCTCTGGGCTGTCCTCGTCCACGTTCATCAACGTGATACCCATCAACTCGTATCCGAGCTTAGCGAAATCTGGAATCATCGTGTATTCTTTGATAATGCCATCTTTCTCCAGTTTTCTAATCGTCCTAGACACTGTTGGTTGAGAGACACCGAGTGCTTTGGCTAAGTCTCTGTCACTTCTTCGGCTGTTCTTCATTAGTTCAGCGATAAGCTTCAACTCGATATCCTTCATAATTTCAAGGCTTCCTTACTATATCAAACTGAGCCTATTCTATTTCAGAGTTTGGGTTTGGGATAAAAGTTTATCCTTAGGTGATTAACGCGCGTTAATTGTTGTTCTGAGTCTTTGCAGGTTGGAGCGTGAGCATGACGCGAGCGCGACATTAATGACTTGAAGTAATGGATATGAAGGTTTGATTGGAAAAAGCGCGCGCTGGGCGTTAAGTGTACTTCTGCTTCACAAATTTCAAATAAGCAAAACATCACACCCAAAGGTGAGAATGTAGAGATGAGAAAGATTCTTCGCACGCAAAAGTCTGCTTACACGCTTAGCCTGATGCTGTTCCTACTGGGAACGATGGTTATCGTTGTAGCGCTGTGGAAAACTTGGCCGCAAGTCTCCACTGCTGGTAATCCTTTCTCAACTTTCTTTAACCTTCTGTGGTCAGAAACAGTGGATTTCGTGCCGGGCTTTGAATTCAGACTGGTATTTCTTTTCGTGCTGGGAGACGCGTTGTTGATTTCGGGCTTGGTGACTTGGGTTTTGAGCAGGCAGTTTCTTCTTGTTCCGGGAAAAACTGCTTGGTATCTGTGTCCTTTCTGTAAGAAGAAATGGAAGTCTACTGAAAACAAGGCTCTGGTTCAGTGTCCTCACTGTCGTCAATTGGTTCATCCGACATTGACCGAAAAATAGAGAGAAGAAAGGTTTGCAGAAAAGCGCGCGCGGGTCAAGAAGAAAAAAGGGGGGAAAGCTTTCGTCTAGTCTATTTCAAGAGTTTTATGGTTTCTTCGAGGGTCATCACGGGCTTCGTTTCAGTGTTGTTGTAGCCAATCCAAGCCATGACTTCAGGTTCCATTGAGATTTTCAGCATAGCTTCCATGTTTGGAGCTTCGTACACCATTACGATGGTGTGGTCTGGTATTGAAACCCAGCTTCCAACCACTTTGATTCCGTGTTTCTTTGCGAGT
>DATKKK010000021.1:0-24730 GCA_035542975.1 Bathyarchaeia archaeon | reverse complement strand
TTATCCTACGCATAAAAGTCGTGTGCGACAGCTTCAAGTCCATAAACTCATCACGCAAGTCCAAGTGCGCGTCAAAGCTCACCACGGCTGTTTTCCTTGCTTTCTCGCCTAAGCCTCGCATGACGCCGAGCGTTATCGTGTGTTCTCCGCCAACCGTCACAGGAGTCTTCCCAGCCTTAAGAATGTCTTTTACGACAAGCTCTGTCCTTTTCAGCGTTTTCTCAGTGTCCGTTGACACGTGCAAATCACCCAGATCATGCACAGCAATGTCTTCAACATCCACACCTGTTCGGAAACTGTAAGTTTCGATGTTAAGCGACGCCTGCCGAATCGCGTTCGGACCAAACCTTGCTCCAGTGCGATACGTGCTCGTCACATCGAACGGAACGCCGAAAACCACGTAATCAGCCTTCTCGAAGGGCTTCTGGAAACCGCTAAAAACGTTCAATTGAGACACAAAAAGTTCACGATTACTCATCTGCTTCACAGTCCTATCTTTAGAGCCTATTCAGCCATTAAGCTCTAAACTCTTTCGCTCGTCCCCAACAATTATGGCGATATATTTTCTGCCTTTCGTTTCTGAGAAACTGATCCGATTACTAACATAATTTGCTGCAGTTTCTCCAGTTTCCGTCCCTCATAAACCAACGTGGGCGTCGTCTTGATTCCTCGCATTCTTGCCTTAAACCGCACAGCAGCACTTGCTTGCCCAAGGTCAACGAGGACGTAACTTATCTCTGCTCTTTCGAGCAATTCAATAGCTTTTTGGTCTTCTTCACAAAAGGCACAATCTGTTCCAGTAGCTCGGTAGGCTGCGCTGCAGTAATGACCAAAATTAGGCACGGTATATTCTAACCGTTCAGTCTTTTCAGACTTAACGAACAGAACAGGTCGCTCTTTCATTAGGGGTGTCCCAGAAAATTCATTGGACAGAAAGTAAGAATTAAGCTTTGGCTTCTCTGCAACTCTACATATAAGAATAGTTAATAAGCTTGGTTTCGAAATCCGTCGTTATGAGATGCTAAAGCCTTTTAAACATTAAATTTATTAACACTGGTGCAAATTGCATAAAGGTTAAGGTCGACCATAAAATGTCAATAATGTCCAAGTTGAAGATTGAAAACAACGGAATGCTGCTAGTTTCAGTTTTCTACATAATCGTCGGAATAATCAGCTTCATCGTGTTACCTTTAGCTCTTTACCCACCGCACTTCGCGATAATCGGCGTATTCAGCCTAGTTGCTGCCTACGGACTTTTCAAGAAAAGAAGCTGGGCGCTCTACCCTGTCATAATCCTTTTCCTCACGGCAACCGTGCTTTCCATATACACGCTTTACTTCTTCTTCATGGAAGACATAATGACCAGTCTCAGCATGATTGCTTACCTTATCCTCTCATGGATTGCTACGATTTACGCGGTAGCAAAAAGAACAAAACTGGAAAGCTAAAACTTGCTTTCTCCAAGATTCTTGAAAAGCGTAACCACGACTTTTTCTCCAGCATCAACAAACTGTTGATTCTCCGCAATCTCCACAAAACCATCAGCCTTGGCAAGCGTCGTTATAGCGCCAGAAAGCCCAGTCTCAACAGGCTCCGCAATCAAACGCTTCGACCCATCTCTGCGCAACCTCACCGTGATAAACGTTCTTCTGCCCTTGGCTGGGAACATCCTCATGCTCGCAATAGCCTTCACTTTCAAACTTTTCTCAGTTTTTCTTCCACCCATGACTCTGATAAGTGGACGAGCAAGCAACTGGAAAATCAGCAAAGCCGAAGCAGGATGACCTGGAAGCGAAAAAACCAGCTTGCCATCCACGACCGCCACCGTCACGGGCTTTCCAGGCTTGATCGCAATGCCCGACACGATAACCCCGGGCTTCCCGAGCGAATCCACCGTCTGTGGAATGACATCTTTTGGACCTACTGATACTCCGCCTGAAGTGATAACCATATCTGACGAACACAAAGCCCTTGCCAATGCTTCCTGTAACGCTTTTCTATCGTCCGGAAAAACGCCCATAAAAACAGGCTGTCCACCGCTTTCTAAGACTGCGGCGTTCAAACTGTAAGCATTAATGTCGTAGATTTTTCCTGACGGTAGCTTATTGCCTGGTTGGGTTACTTCGGCTCCTGTTGAAAGAACCGCCACGCTTGGAATGGCATAAACATTTACTCTTGCTAAGCCTACTGCGGCTGCGACACCGATTTCTCGAGAACCAAGCAGTTGCCCAGCTTCCAGAACAGTCTCGCCTTTCTTGATGTCTGCTCCAGCTTTCATTACGTTCTCATTTTTTGTTAGTGCACTGAAAACATGAACTTGTTCACCTTCGCGCTTCGTGTCCTCCATCATAACGACGGCATCAGCGCCATGTGGAATCGGAGCACCCGTGACAATCTCAGCCGCCTCTCCATCACCAACATCTGTTCTAGGTAGCTCTCCTATGTTCACCGTTCCAGAAACCTTCAACTTTTTAGGCTTGTTTTCCTCTGCGCCGAAAGTATCCTCAGCTTTAACCGCGTAACCGTCGACGGTCGAACGATTAAAGGGTGGAATGTCGAGAGTTGCAGTTACGTTTTCTGCCAAAACACGGTTATACGCTTCCAGCAGCGAAACCTCTTCAACGCCTAAAGGCTTGGGCTTGAAATGTTTGCGGATAACTTTTTCCGCCTCGTCCAGAGTTAAGAGTTTCCTGAACGTCTCAATCACCCTACTTCCACATCATCAAACAAGTATGCATAAACAATCTCGCCTTCTTCCAAGCCTTCACGGTTTTCGGGGACCACGACGTAACCATTAGCCTTAGTCATCGTTGAAATCAAGCCTGAACCTTTGGCGCTGATAGGCGCTGCCGAAAAGCCATGTTCACTCTGAGAGACATGAACTCGTACGAAGGTTCTTCTTCCTAGAGCTGCAGTCGTCCTTTTCGTAATTCGTGCTTCAACAACCGATCTGAGCTCAGTGCGCTCTAAACCAATCATTCTGGATATTAACGGTCTAGCGAAAACTTCAAAACCGAAGATTGCTGCAACAGGGTTTCCTGACAGAATCATTACAGGCTTTTCCTCAACTACAGCAAGCGCAGTGGGCATGCCTGGACGCATAGCCACGCCGTGAACGATGACGCCTGGGTTTCCGATCATGTTAACGGATTCTGGTACAAGGTCAGCTGCTCCGACGCTCGTGCCTCCAGTGGTGATCATGCAGTCTGTTTTTTTCAGCCCTCTTTTTAGCCTTCCAACGATGTCATCGACGTCGTCTTTGGCTATGCCCAAATCCACTGGTTCAGCGCCTAGTTCTCGGCATAGAGAAGAAACCATCACTTTGTTAGAGTCGAAAATTTGATACGCTTGTGGAATGCTGCCCATTTCTGCAAGTTCGTTTCCTGTTGCCAATACGCCGACTGAGGGTTTTTCAAAAATTTTTATCTCGGTCTTTCCAAGCGCCGCAGTCAACCCCAAGTGGTGTGCTTTCAAGCGAATTCCACTTCGCAGAGCCGTTTCTCCCTTCGCTAAATCTTCACCTTTTTTGGAAACGTTTTCGCCTGGCGTTAATTGAACCCAAATCTTGACTTCATCCTTGTTCTTCTCGGTGTTTTCAAGCATCACAACCGAGTCTGCGCCTTTTGGAATTGGGTTTCCAGTCCACACCTGCTTTGCTTGCATGCTGTCCACTCTATCTTCGACGATTCTTAGGGTCTTTGGCTTAAACTGTGAGGCGCTAGTAGTGTCTCTGGCTTTGACAGCGTAGCCGTCTACTGCTGATCTGTCAAAACGCGGCAAATCCTCTTTGGCTATCACATTTTCTGCCAGCACACGGTTTAAAGCTGAAGTCAAGGTGACTGAAACAGTTTTAGGTTTTTTAGAAGGCACTGCGGCCAGAAATGTTTTTAGTGCTTGGTCGACTGGTATGAGTTTTTGAAATCCTTTCATTCGCACCAAAACGGGTACCCATAAACAGCATCATTAGACTGCATAAAAAAGTATCGCATAGGCATTTCCTACTTGTTAAGCTCGATTTTCAGAATGTCGCGCATTTTCACCGCGTCAATGTCTAACAGTGGGCTCTCGCATATTATAACGGGCTTGAGCTTGAATTCAGCTATGACTTTCGCCAGCATTTCAAAACTCGGTCCATAACCTGCTTCATCCAACACATGGTGGCGCCTTTCACCTTTATCCGAATACTCAATCTTTGTAAAATGGCAGTGCATGTTTTCCGCGGCTTCTTTGCCGAGCCTACTTTTAACCTCTTCCACAACCTTACGGAAATCCTCAACTTTCCTGAACCGACCATGGTTTCTAGCGTGCAGATGCGACCAATCTATTACGAGTTGAGTCTGCTCAACCTGTTCGCAAAAGCCGATGATCTCGTCTAAACTTCCAAACTGTGAAGACTTGCCCATGGTTTCTGCGCCGAGTCTGACGTTTTTAACTCCAAGACTTCTCATGGTCTCGACAATTTCTTTCAAGGCTTCAACACAAATTTTGAAGGCTTCTTTTGGGGCGTGTTTGCCATAGAATCCAGGGTGAAAGACAACAACCTTGGCTCCCATCCATTGTGCAGCGGTTGCGCAAGCGGTTAGACGTTTTTTGCTTGCTTCAACCACTTGTTTTTCGCCTAGAAGGTTTATGAAGTAAGAACCGTGAAGGCTCAGCCACACATCATTTTTCATGGCTTCTCCGCCTAGCTTTTCAGCGTCTTCTTTTTTAATCTGCGGTTTGGCTCCCCAATAGATGGCTTCATACTCAAAAGCGTCTAACCCTTCTTCCCGCAGAAGCTGAGGAACATCTCCCAAGTTTGCATTCATTAACCTGAATGTTGGAGGAACCCCTGCAGGACCAAACCTGGGGTGATCAGCCATCCAAAATCACTTAACTCAATTCTATCGTTTGCGGTATCCGTATCCTTTCTGCGAAAACTCTACTAGGAAAAGAGCTATCATAGCAGAAATCCAGGCGGCTGCGTTCTGAAAAACTAGGTATTTTCCAGCGCCATCCAGATTAGACAAGGGTGCAATGACGTTTCCGAGACTGGTCACGAAATCTCTGAAACCAGGCGCCGCAAGTAGCAATGCGTTGCCCAAACCTGAGAAAACGTTTCCGATGGGTGATAAGGCTTCTCCGGCGCCTCTTACGAAGCTGAGCATCGATGGGTTGTTCTGGTAAGCGTTCGACACCATTCGGTAAATCATCTGCGGATACACCAGTAAGGAAGTGAATATGACGAAAAACGCGAAAAGCAGAAGCACTATCAACGCGCTCCTTATGGATGTTCTTCTGGAATTAATCTTTTTTTCTAGGTACGCAAAACCCTTAATCTTCAGCAATCCCGATCTTATCTTTCCAAAAAACCGTTGAAATGCGCGGCTTATCTTTGATTGTGCCTTTTTTCCTGCTTTCGGGGCTTGTCCAGTTTTCCCCCTCCATGTTTGCTGGGGTTTAACAACTGCGTGGTTTGTCAAGTATATCCAAGTGGCAGTGAGAGCAATTATGACTGCTATTGGAACCAGATGGAACAACGGGCTGACTGCTAAAGTGACGTTCCACCCCGTGCCTGGAAACTGAAAGCTCCACTGTAATAATGACGGGTCTTCAGTGCCTAAACTCAGGGCGTAGAGAACAACTAGGAACTCTGCCAACACTGCTACAAGCAGGAAAAGAATTGTCCCGGATGATTCTTTCAATGTTGTCCACCGATTCGTTGGACGTTTCGAAATGTCTGAGGTTGACATCTGATTCACCATAAATGTTAAGGTTCTTGTTGGTATGTTGCATTGGAATATTGTCGTTCTGATTAAAAAATGTGACTGTGAAGTCTGCCTTCATATTCTGGTTCTATAGTACTAAGCCCCAAGTCCTTTATTTCTAATAACAATAGGTCATATGGGTTGAGCTAGGTAGGACTGTGCAGGAATAATGGAATTTTCTGATCTTAAAAGAATTTTTGCATTAGGGTTCGAGTCAGGTCGGACAAAAGATTTGGCAAGAATGAAAACAATTATTAATAGTAAAGTCTTAGAAATGATGGTTACACTCGAAATATAATACATGCCGTAGCTCGGTCGAGACCGCTGATGTCAAGCAAAAATGAACGCGCCGATCTGTACAAAGATCGAAACACTCAGGTTTTTCTAAGTAAATTTCTAAGCGGCGAAATAAGCAAGCTCGAACCAGTTTACGACCCCGAAGTTGGTTACAGATACGCGGTCGTTGAAAAAATTCTCGGCGACGACGTAAAGGCAGAGGAATTTTTGAACAAGCTTTACGAAGCTGGAGTGTTGAACAGACACCTTTACGACAAGATTGTTTACTGTCCAAAATGCAGTTCCGCAAATATTTCTGTCCGTTATTGTTGTCCGTATTGCAAATCGTTTGACATTCAAAAAAGCTCCCTGATCGAGCATGTTAAATGTGGATACATGGATGTTGAGAAGAACTTCCAGAAGGGGAACAAGCTCGTTTGTCCAAAATGTCATGACGAGTTAAAGAAGTTAGACATGGATTATAGGCAAGCTGGCATATGGTGCACTTGTAAAGAATGCGGCAAAAGCTTCGACATACCCGTGACTGCACATTTCTGTCGAAATTGCCATGCAACCTCCACGTTTGAGGATGCCGTGATTAACGATGTTTACGCTTACAGTTTGAAAGAGGAAGTTAAAGATGAAGTGTCGCTAGACTGGGTTGTTATCACGCCGATAAGAGATTTCCTGCGCGAAAACAGCTTTGAGGTTGAAAGCCCTGCTTTTCTTAAAGGCAAGTCGGGTGCAAACCACATTTTTGACATAGCCGCCTTCAAAGGAGCAACGGCTCGAAAAGTAACTGTGATCGATTTGGCAACCTCCACAGAAAACGCTGTGCCCGAACAACCGGTAATCGCTTTGTTTGCCAAAGTGTATGACGTTTCGCCTGATCACGCGTACTTGATTGCGATTCCCGCGTTGAGCGAGAATGGAAAGAAGATGGCGGAATTATACAACATCCAGATAATAGAGGCAAAGAATCAAAAAGAAGCGATAAAAGCGTTAAAAGAAAAATTACCTAAGTAAGCTTCCTGCTAATGGTTTGTAAACACAGCCATGTTTCCTCTTTCTGTAACAACTTTCACCACGAAGTTATCTGTTGGCAGACGTATATCCACTCTAATGTATGTTGCATTTTCTCCAGAATTAATAAACAGGTTAATGTCGTAATGCAGATGAGTCGTCGTATTCGTAATCCATAGAGATACCAGATGAGAAGTTAAAGCTCCCTCATTCTTGAATGAAAAACGCGTTCCATCAATCACGATTTTCACGCCCAGAAAATCTACGTCGATTGCTGTACTGTTGATGTCTGCGCTTTGATCTGTGAATTGTAGACACATTGTGCCGTTGCTCCAAACGTAGCTGCGCCAACAGGTCGTAAGATTTACAGCATAATAATCCCAGCCTGTTGTAGGCGTGTACCCAGCCGTTGAGTTGAAACCAGTATCGCTGTATGCCGCTTTTGTCCAGTTGTAGGCGTTTAGATACCATTTTTCGCCATTGTCGCTTGCTCTGAACTTTAATTGGATTTCAACCGTCCGAATAGATGCTGAAGGATACGTGGATAGGTCAATCGTGTAGGTATTGTTGATGTTAAGTCGGTTTTCGATTTTGTAGCCAATTTTTAGTTGGTTTATTTTCTGTAGGTATTGCGTAGTCGTTGATTTTGCTCCAGTGACCTTGATTTTGGCGTTTCCGTTTGAGATGTAGAATTGTGGGTTAGTGTTGATGCTGAGCGTTTTGGTCTCGTTTGTTCCAGATGATAGGTATTCTGTGTATCCTTCTCCACTGGTTACGTATGCTGATGAAGAGTAATTCCAAACTTGAATAGTCACGCCTACGTTGGCTACGTTGTATTCGCTGACAATTGTGAAGTTTAGTTGCGCAGGAATTTTCGTTGTCATGCTTGAGAAAGTGAATTCTGTTGAAGCAGCGTATTCATTGTAGTACTCTGTTTTAAACTCTATCCAATCGGCTTTAAAATCAAACTGAGAATTAGTATCTTTTACACTTTTCACTTTTAGTTTCCAGTTGCCAGAGGCATCTCGAAAATATGTTGGGTTTGTTGTTATCGTTTGCGTGTTAGTTACATCAGTTGTTCCTATAGTGCCTGATAAATATCCATCTCCGCTTGTTGGGTAGCTTCCTGTTTGAAAATTGTAAAGTTGAAATGTTGCTAGCACGCTATCGGTTGTGAACCCGCTGTCCGTCGTCCAGACTAGCTGTGTCCATGATTCTGTGTTTGACGTTCCAGTGAACTCGGCTTCGCACGTATATTGAGAAGGATATGCAAAGGTGCAATAAACACTATATTGGTTGTTGTTATGTGTTGCATCCGTCGGATTTGTTGGTGTAGTGTAACTGTTGGTTGTATCATAGTGTCCTTGATCTGTAGAGCCAGAACCGTAATAGAAGCGTGTGTTTGCGCTAGGAATTAACATTATAACATATTCAGTATTCGCGGATAAACTTGGAGGACTGGCAAAAATGCTTGAATACCAATTTACCGTTGTTGAGACTGAAACAGGGTTGCCGACGGCAACTATTGTTAAATCACTATGTCTAACTAAAACGCATTTAACATTAGCTGTACCTGAGCCTGACCTTCCACGAAATGTTATGCTTTGGGCAACTATTCCATTGTAATTTGGAGAAGTGAAGATACTTCCATACATGTAGTTTGTGTTAACAGTGGTGTAGCTACTTCCAGCTGTTGTGTAGCCAAATGTGCCTGAAGATGAGTGTGATACATAACTTCTAAAAGTCATATAGACACCATCATTTAATGTTAGATTGCTAATTGCTCCAGAAACAAATGTTGTGCTTCCAAGTAAATTGTAGCCTAAAGGATTGTATGCTACAGTTGCGGATGATGTTGCAGCGCTTCTTGTAATAAAGTATTCTGAGTCAACTGTCTGAATACTGCTTGGAACACTACCAGAAAGGTAGGTTCCATATAAAATATTGTATCCGTTCGGGTAATAAGTAGGCGTTGTAATCGTCTCAGTAAATCGCTCATAATTGTTGTCGACAGCTTGCGTGTCAGTGTAGCTACCGCTTACGTGAGCACCTTCGTTAACTGTGTATTCTTTTTTGGTTGTGAACCAAGAAGAGCCGTTGAAATGTTCGACATTTGTTATGTCTACTTTTTCTTCCATCTTCTCCCAATCAAGTTGGTTCATTTGATAACTCCAAAGCACCACGTTGGCAACTATTATCACGACTAATACGAGGCTTAACATGACGACTATTACGTTGCTTACTCCTCGCTTGTTGAATCTAAGGCGATTCATAATAGCCTCCAACATGCGTCCCCCTTGATGTAACAACATCTATGTAATACAGGCTGTTAGAAGTCCACGTTTGCGAAACGTTAAGCCAACCATGCCCGTCTATTTCTAGCTTAAGCGAAATGAAAACTTGCGAAGTGTGATTAACGTAGACTGTGGAAACCTGAACTGAAATCTTTCCGATATTGCGCAAGTAAACGTGTATGTTTCCAGTTGAAGGATTGAACCACACATCCTCTATTATCAGCCGTTCACTCATGTTTTCCCGCAAATTAGTGGATATGACGTAAGTTGCGGTCGTTGCAAGAGCCATGATGGAAACAGCCACCACAGTAAGCAACAAGGTGCTTAACACAGGTGTTATAGCACGCCTATCATGGATGAACTCTTTTTTTCTAACCATTTTTCTCTTGCACCTCAAAGGAAAAGCTTCAAGATTACGTAACCGCAAAGCATCATAACCAAGCTATGCTTCAACCCAGCGCTGATCGTTCCTTCCCCCATTTTTCCGGCAACGAGTCCTCCGAAGAGGGCTTGAATCGTTGTCATATGGAAGAATATCCGTCGCATTTCTTCAGCAGACATTGCCGTGGTTCCAAAAAGCGGCAATCCTTCTACGCTTACGAAGAAGGATTTGAATAGCAGTACTATAGTGAATATGAACACGGAAAAGGCTACGTAGATTATTGCAACGTAAGGTCTTGTCTGGTTTTTGCGTTCTTTCTCAAGTAGCAAAGTTGATTGTATGAACTTGCCCATGGGGTCAAAAACTTTCTCCACGTGCCCGCCAGAACGGCCTGCCTCGATTATCAGCGGCACGGTTCTCTGCATAAGCACGGTGTTGACACGTCTTCCCAGAGCTAAAAGAGCGTCTTCAAAAGACATGCCCCATGAAATCTGCGCCGTCATCTTCTGCATCTCATTAGTTAACGGTCCATAATCGCGTTTAGCCGCGTTCTCCAAAGCTTGAGGAAGCGTCATTCCTGTTTCTTGACCCTGAACTATGCTCCTGAAAAGGTCAGGCAAACGCTCATCCACAGATTTTCTCCATTTATACTCAACGTAATCCAAAATTGCTGGTGGAGTAATTGCTGCTATGAAAGCGAAAAAGACGTAATCGTCTATTTGTTTTCCTCCAAACAACAAATACGCAAATACTACTAAGGCGGTTGCTAACAAACCTGATGCGATCCACGCAGTTTTCTTCATTTTTTTCGTTATTTTTGGCATTTTCAATTACCATTTAGGTGAAACAGCATCCAATATTATCAGGAACATTATGGAGCCTAACGGTATGCCAATGTAAGTTAGCAAATTGAGTATCAGACTTGGGTTCAGTATGCCTGACATGCTACCGCCTGGAAGCATCGCCATGACTGCGAGCATTATCACCAGAAGCAGCGGACCAGTTATGAGCATGGTTACGTAGAATTCTGCTAGAATGGACAGCGTGTCTGAAAACTTTTTCAGGCTTATTCTCTTAAGCCTCATGTACTGTTTGGATTTTTCACGCAGGTAAGCAGCCATGTTGCCGCCTGAATGTATCGTTGAAATAAGTCCTTCTAACATTTCTTTTAATTTTTCGGAAGGTGTTCGCTTGGACTCTTCTTCAAGAGCAGATATTATGTCTCGTCCGAAAAGGTTTACATCCCTCATAACATCCTTCGCTTCGCCCGAAACAACAAGCGGCACACTTAGGTTCGAGAGTGAATAGAACATTTTCTCTGGAGAAACACCTGCGCTCGTTAAAACTGCCATGTAACCTGTCGTGAATGGCAACTCGTCATCTAATTCTCTCTTGAGCTTGTCAGCACGATAAATTGGATAGACGTAGAATCCTATGGTTGCAAAGGCGAACGCGAATAAACTTCCGCCAACACCAAAAAGAAACGCGGCTACAATCGGCGTATGAAACAAAATGAGTGCTAGAATCGGAACTAAGGCTAGTGTTCCGATCGCGGTGAGAAATGCGCCGCCGACCGCTAGGCTAACGTATGCTTTGAAGTTTACTTTCAAACCTGAATGTTGCAAGTTCGAGTCTAAACCGTCGAAAAGTGGTAGAACACGCGTCATTTTTCCTCCTAAAAGCTTGAAAGCGAAGGAAGAAAAACTTTCAGAAGTGGGCTTGGTCTTTTCCTCTTTTGTTCTCGCAACACGTTTTGGAAATTTTGGCGTTGGCAACCCGAGTCTTTTGCTGAGATGCCCCAGAAGCCTCTTGATTTTTCCCACGGCTTCGTTGCTTTTCATTTTAACCCCACTCTGGCTTTCTGCAAAACACGTTTTGGATTCGCGTAATACTCCCGAATAACATTAGCAACATCCAAGTAGCGGCGGATTCCTTTTTGTACCATCCATTCAAGAACCATTTTCCTCGCGTTTAACTCGCTTTCAGCATCCGCTTCACTGATTCCCAGTTTTTTCCTGTGTTCCTCCAGAATTGCGCTTTGACCAAGCATCGTGAATTCGTCTTCTTTCTGGTTCCACGCGAAAATGTTGTTGGTTCGTATCTGCTTTGTTTTTTGGTCAAGCTCCAAGACTTCTGCGGCGGCGGTTGCTTTCCTTGCGGGTCTTCCTTCAATCTCGGTTCTCGTCATCACCATTATGACGTCCATCATGGCTATGAGCGGTTTCGGAATATTCATCGGTTCAGATTCCAGACGGTTTATCACGGCTTCGACTGACTCTGCGTGAATGGTGCACATTCCTAGATGTCCAGTTGCCATGGCTTGAAAAAGCGTGTAGGCTTCTTCCCCACGAACTTCACCGACGATAATGTAGTCGGGTCTCTGTCTGACTGCTGCTTTCAGCAGATCAAAGAGGGTTATGTTGCCGCTTTTCTTGTCCTCGTGTCCAAACCCAGTTCTCACGACTGATGGTATCCAGTTTTCGTGTGGAAGGTTAAGTTCCTGCGTGTCTTCGACGCTCACCACTTTCATCTCAGGTTTTATGAACATAGATAGGCAATTCAGCATGGTTGTTTTTCCAGAAGCCACACCGCCAGCCACCATGACTGATGCTCGGTTTTCTATGATGTACCAGAGGTATGCGGACATCTCTGAAGATATTGTCTTTAGTGCGATCAAATCTGAAATCGTTAGCGGATCCACCTTGAAGCGTCGAATTGTAAACGTAGAGCCTCTTCTTGTAACCTCGTTTCCATAAGTTAATTGTATACGGCTGCCTTCTGGAAGCGAAGCGTCCAGGATGGGTGAGGCTATGGAGATGTTTTTTCCTGCTAAGTATGCCATTCGAATTATGAAGGAGTCCAGTTCTGCTTCGTCTTTGAAGATGATGTTTGTGGGCAACGACTCGTACATTCGGTGCCAAACATAAAGCGGTATGTTTACGCCATCCGCAGATATGTCTTCAATCAAGTGATCCTTCATTAACGGGTCGATTTTTCCGTAGCCTAAAAAGTCTCTTATCACGTAATATACGAGTTTGTCGACGGCTTCGGGCGCAACTTTAATTCGGTATTTCTTGATTGTATCCTTGGTTTTTTCTTTCAGGTAGTTTTCTGCTTTTTCTTTTGTTTCTATTTCCTTCAGGTTTACATCGACTTCTTCCATCAAAAAGCTCTTTATTTCCTGCAGCTGTTTCTCTTCTTCAGCATGCAATGTTGGTTCGATGACTTCGTAAAGCGTTTTTTGAGTTTTTGGCTCTTTTACTATTGCGGCGTAAACGTAGGGCTCTTGTATGGGGTAGACTTCTCTGAAAGCGGTTGTTCTTTTGCCTTCTTCTTTTAGGATTATGCCTACTTCTGTTTCTTCAACAGTTTTGGAAGTCTCCCGCATCGGCTTGTTCTCCGTTTGTGAAGTTGTTTTTGTTTAGGGTGTGGTGTACTTTCACAAAGATATAGTGTGTAGTGAGTCTTAATAAGTTATATGCACTCTTAATCATGAGCATGATTAAAACTAAACAACCTTAAAGAACCCGCTAACACACCTTTCATACCGGGACAACCATTTGAACCGCAAAACGAAGAAACCACAACGAAGCACAACATTTTGCCCAAAATGTGGCTCCACAGACGTCTTCTGGGCTTCGGGTCTGCCACAACTATGGTCTATCTGGGATTGCCGACACTGCGGTTACCGTGGCGCATTAATCCTGAAAGACGGCAAGCTAGCTGAAAAGCTAAGGGATGAGTACACAAAGAAGAACGTTAAACAGTAAGCAGCTTTCATTAAACGTTTATTCTATTGTTGCGTGTCTTCGCTTCAAATCCGATTCATGCTGTCCCAAGCGTTGCATCAATTCCACGACCAAGCTGTCCAAGAATACCATGCAGTTGTTCTCGAAAACGCTTCCCAACGGAGTCAAGGGCTCACGCTCTCCGATAATCTGTCTAGCCAAGTAATCTTCTTCCCTCGGCGATCCTTCCTTCGTTCTTCCTCTAATCACGACAATGTGGTCTGCCATCTGACCTAGTTGCGATTCGGGAAAAGAGGTGATCGCAACGACGGTTGCGCAGATGTCTTTTGCCGCTGAACTGGCTGTTAACACCATTTTTGTTGAGCCTGTTCCTGAGATGGCAATTACCAAATCTCCTTTCTCTGCTGCGGGCGTTATGGTTTCTCCTAAGAAGAACACGTTAAAGCCTAAGTTCATGAGACGTAAAGCAAAGGCTCTGCCGACGAACCCGCTTCTTCCCATGCCTACAATGAATATTTTCTTGTCTTTTGATTTCAGCAGAAGGTCTATAAAGTCTTCAACTTGCTTCATGTTGAGGTCTTGAATGGAACGTTCGATGCAGGAAACGATTTCTTCTGCCGCTGCTTTTAGCCATTTCAACTTCTTTCGAGACCTCGAGAAACCCATTACACAGGCGTCTGTATTAAAAGTCTTGCGGTTTAAAGCAAGCGTGTTAAAAGTTCGTTTAAGGTTGGAATCGCTATAAAGAGGCGAATGTAAATCGCGGCTGCCAGCACTGTGATGGTTATGGCTATCAAGGCAAAATCGCCTTTGTGCATTTTAAGCACGTACAAGTTTGTGCGGTTTTTAGTAGCTCCCCATGCACGGGACTCCATGGCTTCAGCCAACTCTAGGCTTCTGCGAATTGCACTGACAATCAATGGGATAAGTATGGGAATGTAGTTTCTGATTCTTTTTAGAAAGTTTCCACGCTCAAGTTCCAAACCCCTCGCTTTCTGCGCATCCATAATTGTTTGTGCTTCTTCAGCTAAAACCGGCACAAAACGCACGGCGGTTGTGAAGGCGAAGACGAACTCGTACGGCACGTGCACTTGTTCTAAGGCTAAACCCAGATGATCGGGTGAAGTTGTCAGGAAGAAAACCGAGAATGATTCGACGAGCACGATGAAACGAAGCGTCATTGCGGCCGCGTTTTCCAAGTTCTTCGCCGTGACTATGTATCCTGCGCCGATGAAGGAAGCAACGAAGTTTGTCAAGAAGATTATCGTGGCTAGGAAGGCTGCGCCGCGCATTGAACGTAACCATTCACGTTTGACTCCTGCCAAGACCACGAATGGAATCTGCATCAAGAAAAGCACGAGTAGAGGCAGTATCTCCGAGAAAATTATGGCAACTGCAAAGATTGTGCAGACGTAAACAAACTTTATCCTCGGGTCCAAGTTATGAATCGGCGAGTAGACTTTGCGAAACTTGAGACCGTTAAAAACGCTCATCTACGCTTTTCTCCTCATCCTTTCCAGCAGTATTCTCTCTGCTTCATAGACGTCGATGACGTTTTTCGGAAGTCCCAAGTCGGATAGTTCGAAGAAGATTTGGGCTATTTGCGGCGACACGATGGATGCTTCAGTCAGGGCCTCGGGGTTCGTGAGAATGTCTCGTGCTTCCCCGTCAGCTATGATTTTTCCTTCTCGCATCAGCATGACTCTCGGGTTGCATTCAGCCACGAACTCCACATCATGGGTAACGATGACCACCGTTTTCTGTTGCGTCTTCATCTGTAAGATGAATTGCCTAAGCTTCTCCTTCTGTTGATAATCCTGTCCTATGGTCGGCTCGTCCAAGACCAGCATCTGCGGATCCCACGCTAGGACGGAAGCCAGAGCTACCCGTTTTCTTTCTCCCCCACTCAGCATGAACGGCGAAGTCTTTCTGTACTCGTCTAAGCCTAAGAGGTTCAAAGCCCATGTTACACGTTTCTCTATCACTTCTTTTTCGAAACCGAAGTTTTTCAGTGCAAAGGCTATTTCTTCCTCGACTGATTCGCTAAAAAGTTGGCTGTCAGGGTTTTGGAAGACAAAACCCACGTTTCTGGCTAGTTTTGCAACGCTTGTTTTTGTGGTGTCCACGCCATCTATGAGCACTTTTCCCCTTGTCGGTTTTAGTATTCCGTTAAAGTGTTTAACCAGAGTTGTTTTGCCAGCGCCGTTCTGTCCCATGATGGCTAGAAAGTCGCCGTTCCGTATGGTTAATGATACTCCTTTCAACGCTTCCACGTTATTCGGATAAGAAAAATAGACCTCTTCAATTTTAATCATTAGTCCTTTAGTGCCTCCCTTAGTAGCTTTGCCATTTCGTCTGAAGACAGCGGAATTTTGTCGCCCAAATCTATCCCATTCTTCCTGAGTATCTGATAGAGCCTAGTCGCCTTTGGAATTCCAATGCCGATCAAACGGGCTTCTTCTGAACGCAAAATCTCACGGGGCTTTCCATCTTGAACCACTCTTCCTTCGTCCATTATGATGATGTGATCAGCGTACTTGGCTGTCAAGTCCAGCCTGTGTTCGACAAGCACCACGGTTATGCCTAGTCTCTGGTTCAAGTCGTGGATTACTTCGAATATTTTTTTGGCGCTTAACGGGTCAAGAAACGAAGTTGGCTCGTCAAGGACTATGACTTCTGGCTGCATCGCCAAAACTGATGCAATCGCGACACGTTGTTGTTGTCCGCCTGAGAGTTCATGCGGTGGTCTCTCTCTCAAGTCAGTAATGCCCGTAAGCTCTAACGCCCAATCCACTTTTTTCCACATTTCCTCTCTGGAAACGCCTAGGTTTTCAAGTCCAAACGCCACATCTTTCTCAACAGAAAGCGCAAAAAGCTGGTTCTCTGGGTTTTGAAAAACAAGTCCCACATGCTTTGCTAACTCATAAATCGGCTGCTCAACAGCATCCAACCCTGCAACTGTTATTCTGCCTTTAAGCTCGCCTTGATAAAACTGCGGAATTAACCCGTTGAAGCATCGGCAAAGAGTTGTCTTTCCGCAACCGCTTGGTCCTGTTATTAACGTGAATTGGCCTTTTTCTATCTGGATGGAAACGTCGTTTATGGATGGTTTTGTTCCGCCGGGATACGTGTACGTAACTTTTTTGGTTTCGATTAACGTCATGTTGCTGTTGCCGACCTAGTTCTAAGCGGGTTGCCGTTTCATTTAAGAGTAGCTACTCAATTGTGTGGTTGCGTGATGTTTTCTTTCAGAAGTCGTAAACATCGTTTAAGGCCTGTGTCAATATCGCCGACTCCGTTAACTCCTGCTGCGGTTGCATGTCCACCGCCCATGCCGTTAAGGTATTCTCCTAACGGTTTCGCAATATCCCTGCCCAAGTGTATCCCTGTCTTCTTGTTAAACTCAAGTTGAGCCCGTAGGCTAATTTCTATGTTTTCACCCTTTTGTCCCGCTACAGCTGCGACGTGAGCTCCCAGTTCCACTATGGCTCTTGCGGCTGAAGCTTGATAGGCGCTGACGTGGGAGAGCGCGATTATCCACTCGTCAACCTTGAAAAGCTTGATTCTTCTGCAAGCCTTCAACCTTGCGACACGTTCAGAAAAATCCATCGGTAGAGAGAGCATAAACAGAGTTTCTTGCGCGTTCACGCCAGCGTCTATGAGTTCTGCGATGTTCTTCAAAGTAGAAGAGTTTGCTAGTACAAAGTGGCGTGTGTCGAACGCTATGCCCAGAAACAGCGCTTTAGCCTCGTTTTGGCCTAATTTAGCGTTTCCTTCTTTGTAGAGGTTGTAGACGATTTCGCATGTTGAGGAGGATTCTTCGTTTGTTATACAAACTTTCGCTAATTGTTTTGTTTCTGGATGAGCCGCGTGGTGGTCGATCACGATGAGCGGTGCTGGCGACTTTTTTATTTTTTCAGCTATAGCGCCTAGTTGTTGAATGGTGTTCGTGTCAAGCAAGACTATGGCATCTGCTTTTTCCACGCTAGGCTGCATTTTAACCTCAATCGGCAGGAATTTAAGAAGATGCTTCGAGAGACGACTTATTCCTTGCGATGCGCCGATTTCAACCTCGATCCCTGATCTTGTCTGTTTTAGCAGGCTTGCAAAAGCATAGGCTGAACAGATAGCGTCTGGGTCTGCGTTATGATGACATAGCAACACAACTAATTTAGCGTTTAAATTGTCCAGAAGAGCGGTTATTTCGGTGAGAGGCATTTTAGTTCCTTCAAGTATTTTTCAGCTGTTCCGAAGGCTTCATCCACGGCTTTATCGACAAGCTCTTGCACGTTAACTTCTTTTGCTGAAGGTGACAGAATCACCTCGACATCCACAGTTAGCTTTGCGGGCTTAATGCCTTCAGTTTCAGCACAGATATTCAGTATTTCTATCTTTTTTGAAGGAACCTTCGCTAGTATACTTTTTCTGGCTGCTTCCTCGGCTATCGAACATAATTCTTCTACTTGCTTGCTGGTCAGCTCTGGTATGTCTAACTCTTCCACAAGCTTCACCTGACAAGCTGGTTTCTCACGCTTGTGGAGAGACTGGGTTCAAATCCTGCTGAAGCTTGGTCTGTACTTCTTTAAGTTGGCTGCGTAAACGTTCTTCCTGCTTCGTTAAAATCGTAACTCGCGTGTTAAGCAAGTCTTTTCGTTCGGCAAGCTCAGTGGTTATTTTAGCCTTTTCGGCTTTTACCATAAGCGAGCCTGTTGCCTTATAGATGACTGCGTCATCGCTAAGGTTTTGCACTTCATTCGTGGCTTGGTCGATTTCGGAGATTTCAAGTTCTACTTGCTGTTTCTGTCCTAAAACCGAGTTTAATGTTTGTTGAAGCTGCTGAAGCCTTAGTAATCGTTCTTGAACTTGGGGCGGAAGCCCTTGTAATTCATCACTCATGTTGTTAACCCTTCATGTTCTGCAAAGCAACTAAGCACAGCCATTAATTAAACATTCTTCTAAACCATAAAGCTCAAAACATCGAAGAAAAGCAGCAGATTTGTGAAAACATATAGGGGTAGGTGCTATCGGATAGTTTTTCTCGCAATGGCACGTTAACGCTTTAACAGAGGCTATGTTCTTTCCAAAACTTTCAAGACGTTAAATATCGAGTTTATCCATCGTAAATAGGCGTTTAACGCCGCGCGCAAAGCAACAGTATCCTTAGCTTCAACTCTTAAAACTAAAAAGCCGCCTTCTTTCTTCAGCGTTGCTCTTGAACGGATGGTTGAAGCTTTCGTCTCTGGTGTCAAAGCTTCAAGAATTATGTTTAATTGTTTTTCTGAAGGAAATCTGAAGCGTATACTTGCGTTAGTTTTCATTTCATCGGACTTCTGTCAAAATAGAAATATGGATGATATATAAAAAAAAGTTTTGAGAAAACTTAGTCGGGTTTTGCTGCTTCCGTTTCTTCCGTCTTGATAGCATCTGCCGCAGGGGTTCCTTTTGCCACTCGTTTTGCCACTATACCCAGCTTCGTGGTCGGGATGTATGCTCCACCAGTGTACGTGTAACCGCATTTTAGGCATTTCCAGACGCCGATGCTTTCTCTCTTCACTCTTGAAAATCCGCATTGTGGGCATCGGTGGGGTTTCCTCATTTCAGTAACTACTTTCATGTAACGTTTTCTAACAGTAGACCCGTAACGGACCCCCAGCCCTCGTGTTGGCCCCACTTTCTTGGTTCTGCCCAACGTTTTTTCACCAATCTAGTTGCTTGCGAAGTTGTTTAGCTTTGTCCTTAGCTATTTTTGCCGCTTCTAATACTTGTTTCGGTTCAAGGTATCCTGCGCCGCCTTTTTGTATCGCACAGATGTTGAAATCATCATCAATTGCCATCGAGATTCTGGCATCCATGGCTTGTTCTTCTTCTATCCATGGATCCACTACAAGTTTGTCACTTATTTTGGCACACGTAACGGTTATAGGATGTTGCTTTATGGGCAATTGTGTATAGCCTGGCTTAATTTTCACTTCACCTTCTTCAATTTCGTAGTTAGGCATCTTCGTGTTTAACAACGCAGCCATAGCAGCAATCGCTGAAGCGTCAATCATGTTTCCATCGTGGTTAAGTATGTAAAGGTCCACGAAAACGACGAATACTTTCTTGCCTGGTTCGATGCATAGTTTTTCAGTGTCAATGACTTTTGATTCTCTTATTCCTCTGTCCACAATTCTGGCTAGCTCCACCGAGTTTTCGTCGGGTGGTCCTGTTTCAAATTCAGGCGAAGCTATCGGTGTTAGTTCCGCGTTTACCGTTAAGACGCCATCGTTTGGTGTATCTGGAAATGGCTCGCCTGTTTCTACTTTCACTCCTACGACAACTTCGGTTTTTCCAAGAAGCACTCTTGCTGATCCTTCGGCACGTTCGATTATACCTTGTTCGATTTTTATCTCTCTGTAATCCATTAATTCTCTTCCGTCTAGGCGCTTGTCTTGAGCGATAAACTGCTCGATCTGTTTTTTCTTAACTTTCGTGATTATGGACGACATTACTCTTCAACCTCCTTTACGTCTGCATATTTGCTTTTCAAGACTTCTTTTTGCATTGCATAGATTTTTTTGCATCCTTCAAGTGCAAGGTTCACGGCGTTCTCAAACTCGTCATGAGACAATTTTCCATCCATCTGCAACAACGTAATAGCGTTTAGATTCGGCATCAAAGCCACTGGAACGTCTGCCACTCCCAACTTGTCTTCAGTGTCATCCAAATCCAACACTATTGTATCATCAGCCTTTCCAGCAGCACATGCAACTACCAAATCTCGCATTGGAATTCCTGCGTCTGCAAGAGCCAAGGATGCAGCAGTTATGCTAGCGCATCTTGTTCCGCCATCCGCCTGCAAGACTTCAATGAAAACATCTATCATTGTTCGCGGGTAGTATTCAACGAAAACTGCTGGTTCCAAGCACTCTCGGATAACTTTTGAGAGTTCCACTTCCCTTCTTGAAGGTGCCGGTGACTTGCGCTCTTGAACAGAGAACGGTGCCATGTGGTAGCGGCACTTCATTATCGTTCGGTCTTGAAGCGCCAAGTGTTTGGGGTGCGCCTCTCTTGGGCCGTACACAGCGGCTAGAATCTTGTTTTTTCCATGTTCGATGTATGCTGAGCCGTCGGCGTTTCCTATCACGCCTACTTCAAGTTTTAATGGTCTTAACTCGTCGAATTTTCTTCCATCTAGTCTTAAACCTTTTTTGTCGATTAGTTTTTCTGGTTTTTCATTCATTCTTTCTTTTCCTCCTGTTTTCCTTTTTCTGTTTTAAGCATCTGGGTTATGCGGTCTGTTAAGCCGCTTGTGTGGGATTCTTCTTCGATTTTGCGAATAGCCATCATAGCCAGACGTTCATCTTCCAAAGTTTTTCCCGTTATCAACACGATTCCGTTAAGTCCCAAGATGATGTGGCAGCCTGTTTCCTCTTTTATCATGGATATCATCGAGCCTTTTCTACCTATTATTCTTGGGATTTTTGTCGGCGTGACTTTCATTATTTGTCCGCGGGTGATCTTTCCCAGTCCTGGTTCGCCGACTTTCAGTTGTGGGTCGTGTGTTCGGTCGTAGGAATCTATTTTCGCTACGATCAAGTCTCCTGCATCAAGCACTTGGGGTAGGTCGTCTTTTTGTGGTTTGAAGGGTCTGTTCAACACTTCCGATGCTCTCAGAAGGGCTGGGTATGGAGAGTTTATGTCCACAGTCCAGCCTGTGAACCCGACTTCCACCACTGTTCCTATGACTATGTCTCCTGTTCTCGGAACATAGAAGGATTTTAGTGCTACGACGTTGACTCTCTTGTTATCGTACGTGACTAGTCCAGTGCGTTGTGCGAATATTTTGTTGTTTTCTAGGTATGTGTTTTCGCCGGCTACGTATTCGCCTTCTGCTAGCAAATCTCCGGGTATTACGATTTGTTTGTCTTCAAAAAATGTTGGCATGTTTATTTTTCTCCTATACTTTTTTATTAACAAACTTTTTCAAGCGACGATTTTTGCTTCTCCATTTCCTTTTGTTATGTTTCCAAGCTTGTCTAGGAATGGGGCGTATGAGCCTGCAGGCATCTCTATTTCTCCGTGCCATGAACCGTCTCCACGCCATTCTTCTCGCTTTATAGTTCCGAATCCTTTGATCGATCCGTAGGCTCTTGCCGAGTATTCTGCAGGTATGCTGACGCCAACAATTACCTGTTCCATTTTTAACGGCAGGATTACGCGTAAGAGTTTGATTATTTCCTTAGCTTGCTCTTCCACAGACTTGAACGGGTCTATTGAGTAGCGGACTTGTTCCATAGCGTTTTCTATTCGTGCTGGCGGGTGTGGCAGGTTTGTTTTTGGGTCTACGCACTGTCTTGAGATGAAGTCAATGATTTGTTTTCTCTTGTCTTCAATCATATTTCTTCGTTGTTCTGTAGTTAGTTGTAGGGTGCCGTTTTTCAGTATGGTTTCCGCCACTTTGAGCGTGTCTGTTGTTCCAAAGGCTTTGCGGATGTTTTCTTCTGATGTTTTTGTGCCCTTGTTTGCGTCTGAAAATATGGTGTCGGCCACGAGAACTTCGGTTATGGCGGCGATTTTTCCCATACGATAGTCTAATGCTTTCTCAGGTTTTACGAGAATTTCGAAATGCTCATTGTCTTTTGTCATGCGCGCGATTGTGTGTTTTTCGCCCATTACCTATTTCACTTGCTGGAACCTGCTTGTTTTATGTATTCCTCTGTTTTTTCGTCGCTTAGTATTTCCATTTTCTTGGTTTCTGCGGGGATTACGGCTATTTTTATTCTTGGCGGCAGTTGTCGTGCCTCTAAAGCTTTGGTTAGGCATTTGACGGCTAGTTTTGTGGCTTCTTCAAGCTTCATGTCGTCGCGGTGTTCTTCCTTCATTATGGCAAGCACGGTGTCTCTTCCTGCGCCTTGGGCGGTGGCTTTGTATCCTCGGTAGGTTCCGCTTGGGTGTGTTCCAAACACGCGGCTTCCAGTTTTATCCACTCCGGCGAAAATTATTGAGACGCCGAAGGGTCTTACGCCTGCGTGTTGCGTGTAAAGCTGTTTTACGTCGCATATTCTTTTGGTTACTACTTCAACGTCTATTGGTTCATCGTAGGTTAGCTTGTTGCTTTGGGCGTTTACTCTTGCTTGATCGATGAGTATGCGTGCGTCTGAGCTTAAGCCTACTATGGCTGCTCCTATGTGTTCGTCAACCTTGAATATTTTCCATGAATATTCTGCTTCTTCGAGTGGTTCAACGTTTTCTTCTGATCCTAGAACCACTCCTTCGGAGCAGCGTATTGCCAAGATCGTGGCTCCTCGGTTAACCAATTCCATGGCATACTCAACTTGAAAAAGCCGTCCATCTGGTGAAAATACAGTTATGGCACGGTCGTATGCGCCTGGTGCTGCAAATACTGACATTCATTCATTCCTCACAGTATGTTCTACTTAATTGCAGTCTTTCATATGACAACTAAACTAAAAACCTTTCCTATAGAATACAGGCTTTCAGCTTAGGCTCTTTGACGCTGGACTAAGGCCTTCATTTAGCCTATCCTTCTGCATGCTCAAGTTAAGTATAGTCTCTTCTTTCCCAATGTTGTTAAGGGCTCCATTTTAACAGGTTTGAGCCTTAATCCACAGTTTTATTTTTTTTAATATAGTAGTAATGATTTGGTTAAAAATAAAGGAGGTGAAAAACTATGAATTTCAAACTTGTTGGATTTCTAGTACTCGCTGCCGTGATCTTTTCAGCCATCTTTGTTGCCACAATCACTTCGATGGAACTGTGCGTTGATAGAACAGCATTGAAGAATGTCGGTGATCCAGTAGACGGTGGACATCCAACCACGATATTTGTCGGTGATCCAGTAGACGGCGGGCATCCTAAAGATAACAGAACAACAAATGGAACTGGTTGAAGCGAAAGTTCTAAAAACAAGCCTGTAATCTTATATCTAACGATGTTCAGTTGACTAGGCAACCAAAAATGAATCAACGCGTCAAAATGCGGAGCATTGATGTAAAGGTATTGGAAGGTCTAGCGTTACACAACCCTAGAAATAAGTCTCGACTTGCAGCACAACTCGGCATACCATTGGGAACTCTTCGCTACAGAATCAATTACTTACGCTCCCATTTTTCTCTGCACTTATTAGGAACCCTTTATCATACGAACATAGGCTTGAGAAAAGTTGTGGTTTTTGCAGAATCAAAACCAGGATATGAAGAGCTTCTGTATCAATGTTTAAAAGCCAATGATTATTGGCTGTACCTAAGCCAATGCGTTGGAGGCTCAAAATGTTTGGCAATATATGGGGTTCCCGCAGGAAAAGAGAAGAACTTTGAAGAGTTCATGCACGGGATTGAAGAGTTAGATGAAATGAGTAGCGTGAAACTTTCTTGGTCTACTTGTTTCCAGAACGTAAATGCTACAAGCGTATGGTTTGATAGCAAATCAGAAAAATGGGTCTTCCCGTGGGGTTCATGGTTGGAAGAAATCTATGCAAAGAAGGCTGAACTGCCCTACACGCTTAAAGATCCAGATGGTTACATCCAAAAAGCAGATTGGATAGACATCATAATACTAAAGGAACTTGAAAAAAACTGTACTATTAAGCTTAAAGAAATCGCAAAGAAGCTTAACATGAGCCTGCAAAGGGTAAAATACCATTATGAAAATCATGTTGTCAAACTGAAAATGTTTGAGGGGCAACAGATTGTAGCAAATCACTATTTTGGTTTGTCAGCTGAAACCTTTTATTTCAGGTTTGATTTTAAAAACTATGAAAACTTCGTTAAATTTTCTGCTTCACTTTTGGATAAACCATTTGCACGAGCCACGGGAAAAGTGTACGGCAAGAATCAACTTTTCGTGCAAATCTATCTGCCAAGACAAGAGCTGAAAATGTTTATTGGAACGCTTTCCAAGCTGGTTAGAAGCGGGTTCATGGAAACCTACGAATACTTGATTCAAGACATGACTAAGACGGAAAGACAAACGATCTCTTACGAGTATTTCAAGGATAACGATTGGGAATATAATCATAAGAAACACATGGAGAAATTGCAGTCTACTGCCGAGCAGTTTTCAAGAGTTTCTTGATTTTTTTCGTTTCTGCGGTTTATCAGGATAATCGTCATTTTCTGGTTCTTGGTTTTTCTTGAAGTAAAGAACTGCTACTGCGACGGCAACTACGATTATTATTATGATAGCAGGTATTATCAGAGTGTTCCAGTCAAACCCTGTTGATTCTGGTGGTGTTGAAGACGAATTAGTCGTGAAGTA
>DATKKK010000020.1:0-13185 GCA_035542975.1 Bathyarchaeia archaeon | reverse complement strand
TTTGAAAAAATAGATACCTGTCAACGCGAAATTGCTAGGCGGTTTCTTTGGTTTTTCGATTAACCTTATTATTTCGCCTTGCTTGTTAAACTCGGCTACTCCAAATTGGTGGGGGTCTTCTACCTCGCACAACAGTATCATTGCATCGTAGTTTTCCTTCTGAAAACTCTCGACACATTTCGAGATTCCGCCCTTCAGCAAGTTGTCACCTAAATAGACGACGAAGGAGCTTTTTCCTACGAACTCTTCAGCCAAACCTACTGCTTGCGCAATTCCTCCGGGCTTTTCCTGATGCAGATAGGTGATGTTCACCCCGAACTTGCTACCGTCGCCATAATGGTTTTTAACTTTTTCTGGTAATATGTCGCCAAGTATTATCGCTGTATCGTGTATCCCCGAATCGCGCAAGTCCTCTAGAACGTATTGCGATATAGGCTTGTTCGCAACGGGAATCAACTGTTTTGGTCCAGTGTGGGTTAAGGGTCTGAGCCTTGTTCCGTGTCCGCCGTGCAGTATCACGCCTTTCATGATTTCCTCTATTCCTTCATTCTTCTTAATCCTCTTAGGTATTTAGTGGTTTTGTTCCGAGTTGTTTGAAGATCAGGAAAGAGAATAAGCACGTTTCCAGACTAGACTATTCTAGCGTTAACGAGATTATTTAAGCACGTGATAGATTAAAGGTAGAATGCCAAGGGAGTCGAATGGGCATTAAAACCTCAGTGATTATTCTCAATTGGAATGGAACTAAGTGGCTTGATAAGTGTATTTCTTCTATCTTGAATCAAGATTCTGAGGCTTTTGAAGTGCTTCTTGTGGATAATGGTTCAAAAGACGACAGCGTCAAACATGTGCGGCAACGTTTTTCTCAAGTCAGGATAATTAATTTGGACAGAAATTATGGTTTTGCCGAAGGCAACAATCGTGCACTAAGGTATGCAAGAGGCGAGTACTTAGTTTTTGTGAACATGGACACTGAGGCGGAAAATGGATGGCTTGAAAACCTCGTTAAGGTTGCAGATGAGCATTCTGAGTATCAAATTCTGTGCAGCATACAGATTCCAAGCCAGCTTAAGAACAGAACCAGAGCACTAAACGCTTTTGGTCATCCAATGCCAAATCCCCATGAAAGCCGTTCTGCGATAACTGAATCATTGTTTGCGAGCGGAGGCTGCTTTCTAATCAGAAGAGAATGGCTTGATAAATTAGGCTACCTTTTCGACCCCTTTTACTTTTGTTCAGCAGAAGACCTTGAACTATCACTCAGAACAATTCTGTTGGGCGGTCGAATAGGGTACGTTAGAGACAGCCGGATATACCACTACGTTGGAGGTGCGAATTTTCCGTCTGCAAGAATGTCATATTTTTCTATGCGAAACGTATTGCTTACGTACTACAAGCTTCTGGACGCGAGATGTTTCATCGAAATATTCTGTGCGCAAATCATTTATGTATCTACACGATTTTTTGCTCGAAAAAAGCAATTGCCGCAGGTTTTCGCGATGATTAAAGGTTTTTTTGGTTTTCTTTCAAGCTTTAATGGTTACATAGGTTTTCGCAAGGAATTTATACGTAAGAAAAAGAGAGGCGATGAGTACCTTTTTGAAAGATTTCTCTATAGAGGAAAAATGGAAAATACAATTTTGAAACACGCTGTCTACAAATGCTAAAACTGGCAAATCGAAATAAACTCGTTTTTATCGATAGATATAAAAGCGATTTGAATATAGGGGCATAAAGTAGAATAAATCATTTGGAAAGGAATGGTGCAATTGGTTAGCAAAATTTTAATCACAGGTGGTGCCGGTTTTATCGGAAGCCATCTTTGTGAAAGGTGCATTTCTAAAGGATACACCGTGTTTTGTCTAGATAATTTTCTTAATGGAAGCTTGGGAAATATCCGTTCTCTTCTAAACAACAAAAATTTCAAGTTAGTAAATGGAGACGTTAGAGACGCCAACTTGTTAGAGAAAGTAATCTCGTCTGGCATAAATACAATCATCCATTTAGCAGCACAGATTCATGTCGACCGTTCCATCATTGAACCGAAAGAAACCTATGAGACCAATGTTCTTGGTACCATTAATTTGTTGGAACTTGCGAGAAGATATGATGTGGAGAAATTTATTTATGGATCCACAAGTGAAGTTTACGGTTCTGCCGAGTATGTACCTATGGATGAAAAACATCCTTTAAATCCTATGCATCCTTACGGAGCAAGTAAGCTGGCTGCTGATAGAATGTGTTTTTCTTACATACAAACTTATGGAGCTAACATCACTATCGTGAGGCTCTTTAACACCTTTGGACCTCGTCAAAAAGACACAGGATATGGCGGTGCAATTTCAATTTTCGTTAAACGAATATTAAATGATAGACCACCAATAATCTATGGTGATGGGAAGCAATCGAGAGATTACCTTTACATTGAGGACGCTGTAAATGCTTACGATTTGCTATTAGAATCAAAGAAATTTATAAGAGAACCAGTAAATTTCGGAACAGGAAAAGATGTTACAATATTATTTGTTGCAAGTAAAATCATTGAACTCTTTGGGAAGAAAGGCAAAATAAAACCCGTACATGTGGCGCCTAGGCCTGGTGAGGTTAGACGGCTTATTGCAGACAATCGAAAAGCAAAGGAGCTTCTCGGGTGGGCTCCAAAGTACAGATTTGATGAGGGGCTAAAAAAGTTTTTGGAGTGGTACAGAAATTATCGGTTTGAAGAGTGGGAAAAGCCTAAGTGACCTTTTCTTTTTTTACACATTTCAATAGACCTTCTCTTAAAGAAGTTTTGCATACTATGTCTGGTTTTATGCAGGGTTCATAGATTTCGAACTCTCTCGCAGGCAGATGTTCGATTTTCTTATCGCCTGTTAACGCAATGATTTGCTTGGCTAATTCGTTTAATGTTGTAGATACTCCTGTTCCTAAATTATAGGTTTTGTTAGGCTGCAACTTTGATGGTTTTACAAGAACTTCAATTATGTCATCTATATAAGTAAAATCTCTAACCTGATTTCCATCACCGTAAATCTGAATGTGATCCGCCCTCAGCCATTTTTGAATCACCGATTGTGAGCCTTCACCGTAAGGGTTCGCTAATCTAAAGATTATGTGATTACACGGTGCTGCTCTCACGATTTCTTCGCAGATGTATTTTGAAAGAAAATATGGGTTCTTCAGTGTTTCATATACACCCACTGTAGAGAGAAAAATAAACAATCCCTTGAAAGAACGAATTAGGTTTAGCGTGCCGCAGATGTTGGTTCTGTAGGTTTCTGATGGATTATGCATACTTACCTCTGTGCCTACAACGCCAGCTAAATGGTATATTATGTCATACTTATCCACAGAAATCGGAGGATTGAGTATATCCCCAACAATATCCGTCGTATTTGAAGGTGTTCTGGATAGGCCCTCTGCCTCAGGAAGTGTTTTTCGTAGACGGCTTCCGATGAAGCCGCTTGAACCCGTTATCAGAGTTTTTTTCTGAGTCGGCATTTCAGTCATCTAACATCATGATTTTAGTTTTTAGACGTCTCGTTAGATACCATTGTGTCATAGATTTTCATCAATCTTTTAGCTAATATGAACGCTGAATGTGTCGCATTTACATATTCTAGCTGACCTTTGACCCTTTGTTTAATCTCTCTTTCATCGAAGAGCAACTTGGATATTACCCTGCTTACTTGCTCGGTTGTTTCAAGTCTCTCGAGAGGGCAATCTGAAAAGTATTCCTTATAGATCGAATGTACCGCAGGTCTTCCACATGCCATCGCTTCTATTGCAACGGTATCCAGTTGTCCAACTCCAAAACTGCCCAACACTAAATCACTCTCCCAGTACAGCTCATTCATCTTTTCGTGCGGCACTTTCGGAATAAATTCAATTTTGATCCCGAGTTCTCTGGCTAACTGTCTGGCACTCTCCACGTCTCTTCCGAAGCTTATCGTTTTCACTTTAATAGGCATCTTCGACATCGAAGCTACGGCTTTCAGAAGCTTATCTGTTCCTTTGATTGCGAAATCATGAGCAGAGGCCAACAGAACATGCTTCTGTTCACGGTCTTTATGCAGCGGCTTAGGATAGAAGATCTTGGGGTCGAAAGGTATCGGCAGATATTCGGCCGTTTCATTATACTCTTTAGCCGCGTCCAATATGGTCGGTTGACAGACCAATATCTTGTTACAATTCTTCAGGTTGCTTCTCACAATCCAGCCCCATTTTCTGCTTTTCAATTGTTGTCGAAGATCGCTTCCCATAGCATGACCGACCAATGGTTTTTTGCCCATTCGAGCAGCGATATAGCAGTCTTGCAGGAGATAATGAACATGATAAATGTCAGCCTTGGCCCCCAAGATACTGTAGGCTATCCCGAAGGTTTTGCTCCACAAACTCCTGGTGCGTTTTATATGTCGTTTTTCAACATCCGCTGGCAGATACTTGAGTAGAGTCTCCCCGACAAATGCGCAATCATTAATCATTACAACTTTCATTGCAGCACCTAACTTTTGCATGAGGCATGTTTTTCATCTGCAAGCTTAACTAGGTCTTTTTCCAGCCTTTTGACTCTTGTTTTGATTTTGTCGATTTCAGCACGGACGTTTTTATCTTTTATCTCCTTTTCTCTTTCTTTGTTTGACTTCAGAATCAAGCGTAGAAACTCTGAATCATAGGCTTTTTCCAGAAGCTCCGTGTTCGGGATCAAGCAGTGTCCTCCAATAACATCTGGGTAGTGAAGGGGTTTGTTGAATCTGTGTCTGTGAATGTCCTCCATCATGTCCAAAACCTGATCGAAGTCTGCTCCGTAATGTCTGGAGATGCGGTGCATCTCTTGGAAGCAAGCTATCATCCATGCGCGATACGTGGTTTCGAAAAGCTTTGCTAACTCTGTTTCTGCTGGGCTTTTTAACACTTTAACTTTGAGACCTAGCTTTTCAAAGTGTCTCTGTGCAGCCAAGGCTGTCTCTTTCGTTGTTCCTCCCACGTACTTCGTCCAGAAGAGCATGTCTCTTTTCATGGATTCTTTTGATTCGTGCATTCCTCGAATCGGAGAATTAACCATCGCTGTTTTTGACAGTTTTGCGATTTTTTGTGTGGTTCCAGGTGCGACGGTGCTTTCGATTATGGTCAATCTGGGCTTAAAGATTTTCAAATAAGCAATTGTTGTTTTTATGAACTTGTCTGGGTCAACGAAACGATAGCAAACGTGCATCACGCTAATCTTTGATGGAGGTTTGGCGTTGTTTGTCACTTCACGCGTTCTTTCCTTATTCAAATCCAGTCCATAGACTTCAAATTCCTTCTTTCCCTTGAATAATTCGTAGAGTGAACTGCCAACTTCGCCTAAACCGAGAATAAGTACAGTTTCTTTCTGCATGATAATTCACTGGAAAAATGAAGATGGCTGAAAGTTGCTTATAAACTTGCATCCACGTTCTGCATCTTGGCTGTGGTTTAATCCGTGCGGATTTCGTCAACAATACTTGCTATAGTGTCAACAGGGTTTTCAAGGCTGTCAAGCAAGTGGCTTACATTCTTTCTTCTTCCAATACAATCAGCAGCTACCTTAAACAAGTCTTTAACATCAGTCCTATGAATGGGAAAGCCTTTCTCGATTAGAAAATCGTTCACGTATTGCTGTTGGAAGAGGTTGATAATTATAGCTGGGGTTCCCTGTAATGCGGCTTCTCGGGTTATGGTTCCTCCGACCCCTACAAAAAGATCTGCTTGCGCCACAAGACTGGCTGAATCCACAAAACCATGCGGCACGATCAACCCTTTAACGTTCTTGCGTGCGTACCTTGAAAGGAACACGACATTTCCAAGTTTGGTCAGTTTTTTTGCCAAAACCAGCGAATCATATTTATCTTTTGTATAGATGGCGTGCTCCTCTAATTGACGAAACACAATCAGTGGTTTTCCATATCTGTGTTTGGTTGCGGGTTTGAAGTCTTTTATCCATGCGACTTCGTCAACGCCGTTGAAAGATATGATGTGTGCATCCAAGTTGTAACGTTGCAGCGTGTTTTCTGGTATAGCCTTAGAGGCCACTATGTATTTTGACAGAGGAAGCGTAAGTCTGTGCACTGCGTCTGCGTAAGGCGTGTCAACCGTTGTGATCACAGGTTTTCCGAGACCGAATGCTACTCTGCACAGATCTACAGAACCGTGTGATATCGCAACATCCGGTTCGTGTTTTTCGAAAAGCTCGCACAGTGCAAGCTGGCGCTTTGTGCCTCCTTTCAGTCGCGTCATCAGCGTTCGTGGGTCGTACTGCCCTATAGGCAAGAAATCCTCTTTGAGAGCCTTTGCAACCGATAACGTGTCAGGATGTTTTCTAGTGGTAAGCATAACTTGCCAACCGTGTTTTCTCAGAGTCTCTGCCATGGCAGTGCCGTATCTGACGTGCTTGCCTGTGCATGCATCATACCATATTCTCATGTTTTAACCTCCTCGTATTGACAACCTAATTGCTCGGCTGCACGGTGGTCATTCGGTGTGTTTCCCACGAAAAGGATGTTTTTGAAAGACTTTCCTAGTTTGTGTGCCATAAGTTCCAGCTGTCTGATTCTTTCAAGGCTATCTTCGCGCGTAGCTATGTAGCTGAAGTATAAGCCTAGCGGTTTGAGGATAGTGCTTACGAATTTTTTGCCCTGCAACGTTACTAAGGCTTTTGGTTTGTCTGGAAACTGGTCGTAGATAACTTTTCCTTCTCTTATCAGTGTAATTTTTTCTGTTATGGCAAGTTCAGCTTTATCCCATGCTTTGAAGATTTTTGTTCTCATGTTTTCGTCAAGTTTTGCTATTGCTGGTACGAGAGGATGGAAATCGCTTGATGGAGCTATTTTGCGGAATTCTTCAACAAGCTTTTCATAATCCAATGGCAGGCTTATGAGCGTACCGTCTAAGTCGAAGATTACGGCTTCTATCAATGGTACATTTCTCCGAGTATCTTTCCGTTTTTGACGAGCTTTGCTGGAGCATCGATGTGCCTGATCCAGTAGACATCCTTTGGCAGAATGTTGTATCTAGGGATTTTAGGAATTTTTTCTTCAAAAGCTAGTTTAACGTATAGGTAGGGGATGTTTGCATAGTAGTCTTTGCGAAGAATTTTGCTTGCGTATGAAAAGAAGAATGAGGTCGTGAACATTCTACCTGCGTTGATTTCAGTTACGCACGGTGTGCCTTCTTCATTTTCTTTTAGGTCTACGCAGGCGATTCCGTTGAATTTCTGGTCTATTGACAGCACGGCTTTTGTGCCTATTTCGTTTACTTGTTTATTGTGTATGGTTTTTTGTACAGCTGGGGTGCCTGTGATGCCTGACGGTGCAAGGTGTGGGTAGATGTACTCAAGCCGTTCTCTAGCCATCGACGTGACGAGTTCGCCTTCCTTCCATATGCTGTGGAACGCCATGTTTCTGCCAGGTAAATGCTCTTGTGCTATGAACTTCCATGCGACGCCTCGTGCCTTCCAGTAGCTAATCCAAGATAAGGCTGTTTCTTGGTTGTCTGCGGGAGTGCTGCCTATTCCTCCAGCACCATGCGTGGCCCGTATCCAGATTGGGCTGTCTAGCTCTTCAAATGCCTTGTTCACATCAGAATCTTTGTTTAATTCCATGAACCTTGCCACTGGCACATCATTTTTCTTCCAGAGTCTTGTGGCTTCGAGTTTGTCTTGGCATGCGCGTACGGCTTTTTTTGAGGGCAGGAAAACGTTGCTTTCGAGTTTCTCGCGGTTTTCGCTGATGATTTCTACTTCTATGTCTGGCTGTGCATGAAAGAACTCAATCTTGTTTTTTCTTATAACCTCGTTGAGTTTGTCGATGTATTCTGGATCGGTGGCTCGCGGCACGATGTATTTTTTGTCTGTTGAGGCAAGATGAATGAAATAGCTGTTTGCCTCTGTGCCCGCTAGAAACATTTTTTCTGGTGCTATACGAAGTGATTTAACAAAGTTTATGCCTGCAGGTCCACCTGCACCAGTGACCAAAATTCTCTTCATCATTTCACCCTAACGCCGTTTCTATGTTAAGTTCAAATCCTTGTTTCTGATTTCCTTCCGTTCTATATGATGTAACAAATTTATATTTGTTCCCGAGTAATCGCGTTTTGCATGAATTGTTTGTTGCAGAAATCAACAAAGGTTTGCTCTGAGCGAGTTTGAGGGCTGTTTTTTCACGGTTAGTATAGAAAATGCTTTAACCTCATTTGTATGTATTCTTTTAGCAGGCGAATTCTATGGCTAAGTGCCCGAAATGTAAAAGAGAAGTCAGTACTCCTAAGAAGACGTGGAAAATGGCGGGTCGAAAGGACAAGAACGGCAAGCGAACTGAGCTCACGATCGGCCTCTTTGAATGTTGCGGAAAATCCTTCAGGTCTGTGTTGAACAAAAGAAAAATCTAAGTTTACACAGAATAGTATCCCCATCTTTTTTCTATTTTTTCTGAGCTGTAGGCTATAATTAAGTTCAATTGTAGATGGTCAAGTTTGTTGTTGTACTTGTGGACATAAGGTTTAACTATTGCGGAGTGCTATCTTTATATTGTGTGTGATATCGTGCGAGATAATACACAAGACTTCGAAAAGATAGAAGTCCGTTGGGAAGTTATGAAATCCCTACTGGATAGTTCTCCAGAGCTTTGGAATCGTGCAGAGGAGTATGTAGTGATTAAGCGCCATGAAGCACTCGTTAAATGTAGCAATCCTAATGAGCCAGACATTGAGAGATTACTACGCCAGATATTGATGGATTGCAAGCGAGAGCATCTGAAGTGATGAAAACACGTCTGTTAGAATAGAAGCGGGCCTCATAGAAAACTAGGGTTCAGGTACTCAAAGCTCTGTTTCTAAAAATTAGAGAAACCAGTGTCTCAAACAATACGAGTTTTCACAAAGTCGATAAACACGTTTTCTAATGTTTCGATACTAATATTCTCTTGGTTTCGCTAAGCAACAGTGAAGTTAGAACATTAGCATTGTTTTTCCATTTGTAACGTTCTTCATCGGGTTCTTTTATTCTCTGGTTGTCTGATTAACAAAAGGGATATTGGCCTAAAACTTAATAATTCTGGTTCTGTTAGTCAAATGGAACTGGGCCGGTCGTCTAGCTTGGTTAGGACATTGGCTTTACGAGCCAAAGGTCGCCGGTTCAAGTCCGGTCCGGCCCACCAAACACTTTCAACACCGCTTTTTTTCATGGGTTTTTTTAAAGAATTAACGTGAGAAAACTGTTAACAATTGTTTTAAGTGGTTTTCTAAGGTCTCACCCAGATTGAAGCCTAATTCTCTCGTCTTTTGCACTAATTCAGAGTCAACGTATAACGCGAGATTTTGTTTGTTGCCCAATTGTGTTTGCACCCGCGCGGATGCGCTGGGAAGTTCTATGTTATAAATCTGGTGATTGAGGCACTCTGAGCGCATCTAGCGCGCGCAGGGGTAACACAAAGGTTATCCGTGGACACAAATATGTAACTCTGGAAGCGGCTTAACTTGAAAAAATGGCTAATCGTTTTTGGCATAATTCTCATTGCATTAGGCACTTCAATCTATTTTGTCTTGACTCCAATTACTTCTAGCCAAACAATAGCTTCTGAAGATTCCTTAACGATATTGGCAGGTTCAAGTTTTCCTAGGTCTTTTCATATTCCTTCTGATGCAAGTGTTTCTGGAACAATTAATCAAGTTAAGGGTCAAGTAACTGACGACATTGATTTCTACATATTTAGCAGAGCAAACTATGAGAAATGGGTCAGCAACAAAGATGATAGTAGCATAGTCTGGTACATCAAGATTTATAGAGCAACGAGCAACATTCCATTCACTTTCAGAACCGATATGGATGATGACTACTATTTTGTGTTCGATAACCCTGGTGTCTGGCTTAATGGAGAAAGAACAGTCGTTTGGTCTGCCTCATATGATTACAAACCCTACGCATCCTATGCCTTACTGCTTTTCTTTCTACTCGTCGTTTTAGGCGCACTTTTAATATGTGCTGCATTTCTGAATGAGCTTAGACAAAGAATTGAGAGATATCGCATCTGTCCAAACTGTGGCAAAAAAGTCGAAATCAAAAATACCTTCTGTCCACATTGCGGTTTTGACGTTAGTAAGTCCATCAGATGCAAATATTGCAACACTATTTATGATCGCTCACTGCCGAAATGTCCGAATTGTGGAGCGAAAAACAAGTGAAGCAAGTGCTGCTTCTATAAGGAAGATTTTGAATACGCCGAATGGAGTGTTGAAAATATGCCAGCAGATCATGATTAAATAGTGTTCATGCACGTTTCCCAGAATAGAATGGTCTAAACTGATGAAGTTGTCATGTTGCTTTCGAGGAAAGCTCTAATCTTTCTCGGGCTGAACGTAGCGAAGGCTGCGTTACGCAGGGTTCTTCCTATTCTAGGAATTAACCCCACAGCGTCGGTTCCAAGCTTACACGCAACTGCAGACTCAAAAATTCCTAAGGGTTCAATATCAACTACGTCACGTTCAAAACCAGCACTTTTCACAGCCAACCCAACCTCGTTAATTGGTGCTCCCAAAATCATCAACCTATCCAACAACGAACTCGTCCAATTTCTGTACGTCATAAGCTGTTTTTCTGCGAGTACGGCTTCTACGTTTTTCCCATCTTCGCTAACGTTTGAAACTTTGACTGTTAAAGGCATGTTCTCGCAGAAACCAAAAAGTTCATCGAGTTTTTTTAAAGCAATCTTTCTTCCATCTGCAAGCTGAGCCTGCAATTGCTGCAGAGGTACTGTAGTGTCGACGATTTCAGGTGAGAATAAGCCGATATCCAAACGCAGTGTATTCTTGCTTTCATTCAAGGCAGTTATTCGTCCTTTTACTTCTGAAAACTTCCTTACGTTTTTTAGATATGTCGGAGCTATCCCTATTTCTTTGTCTAACCAACGTATCGCTACTTTTTCGTCTTCACCAGAAACAGTTATCTGAACCCACCCGCGAGAAGTGACACCGACCACCTGCACTGCGGCGTTCAAGCCTTCAAGCTTTGATTTTAAAATCGTGTTAACCTGTTTCAGCTGAGAACTGTTATAGACTCTTGCAAGTAACGCTAGGGTTTGCATTCGCAGTCGCCAATCAACGTTAGCATTTCCATGTGCAATCTTCTTATCCTCTCGACCGCCGATGGCGGGAGTTCTTTTGAAAAACTCGCTATCGTTCTTTCTATTGGAACGCGCCTTGAGCCTTCAACAAGTTTGTCTGCGTATGAGACGATTTTCTCTTCAAGCGTTTGCGGGACATACACGCCGATCGGCCATCCTAGTTTCTTCGCTTCTCGATTCGTGATTCCACCGCCAACATGCCTTTGGATTATCAAAATCACTGGTTTGGGTAGACCGAATGATTTTGCAATTTCTGCACCAATAATGGCGTGATGGACACTGTGAGTTTTTGAGCGCCCAATATCATGCAAAAGCGCTCCTATCTCTACAAGTTCCACATCAACGTTTAACCCTTTTTCTCTGCAAATCTCCGCGATTTCAACTGCAAGCTCAGAAACCGCTTCGATATGCTTTATTACGTTATCTCGGCATCCGCTTTGCCTCAGAAAACGCAATGCCTGTTCGCGTGTAGGAAGTTTTTCACTCACCCAATTCCTTCCTCAAGGTTTCGACTTTTTTTGTTAATGCTTGAAGAATCTTGTCGTTCTCATAATGCATTAAAGGTTTGCCACATGTTTGGCATCTGAAGACGAGCTCTACGGCTTCTTCAAACGGAACGCGCTTGCAGCCAGCCGTATAGCAGAAGAAGAAATCATGATTCTTCTCGAACTCCAATCTAGTATTAAGTTTTTCTAGCACTCGACGTTTCTGGCTTAATATGAAGCCTTCCAGTTGGTCAGGTTGCAGTTTCCAGTGAAAGATGAACCAGCCTGTTTTTGGGTCGCGGGTTCTTCGAAGGCTGACTAGTGAATGGTCATACAGCCTGTAGAGGATTTTGCGAACAGAGTTTAATCTTATGCCCGTTTTATTCGCTATCTCATCATCTGTAATCTCGTCTGGGTTTTTGAGTATCTCAATCAGTTTTACGGCTTCTTCGTCGCCTAAGGCTGTGGCAACCTTGAGTAGTGTTGCGTCATCTAAATTAGACAACATAGTAACCATTTTTGCCTACATACTGCAGTGTTCTCTAATATATATACTTGTAAACGTTAATTTAAATCTCTTTACCAAGTTCCGCATCAGAATTAATGTTTTTCTACGATCTTTTTGCCCCTTTTCCGTGGAATTATCTCTACCTTTGCGTTCTCAAAGCTTTTCGCTAGTGTTTTCCCTTCCCAAAAACGATCGAGGAAAACTGCCAAGCTTGCACATTCTGAGTGCGGCTGATTCCCTACTGCAACGTTAAAATCAGATACTTCCTCGGAAAAGAATTCTCGTGGAACCTTCTGGCTTCCAACAACAACTAGAACATCCTTCCCCAGCGCCTTAATTCTACGTAATACATCGCTTGTTTCAATATTTTCGCCATAAGCAGTCAAATGGACAACAATTCCGCCTACTGCCTTCCATTTCTTTACAGCTTTCCTCCAGTCAGTTCCCATTTCAAAAAAGAATGGACCACCCCAGTTGCTCGTGATTTTTCCAATAGTTTCCTTTATCTTCTTGTCTTCAATGTCTGACAATATTATGCCTGCGGCTCCTAGGGCACGTGCAGTCAACGCCACGTGTGTTGTAAGTCTAGTGTCCCTTTGAGGTCTGTGACCCCATCGTAGAACTACGGCTCTAGGCATGCTTCTCCTCTCGGCTCAGGTTTTCAATTTTTCCGTTGAATCGTTCCACGCGACTTTTTATCTTCTCAGCAACCGTGGGGCTTGATTCAAAAACTACTTCAGCCGAGTTTTCTCCGTATTTTATTGTTTGCACGTTAGCATTTTTGAACACCCAAGAGAGGAACGACATAGTTTCGCTTGATAATGGGATAGTGAATGAAGCTTGAACGTAGTTTCTGAAAGCTTCAAGCATTTTTTGTTTTAATGTTTCAAGGTTAATTTTGCAGAGCGCGGATATCGGTATTAGCGTCAACGCCTTTTCTTTGAGGGCTTCGATTTTTTTGTTAATTTCCTCTTCTGACAGTAGGTCAATTTTGTTCAGCACGGTTATTATTGGGACGCCAGATGCTCCTATTCGTTCCAACGTTTCGATGCAAACC
>DATKKK010000019.1:0-21222 GCA_035542975.1 Bathyarchaeia archaeon | reverse complement strand
TGAAATGCTGTCGACCCTTAGAACCTGAACCAGACAATACTGGCGGAGGGAAAAAGCATGCAAAAAACCAATACGATATTCCAGACCAAAATTCTCGCTGAAATTGTCGTTTTTTCGGCACTTTCAGCAGTCCTGTACATGATTCGACCTTTCACCTTGCCCTATGGAGGCTCTGTAACTCTGGGTAGCATGGTTCCTACGATGTGGCTATCGCTTAGAAGAGGAGTCCGAGTCGGCGTCATAACTGGAATAGTCTTCGGCATTCTTGCACTGTTCATCGATGTCCTCTTTCTCGGCGCCGCAGCGGTGATTGCAACGCCTCTGCAAGCAGTTCTCGAGTACCCAGTTGCTTTTGGCTTAATTGGGTTGACGGGAATGTTTTATAAAAAAACAGTCAGCTTTGCAACAGCAGGCGCCGCCGTGAGCGTCTTCCTCAGGTTCCTCGTGCACTACTTTGTCGGAGTGTTCGTTTGGTACTATGTTTACACATTTCCCGAAGGATACGGACAATACATTTATCCAGCGGTCTACAACGGTAGCTTTCTTACCGTGGAATTCATAATCAGCGCCATATTCCTAGCAATTCTTGTAAGAAGAAGAACCTTGGAGTACCATTTCTGAACTGAGGAAAAAAATTGGGAAAACTCACTAGAGAAGAACTGCAAAAACTTCTAAGCTGCATAAAGAAAGACCCGCGAGTCATAGTGCCTCCCATGCCAGGCTACGATTCAGGTGTGCATCGCTTAGGCAACAAGTACGTCGTAGTTTCCACCGACCCGTGCATGGGCGTTCCAGAAGAATGGTTCGGATGGCTACTAATCCACTACGCCGCATCAGATGTAGCGCTGTTTGGGGCAAAACCAGAGTTCTGCAGTATCAATCTCCTCGGACCACTACCAACCAAGCCTCAAGCTTTCCAGGCAGTGATGAAGCAAGCGTGTGGCGCCGCTGACGAACTGGGCATGGCGATCACTACAGGACATACTGGCACTTATGACGATTTTTCGAAGCTGATTGGAGTTTGCACAGCATATGGCACTGTAGATCCAGAAAAGCTGATTACGCCTGGAGACGCCAAGCCAAGAGATCTCATCTTATGTACGAAAACACTGGGTTTAGAGACGCTTGTTAACTTCTCGTTGACACATAAAGTGTTGGCGCAGAGGCTCTTCGGGATCGAGCAAGTAAAAAGATTAGCACAGCTCGTTTACATGCAAAGTTGCGTGAAAGAAGCATTGCAGCTCGCCGAAGCAGGCGGCGTCCATGCGATGCATGATGCTACTGAAGGCGGGCTAGTGTCAGCTCTCAACGAGATGGCAGAAGCGTCAGGAGTAGGTTTCAACGTGAAAATCGAGGATATACCCATCACTCCTGAGGCTAGAATGCTACAAGAAAGCTTTGCGCTTTCGGATGAACAATTCTTATCGATGTCTTCCACGGGCACAATCATAGCTGCTGTAGACGCAGAAGCCAAAGACAAAATCGAGGAAATAATGCACAGAAACGGTGTTTCAGCAACTCTTGTGGGTACCTTCACAAAAAACAAAGACCGCGACCTCGTGAAAAACAATAAACACACGCCTTTTCCGCAGGTCGCCGACGACCCTTACAACACTATTCTCTTGTCGAAAATGTAAATGCTCATACGGTTCTCTTGTACAAACCTGCCCTAGCATTGTACGTGTAAGCTATTCTAAAGACCGAAGTGAGAGGATAGCAGTCTTCCGACTATCGACATCAATAATGTAAGGTGGTTCGACTCATTTCCTTAATCCTTAAGCTAAAACAGGACTACACAGCGCGCTTATTTATCTCTACGTAACGGCTGAGAATATTTCCGTTCAGCGCGCTCGCTTCTTCGACGAATCGACATGCATTGGTTGGGGTTTGCGACGAAGAGGTATTTCATACTCAAAAAGCGAGACTTTCTTGTTCACAGATTCTTCCCTCCACTCTTATTGTGAAGCAAAGAGATGATTAAACCCTACGAAAATAGACTCTATAGGCTCCCATAGTCTATATAGCAATTTTGAATCTTGTCGCAACACTGAAAATCGCGCGCTTTCATAGATTTCTATGTCATCACATCATGTTAGGTAGTTTTGCTTGAGACATTTTGTAGCTTTTCTGCAAGTTAGGCATTTTGAGGTTAAAGTGAAAAGATGGTTAAAGCATTTGCGATGATACAGTCTTTGCTCTCTACTTATGACTTCCTCTCCAGGTGCAATACTTGATCTGCAGTAGTAGCACATGGGTGCTTTCGAATCGTTCTCAGCCTTGAGCAAAAGGGTACATCTTTCTTGTCTCATCGATTTGGTTCTCCACCCGTCTGACCTACATCAAAATCTATAGCCAGCAACCAGTCGAGAATGTTTATGTCCGTTTTTTGATGAGATATGATTCTTTCTTTTTCTGTTCTTCTCATTTTTCGACACGCCATCCAGATACGAATTGTTTTCCCATCCTACATATGCGTAAAGTACCATGGTTCATGGTTCTTTGACGTTTTATTCTTCTGTTCTCTTCTACTGTACTTTTTGTCTTCCATTGGCTATCACCTACTCCTAATGGTAACAAAGCAGTTAATGTACCAATCCCAAATAGTATATAGTGGGCTCACTATTCTCTATAGAAAAGAAACCGTCTAATCAATAGCGCGCGCTCAGCCAAACTACAATTCTTCCTACAAGGCAGCAAGTTACTGGTGAGACTAGCGCGAGCGTGCAATGTTCACGAAAAGGTTTAAGGCAACCAAAATGCACACAAGGATCGGAAGTGAGAACGTAAACCCAAAGAGAATTGGCCTCGTAGGGCACGATAATAAGAAAGATGACCTAGTAGAATGGATAGCTTTCAACAAAGGAACACTATCTTCGCATGACTTGTATGCAACTGGAAGCACAGGCCAGAAAATCATCGACAGAACAGGGCTAAAAGTCACTCTGCTCAAAAGCGGCCCTTATGGAGGGGACATGGAATTAGGTGCTCTTATTGCCAATGGCAAGCTGGACTACCTGATTTTCTTCTGGGATCCTCTTCAAGCTCACCCTCACGATGTGGACGTAAAAGCACTTCTCAGAATAGCAGTCTTGTACAATGTGCCGACTGCATGTAATCGTGCAACCGCAGATCTAATCATTTCAAGTCCATTGTTTCAGGGCGCGAGTTAGGTTTATGAGTCACGCTCAAGTTCTCTTGATGGCCAGGATTCGAAGGTGGTAACGTTTGGATTTTTATGAAGTTGTCGGGAAAAGGCGAAGTGTGAGGGAGTTTCAACAAGAACCTGTAGAGGAAGAAAAGCTTCAGAGAGTTTTGGAGGCTGGGCTGAAGGCTCCTTCGCACAACCATTTGAGGGAATGGGAATTCATTTTCGTTAGAGATTTCGAGCAGAGAAGAAGAGTTGTTGAGTCGGGTGCAAAGGCAGAGAATGTCACGAGCCAGACAGAACTGGAAAGAACAACTGAAGGCATGATAGACAATCTGCAAAAAGAGATGTACCTCAAGTCGTTGCCAGTCCAAAAGAGAATGTTGATCAGTTCGCCTGAATTGTTGATAGTATGCTTCAGAATGAAGAAACCCCTGCAAGAATGCAGAACACTCTATGAACTGAACGATTTCGCCTCTGTCTGGGCTTGCATCGAGAATATACTTTTAGGCATGGCAGCAGAAGGATTGTACGGCGTGACCTACATACCCCATGAAACTTCTTTCCTCAAGAAAATACTAGACGTACCCCAAGATTACGAGGTTGCAGCTGTAATTCCCATAGGCTACCCAACCGACTACTTCATCAAACAGAAAACTATCTGCTTAAGAGAAAAGATTCACTGCGATAAATGGTGACGACATAACGCAACGCGCGCTTCCTTAAACTTGCAGAATCCAGATATCCTAAGACCTACTCTCTATGGAGAATGCATCTCGATGACCTGCTTTATTCAATTCCTTCTTCCAACAAGTAACGAGTTCTCACCAATATGTAGCGCGCGCCTTGACTAGAAGATACTCGTAGTGTTAAAGGGAATCACCATCGGGCAGGTTGGGCTATCCAATAGGTCACGCTGTAACGGTCGGCATAATTTGAGCACTATCGACAGGCGTTCATTTGATCGATCAGCACGCGGGATCTGGCCCGCTTTTTGACCAGAACTGCCACTGCTGTGATCGCGCCACACATAATCACCAATATTGCTAGGTTTGGAAATTCGGGGATAATGTTCACGTATCCATCCATAACGGTGGCATTTATTTCTGGTTGTATCCCACCAACCATTCGTTGGAGTAATACAGTTTCGTTGAGATGTATGTCTGACTGACCCTCTGAAAGAACTTTGAAAGTGACAGTGGCGAGAACACCACTTCCAGCTACACTTGAATTAGTCAGGATCGAGTCCGATATTTCTTTCAGGGATCCGTTTATCGCATGAGGAGATGCTAGGAAAAGCGTGGGGTCACCTCCACTTTGCAGGAATGGCCCTTCAAGTACTTGGCTGAAGTTCAGGACACTCGAATTCCAGGTGAGGCGTACCTTCCATGCATGAAGGTTTGCAACGTTTGATATGTTTATCGTAATATCGAAATTATTACCGATGTCCGGTTGTGAAAGATTCACCGCAGGCGGGTCAATCGCTATTACTGGCAAACTGTCGCATCTAACGAGTCCAACCAAGCTCAAACACACTATTGAGGCAACGATCCAGAGAACGCTGACCTTCATTTTGCTCACCTGTTCGTCGTAGTATGCTGCGTCGGTTAAAGCACTTGTCCATATAGTCTATTGAGACTATAGAAGACTATTAAGAAGCATAAAGTCGGTTTAACGTTATTCTATGTTGAGTTGTCGTTTGGACCGCGAACGTTGATAGCGCGCACTCTCAAAACCTCTTGCACCATAAGGCAGCGGTTCCTTGATCAAACCTCAGTTTTGTCTTCCCAGCATCAGACCGAGCGTGCAAGCCAGGACTTCCTCCGAGTCTTGTGAGACTGACCGGTTGCGCCAAACTCTGTGGTGAACCATTTTCGATTCTTCATGAGAACACCTACTACTAATCCGTTGATTAGAGTTCCAATCGGTGATAGTGGAGCGCCTATAACTCCCTCTAGAAGAAAGGTCGTGAAGTCAAAGAATGCCGCTAAAGTGAATATTATCATGGCAATCCAGAGAGCCATTCTACTCCGAACGAGTAGACCGATGCTCAGTAGGAGCAGATCCAGACCAACGGTTAACGCTGCAAGTCCGACAGCGGAGATGCTATTATTCACGAACTCGTATGTTGGGAGTGGGAAACCGGCAGTCTGCTCGATGGCCTCAACTGAGAAGAGAACAATACTGCGCAAACTGCTAGATTCGGCAGTGGTAAGATCCAAAAGTAATAAGATTAGCCCTCCGATTAGCATCGCTGATCCGGCGATGATCAGCATCACAAACGCAAGCTTTAATTTCACTTGTGTAAAATGGCTAAGTTCAGTTTGATGTCTTACCATTTTATCAAAATCCATCGGTGATTGTGTCACGCACCTACTAGTTTCTTGCTGAGACGGTTTCTGATCAACAACGCAGTTATCGTTACGGCCAAGAAGATGACTAAAAGCACGAATGCTCCTGCGTAAGCCACGTTTTGTTCTTTCCAGCCACCAGCAGTAACGCTTTGACCAATCATTAAGTTCTTATAGGCGCTGTAGATCCACACTGGCAATGTTGGAATATCTGATTGTGTCAGAGTTAGATGACTCGGCCAGTTTGCGGTTAGATCCCCCCCTGCTAGGAGTGGAACAGCTGCTTCGCCGAACGCGGCTCCGAATCCCAAGATAACTCCTGTTAGAATCCCAGGGGCTGCCGCTTCGAGGATGACACGTCTGATCGTCTGCAATTTGGTTGATCCCAGAGCGTACGCAGCCTCTTTGAAACCTGTTGACACTGTCTTGATGGCCTCTTCGGCAACTCTGATATTCCATGGGAGTATCATGAGCGCAAGACAGATGGCTCCTCCTAGAAGGCTCCTTTGTGCCCAACCAAATTCAAGACGGAAAAAAGTGAAGCCGAACAACCCCAATATTACCGACGGGACGCCTGCAAGAGTTTCGACGAAGAAGTGTATAATCTGAGTGAAAAAGTTTTGTGGGGAATATTCGGATAGGTAGATCGCGGATCCTAAACCAAGCGGAATGGATATTAACTCGCAGAGACCGCACATGAGTAGTGATCCCGCAATTTGTGGTCCAATTCCTATAACTCCAGATTTGACTCCCTCGATTATGTCTGTAGCATATGCCCAAGGAAACGGTTGTGTGAGAAAATCCCATGTGACGTAAGGGATTCCACGGGCCGATATGATAGTGATTATGGAGAATAGAATTCCAACACCTACTAGTCCCGAAAGCCTAAGATAGAGTTTTATTACTTTCTCTTCAATTACCGAATCACTAATTCTTGGGATGTGGGTCTTTCTTTGTTCCAGAAATCCAATAACTCCTCCAATTGCACAAAAAATCCCTACTGCCCCTACGAGAATTGGATTTGCAACTCCGAGAAAAAGAAGAGAGAATGAGAGAACCGAGAAAATACTTGCTAGGATGACTCCGCCATAATGCGACTCTGTCAATAGGTACCCATCGACAAAAAGTGAAATTGCAGCCAAGACAAAAAACAGTGACAACACAAAGCTAGCTTCAGGGCTACTGAAAGGCAGTATACCCCAAAACTGAGAACCCGAAATACTGTAGATCAGAGTCTCAATCACCATTAATATTCCGTATGCCGCAACTATTCCACCGCAAACGCAGACCAGCAAACCTGCCGCGAGATTTCCATTCTTGTGAGATCTAAGATAGGCGCCCAGCTCTGCAAGGTTGGTTTTCATTTTTGCTTGCGCTCCCTTACGAGCATCGTAACTGCAATGTTAAGAATTCCAACTAGCACAAACAGGATGAATCCAACTCCATACAGAGCTGAATTTAGAGGACCAGTTCCAGATGAGTCTTGACCCACATTTTGAGCAATTAACGTAGTCAGAACATTCGAGATCGGTCTTGGATCCAATGTAATTGGAGGATTAAGGTTAGGTCCTATTACCATTATTACGGCCATCGTTTCTCCAAGAGCACTCCCGAGAGCCAGAAGAACAGCAGTCATTATGCCTGACTTTGCTTCAGGTAGAATAACGTGCAACGTTGTCTGCCATCTGGTCGCGCCAAGTCCTTGGGCGGCTTCTCTGTAAGAGTTTGGAACAGCCCTGATCGCATCTTCGGAAATGCTTACTATGAAAGGCAAAGCCATTGTTGCCAGGATCATCCAAGCAGCTAAGACGCCTTGTCCATTCGTGATCTTGCCCCCTTCTCCGAAATATGAGAATATCAAGGGGCAAATGTAGAAGAATCCGAAATATCCCATCACTACCGAGGGCATGCCGGCAAGAGTTTCCATGCTTGGTTTTATCATATTGCGAATCTTGGGCCCTGAGAATTCTGCGATGTATATAGCAGTTGGGAGACCTATGAGCACAGCAATTGCAACGGCTCCCAACCCTACATATATTGTGCTGAAAAGCGTGCGGATTATGCCGAAGTCGGAAGACGCAACGTTATCTGGGTCGAAGCTCCACGTCATGCCGAAACCATGGAGAGACCAACTCACGACTTGAGGGAAACCTTGCCAAGCTACATATCCAACTAATAGAAAAACTATCAGCACGGAAGAAACCGCACACATAAGAAGAAGGGTTTCAACGATTTTCTCAAAGACTCTGCCCGTTTTCAAGGCTGTTTCTTCCTCTGATCTCTAACCTATTTTGTCATCCTCATGGAGTAGTTATGAATTGCCTATGTAGTCTATTTAATCTATTTTTTTCTGCAGATTATTTCGGATATTCGTGTACGTGCTCGGTATGTCGCCATAGACTCTATAGCACTAAATGAGGGTCGGTATACTATTTGGAGAAGAGAGATATTGCTCTTCGTCTAGCTGTTCCTCAGAACGGGATGATTCTCGTTCAAAAAAGAAAACATTGAAAAAGGAGAGAATGAAAAATGAAGTTACTTGTGTCAAAAAGACGACTGACAACAGTGATCATTGCAGGACTAATGCTTGTTACTTTGAGTTCAGCAATAAAATCTGGAAATGCTGCGCTTATTCACCCTGGAACACTGTACACAAGCGGATCAACAACAGTGCTGCCAATCAGCAACGATGCGGCAGTGGGCTTTGCAGCTTGGTACAACACAATGTTCGCACCCGCAACGACAAGTACACCTAACGTCGCCGACGGAGGGAGCGGTCAAGGATTCACAGATTTGACAAACGGAGTTGTAGACATATCTGCAGCATCCAAGTTTCCTTCAGCCGCTAACGTATTAGCTCTGCCAAACATGAGGATTTGGCAAATCGGTGTAGACAGTGTAGCCATAATCGTTAACAATGCTACGGGTCAGTACCCGGGGAACTTGGTTACGCAGCTTACTCCAAAGAATGTTTCAGACATCTTCTGTGGACTAATCACGGACTGGCACACGGTTAACCCAGCTATCCCAGTAAGCACGCCAATTCACGTAGCAGTAAGAGTTTCAACATCAGGAACAGCAGATTGCTTTAAGAACTTCTTCCTTACACCCTTCGGCAGGTCTACATCCAACATTGTTGCGAACGCCACAGTGGAGACAGAGAATCAAGACATATGGAACTTGATGTCCAGCCCGGGTGGCGCATGGTACATAGCCTACTTCGGCATGGGCTTTCTTCACCTTGGTGGAGTTCAACCGATCAGCCTATTCTATAATGGCCAATATGTGGCCCCATCTAAGGCACATGTGCTGGACGGCTCGTATTTACCATACAGATTCCTATGGTATGCGACGACAAATCTGCCAACAGACCCAGAGATTCTCGCTTGGATCGCCTATATTAGAGGCAACCCACAATGGGTTGACCAGGAAGGCTACATAAGGTTGCCATGGGGTGACTTTACCAATGCCACTAATGTCAATCCAACTGTTCTCGGAACAGATGCTTGCCCCCCTCAACAGCACAACTATCCTGACCAGAAAGTCACATATGAAGACATCGTATTCTACTGTGATGCATTCGCAACTGCCAATACACCAGGATATGTTACTCCGCTCTGCGATTGGAATGGTGACGGTATGCTCACCTTCGTTGACACGACCGCGTTCGTGAACAGCTACACAGCCTATTGGAGCGGTGCATAAGGAGGAATCTGAATGAACAAAAGAGCCATAATAGTTGTCGCGACTGCCATGCTTGTGTTGCTACCTTTGATGGCTTCAGCGCCCCATGCAAGCGCTACTACGCCCTCTCTGAGTCTGACACCAAGCACAGTAGTTGTTTCAACATCGAAAACTACCTTCAACCTGACGCTAACCGTGACCGGAGTGACAAATCTTTGGAGCTGGAAAGCGGAAATCGCATGGGATCCTGCAGTTCTTAATCTGACTAGAAACCCAATTGAAGGCCCATTTCTGAAAAGTGCAGGAACAACACTATTCTTGTTTGCACCAATTAATCGGACAAGCGGCATAATTCCAGAGATGTCATCCACGATCCTAGGCTCAACAAGTGCTAGCGGCAACGGAACTTTGACGTATCTGACATTCCAAGTCTTAAATGCCACCGCTTACGGTACAACAACAGTGAACTTGGTATCCACCATTCTGCTGGACACCTCTCAACCTCATAATTACATTGCACACACTCATTTAGGCGCAACAGTGATAACCACAATAGTAGGCGACGTGAACGGAGACTTCAAAGTCACGATCTTGGACGTAGTGGGAATCACCGGAATATACGGCAGCAAGCAAGGCGAACCAGGATTCAATCCAAATGCTGACCTTAACGGCGATGGCAAAATCACCATACTGGACGTTGTCACATGCACAGGTCGATATGGCCAGCACTGGCCTTAACCCTTTTTTTCCTTTTTTTCTTTTGTCTGTTTATAGGAGGAATTTCTCTTTTGCTAATGGCGAAAGAAGATTTCGAAAATCGTACTTCAAGCCCATTACTAGATACATATTATCCACTAGACTCGGAGGTAGTTTCAACCCGAGAGCGGAATTTGACCAAAAGACACAAAACCTACAGTTTGTTTGTCTTTCAGAATTCCACATTGCTTGTTAGGACTGACAATCATGAAGTTGCATAAAACAGTCATAATCGAAAATGCTGCGATTGTTTGCTGTGTCTTATCGCTTTCTTTGATCCTCTTTACATCCTCTTCTTCTGTCAAAGCCGAAGACACGATATTGGCCTTGGCACCCTCAAGCTACACAGCGCAGAACATAGGGCAGAATTTAACCCTCAACATCACGATAGCAAACGTGGAGAACCTATGGTCCTGGAAGACCAGAATAACATGGGAGCAAGACGTCCTGAGTCTGGTCAAACGGCCCGTTGAGGGTCCATTCATGAGAAGTGCTGGCAGCACCCTTTTCCTGTCTTCGCCCGCCAAGAACGGCACGATAACAGAGATTTCAGACACTTTTACGTCAGCTGTCGAGGTAAGTGGAAATGGAACCCTTGCGACACTTGTCTTCAGAGTAGACAAGGAAACATTCATGAGTCCAATAACTCTGGACAACGAAGTCTTGCAGGCTCCTCGACTGAGTAATGGGACGCATCCCCAAATCGCTCATCAAATGAGCGGTGCAACAGTAACCTTGGGGAGCGACAAAGGAATTAGGGCCGATGCCGGTCCTGACCAGTCAGTAATCCAAGGTACTTCAACAATCCTGAACGGCTCAGGAACTCATTCGAATGATACAAATCTGAATTTCATCTGGAGATTCACTGATGGAAAATCAATCGAACTCTATGGAAAAGTGGTATCGTATGCTTTTCTTATGTCGGGAGTACACTTGGTAAACTTGACAGTCAGTGACTCTGAAGGAAGGATGTCCAATGATTCGACCATGATTACTGTGGTAGATGTCACACCTCCTATCGCGGTAATATCAGTTGAGGGGGTTTCATCATATCAACACGTTGAAGCAGGGCAGTCTGTGTTTTTCAATGGCACTGATAGTTATGATCCCCTAAATGGAACAATCACAAGTTACATATGGTACGACGGAGAAGGCATGACCTTTGTTGATTCTTGCTTCACGCATACATATACCATTCAAGGAACCTATAACGTAACACTAACCGTTGCTGACGATGGTGGGAACAAGAACACGGCATATGTTGTTATCACTGTGGTGAACCCGGCTAATCCGTTAAGTCTCTTCTCCTTGGTTGGATTGGTGCTTGTGGCTGTCACAACCCTAACAATCGTCGGTTTGCCGTTTTGGATAGGTCGTGCCTGGCATGAACGACAAAGTTGGAGAGCTAAGAAAGTGAAATCGATAGATCGCTTTTCGATCGCGTCGAGCTTGATTGGCTTATGTGAGAAGTAAGAAACCTATGCAGATGCTAGGTAGCGCTTGAAAAACGACCCAACCTCAAGCATCGTGCGCGCGAGACTGTGCTGTTGAATTAACTCCACTGACCTTCGTTGGTAAACTAGCAGTCAGAATCGTGATGAAGAGTCCTCCAACAGATAAGACCACGCAACGGTTATTGACTTGATAAAAATTGCATCAGCAATCAGCGATTTGTTATTGGGTCTATTAGAAGTCGGCTCTTTATCACTATCTCACGTCAATATCGATTCAACAGTAAGGTTGAGTACGATTTCGGCAATGTCACTGGCATACTCTGCGGTTCTGCGAATGCTTTCAATAATTAATCGCAGATAGGGTGCCTCTTCAATGTCCATCTTTTGAGAAGAAACAAGAGCCTCTTTTTCAATTAAAATGACCTCTTTTGTTTTTTCAACTATGCTCTCAGCAAGAGAGTAATCTTTCCTGAAAAGTGCTTCTATTGCGGTTTCAAACATCGAAATAGCTATAGCACTCATCTTCTCAAGTTTTTCAATTGCTTCAGGTTCTAGCCGTTTTTTCAGTGATAAAACGTTTTCTGCGATGTTAGCTGCGTGATCTGCGGTTCTCTCTACAGATTTGGTTACTAAGCGGTAGCCTAAGCAATCACGGGCATTTTGTAAGCCTATTTCTTTTATTATTCTGGGGTTTTGGATTGCGGTTTTGAGCTGTCTGACTATGTAGAGGTTGAATCTGTCAACCTCGTTGTCCGATGTTGTCACTTCTTTAGCTTGCTGGTGGTCGAGTCCTTTTAGAGCGGTCATAGCATCTCTGTGCATTGAAGCTGTTATTATGCTCATTCTTCGTAATGCGCTTTGAACGGAAAGTTCAGGATAGCTCAACAAGACCTGTAGCGTTAGTTCTTGTGGAGTGTCTGTTACTATTTCGGTCCCGACAAGCATTCGCCGCGAAAAATCTTTTATCTCGTGCCTCTGTTTTCCAGATAACTGTTTTTGGTTTTCGGCCCTTACGTGTATCATGTTGTAGCCCACGAGGTATGCAGAGACCGCTTTTCTAACTACAGTGTCTGGGGAGTCTTTGAGTGTAACTCTGATGGTAGCTTCGTCCAGTCTCTGTTCTTGTATGATTGTGTCAGCAGGTATTATTGATAATAGGCCGCCTTCTTCTTCACGTAGTTTTATCACGCTTCCTCTCTTAAGCTGATTTTGCGTGATCCACCTTTTAGGCAATGACAGTGTGTAGGTTGATCCACCGGTGAATTGTAATTTTCGCGTTTCTTCGGTGAGTTTGGATTGCAGCAATCTAAATAACCTTTTGTAATTATCGTAGTTGACTATTAATATATCTCTTATCTATATAGTTTATCAATTCTATTGTGAAAAAGAATATCCTCTATGCCCTCAATTTCGATACATTGGCGGATGCTATTTGAAAAGAAACATAAAAAACGGCGTGTCAAAAAGTGACGGAAGAATTATTCAAACAATTTCTGTCGAAATCTCTCGGCGGTTATCTTTAAACAGCAAATCAGCTGGCATTACTTCTTATCGCACTTCTATATCTGCACGTGCAATTTCTCATGGATCATGTCATGGAGACAAGAACTATGTCTAGCGTAGATGTAAGAAATTTGAACGTGTGGTTCAAAAACAATCATGTGCTAAAAGAAGTTAGCTTCATAATACGAGAAAATACTGTAACAGCCATAATGGGACCCTCAGGATGCGGTAAGACTACTCTTATACGGGCAGTCAACAGAATGAACGAACTGACTAGTGAGTGCCGCACTTCAGGCGAAGTGATTATTGATGGAGTAAACATTTACGCTAAAGGTAGCGTAGTTTATGATTTACGAAGAAAAGTTGGTATGGTCTTTCAAAAACCCAACCCGTTTCCAAAATCCATTTTTGAAAATGTTGCTTTTGGACCGAGAATACACAAGACAGCCAGTGGCAACGCGCTTAAAGAAATCGTGGAGAAAAGCTTGAAAGGAGCAGTACTTTGGGACGAAGTCAAAGATCGATTGAATGAGAGCGCTTTCAGTCTTTCAGGTGGACAACAGCAACGACTGTGCATTGCACGAGCTTTGGCGGTCGAGCCTGAGGTTATACTCATGGACGAGCCCTGCAGTGCACTAGATCCTGCGGCAACAGCTAAAATAGAGTCTCTGATTAGGGAACTCGGAGAGCGGTATACTGTTATGATAGTAACACATAACTTGCAGCAGGCTGCACGTGTTTCGGACTTCACAGCATTTATGTACATGGGTCAACTGGTGGAATACGGCGTTACTTCTACTGTGTTCGAGAATCCAAAAAGTGAGATCACAGAAAAATACATAACTGGAAAATTCGGTTAAACTGAAAGGTAAGATTTTTGATAAATGTAAGAGTGACTATTGTTTTCTTGTATAGGTCTAACAGTATTTCTGTATAAATATGATTAATATATAGTCTATAGAGTTTATTGAGCATATCTATATAACAAAGTTAGATATTCATCTCTCAACAGAGGTACAAAAATGAAAAACACAACAAAAATCGCTATAGGAATAGTTGCAATCGCCATCATCGTAGTAGCCATTGCGAGTTACGTTTACCTTTATCAGACAGGCCAGACTGTATCTACAACCCTAAATGGTGCAGGAGCAACTTTCCCGCAACCATTCTTGAACGCCACAATCACAAAGTACACACATGACATAAAAACAAATCTACAAATCAACTATCAAGGAGTCGGCAGCGGGCAAGGAATATCCTCCTTGACAAACAAAGTAGTCGACTTCGCAGCCTCAGACGCACCCTTAACAGCTTCGCAAAGACAAAACGCAACAAACGCACTGCACATCCCTGAAACAATCGGCGCCGTCACATTAGCCTACAACCTACCAAGCGTTCAAAGTGGTCTAAACTTGACAGGCGAGGTTATCGCAAAGATATACCTTGGCAATATTACAAACTGGAACGATGCTCAGATACAAAGCCTCAATGCAGGGATAACTCTTCCAGACCACGCCATTACCACAGTCCATCGATCGGACAGTTCTGGGACAACTAGGATATTCACGAAGTACCTGAGCAACGTAAGTTCAACGTGGGCCAGCCATGTTGGAAGCGGCACATCAGTTCAGTGGCCAGGTGGACTCGGTGCAAGTGGAAACGCTGCAGTAGCGAGTACCGTTAACCAAACGCAGTATGCCATTGGATACGTCGAGTTAGCGTATGCATTGGAAAACTCCATGACTGTTGCAGCAGTCAAGAATCCAGCAGGAAACTACGTCCTACCGTCTCTTGATTCGACAACCAAGGCCGTTCAGTCAGGCGCTTCAGGTGGTTTACCGGCAGGCAACCAAGATTGGGGAAGTGTGAGTCTTCTCAATACTCCAGATGCACAGGCCTATCCAATAGTAAGCTTCACCTATCTACTAGTATATCAAGAACTCAACGTAATCCCGGGAATGGATCAGAATAAGGCAACACAGCTAGTACAATTCCTTTGGTATGTCGTACACGACGGTCAGCAACTTGCTTCAGGGCTTGAGTATGCGGCACTTCCGTCAAACGTAGTGCAAATAGATGAAACATCCATCCAGTCGATAACGTTCAACGGAGAACACCTGCCCACAAGTTAGCGATTGCATTAATCCTTAAACACATCAACACCAAAAATCTTTTTTCATAATTACAATCAATATGATTCGCGAGCAGATCTGCATGACTAAGAAGCTGACGGGTGATAGCCTATTCGAAATCCTGACTGCTGTAATTGCAGCATCTGCAGCTGTCATCTTAATAATTAGCGCTTACACTCTTACCAGCGGGTCTTTGCCAGTCCTACAGCGGTTCGGAATACAATTTTTTACTGGAACAACATGGAACCCGGTTGAGGGAAGAGAATTATTCGGAGCTCTCCCCTATGTCATGGGAACGCTTGTCACCTCAGCTATCGCCCTCCTCATAGGGGTACCGTTGAGTCTTGGTATAGCAATTTTCCTTGTAGAAATGGCGCCAAAAGCCCTGAAGGTACCCGTTTCATATCTTGTGGAACTGTTAGCGGCCGTCCCGAGCGTGATATATGGACTTTGGGGTCTTTTCGTTCTTCGCATCTGGATGCAAAACTACATCGAAACCCCCATATCCACTTACTTAGGTTGGGTTCCTATTTTTAGTGGAACCCCATTTGGTCTTGACATCTTCACGGCTGGAGTAATCCTAGCAATAATGATTATACCGACGGTTGCGTCCGTCTCGAGAGAAATCATCAACGCGGTTCCCGACTCGATCCGCGAAGGCGCCTACAGCATCGGAGCGACAAAATGGGAAGTGATAACGCACTGGGTTCTAAGCTACGGTCGCTCTGGAATCTTCGGCGCAGTAATACTGGGGCTCGGTAGAGCTGTCGGCGAAACGATGGCAGTAACAATGGTCATAGGCAACGCTATAGGCCCTTCTGCGATGCCTACCTCTCTCTTTAAGCCAGGTCAGACGATGTCATCTCTCATAGCTAACGGTTTCCTAGAATCCACTACGCCCATAGAAAAATCAGCTTACATAGGCGTAGGATTAATTCTGCTTCTGTTAAGTCTCGTCATAAACATAGGAGCTCATTTAATGGTGACTCGCGTTCTAAAGGTCAAAGGAGGCGCCGTAGAGTAGATGAGTAGAAGTTATGTCTTCAGAAAATTCAAGAATCACCTCTTCTTTGTTCTCTGCTTTATTTGCGTAATCATCGCCATTGTGCCTCTTTTGAGTATACTCTACGAAGTCATCGTGAGAGGTGCGCCTCAGTTAAGTCTTCAATTTCTTACGGGGAGTGGGTTGGGAGGCGGCATTGGACCTGCTATACAAGGAACTCTAATTCTGATAGGCTTGACCAGTCTCATTGGAATTCCCATAGGTTTGCTGTCGGGAGTTTACTTAGCTGAGTATGGAAACAACAGGTACGCTGACTCAATGAGGTCTGTTAATAATGTGCTTACAGAATTTCCCTCCATAGTGGTGGGAATCACGGCTTTCAGCATCATTGTTCTGGGTATAACAGGTTCCTATTCTGCTTTAGCAGGGGCAGTCGCCCTTTCGTTTATCTTGATACCCATAGTAGCGAGAACCACGGAGGAGTCGCTAAAGCTAGTACCCACTTCTGTTCGTGAAGCCGCACTTGCACTGGGTGTTCATAAATGGAAAACCACGCTCCTTGTTGTGTTGCCTTCCGCTCGAGCAGGGCTAGTCACAGGGATTCTTCTCGCCGTCGCCAGAATTGCAGGCGAAACCGCACCACTAATCCTGACGATTCTGGGCAACAGCTATTTCTTCCAAGGTTTCAAGGCGCCCATGGATGCTCTTCCGATAAGAATCTGGATAGATGCGCGACAACCTTACTCCAACGTGCAAGCACAAGGCTGGGGTGCAGCATTGATTTTGATTCTAATAGTGTTGAGCCTTAATATTGGCGTTAGAGTAGCTAGCAGAGGTCGGCTGACGCGGTGAGATACAGAATGAACGGAAGCGAAATAGTTGAGGAGAATCATGATGTTATGCCGGTTCTGGCAGGCAAGATGCAGAGCATAGGCTTGAATGCGTGGTTTGGCGCTAAACAAGCCTTGAAGGACATAAACCTCTTGATAAAAGCCAACTCCATCACAGCTATAATCGGTCCTTCTGGTTGTGGAAAATCAACGTTAATTCGGTGCCTCAACCGAATGCACGAGTTGGTTCCAAGCGCCAAAATTACTGGCAAAGTGCTTCTCGACGGGAAGAACATTTACGCAAGCGATATTGACCCAGTGTTGATTCGCAGAAGAGTGGGGATGGTCTTCCAGAAGCCGAACCCGTTTCCCACAATGTCCATCTACGACAACGTGGCAGCAGGGCTGAAACTAACTGGAGTTAGAAGAGGCGAAAGCCTCGATGAGACCGTACGGAAGTCTCTTGAGCAGGCAACTTTATGGGACGAAGTGAAAGACGACTTAAAGAAACCTGGAACAAGTATATCTGGCGGGCAGCAGCAACGGCTTTGTATCGCCAGAGCAATTGCATTGCAGCCTGAGGTTATTTTGATGGATGAACCCTGTTCAGCCCTTGATCCCCTCGCCACCGCCAAGATTGAGGAGTTGATCGTGTCACTTAAGCGAGACTACACAGTAGTTATTGTCACTCATAACATGCAGCAGGCTGCACGTGTTTCGGACTTCACAGCATTTATGTACTTGGGCCAACTAGTGGAATACAACGACACCTCTATTGTGTTCGAGAATCCAAAGGATGAATTAACAGAAAAATACATAACTGGGAAATTTGGTTAGGTGAAAGTTATGAGCAGACTATTAGATGCAGGTTTAGAGCAGTTAACCGTTATGGTCTATAGAATGGGCGAAGTAGCTGAAAAGGCTGTAGACATGTCTATTAGAGGGTTTATAAATGGAAAAGACGCAACCGCGGCCGTGCGTGAACTCTCAGATATTCTAACTACTATGAGTCTGGAAGTTGAAAACAAAGCCTTCGAATTGATAGTCAAATATCAACCAGTGGCGTCCGATTTGAGAATAATTAACTCTTACATGAAGATTGCGTATGATTTTGAAAGATACGGTCGGTATGCATGGGATATATCTTTCACCCACAAAAAGCTGACAGGATTAGATAAATGCATGAGTCCTTCAGATTTAATACAAAAACTTGTCGAAACAGTTTGTGAGATGGTCAGCAAAAGCGTGCAAGCACTGAAGCAGAATGATGGAGAAATGGCTAAAAGTTTAGCCAAAATCGAAAAAGAAGCAGATAAACTGTACTTCGCATATCTAGACCAGCTTGTGGAAACGACTAAGCAAAATAAACGCGTCATGTGCAATCTTCTGGTGTCGCTTTTCCTCGAGAGAATAGCGGACCATACCACGTACGTGGCCGAAGCGATAGTTTACATCGCCACTGGAGAAAAAATAAGCTTAAGGTGATATGTTACGAAAAGAGAAGCTACATGTGGTTTGAAAAAACGTCATAAGGCAAAAAGGGTTGGAGCTTACTCATTAACAGATTACGAAAGCCTTTGGCACTTTTGCTTGGTTCCATCTATATCGCAGATGTATTCAAATCTTTCGTCTATTAGCTTGCAGTCTTCAACAACCTTAAGCCCGTACGTCCGAATTTTCGTTAACGTGCAAGTGAATCGCCATATTGTGAAATGTCAGATTCTTGCAGAACCTCTCTCCTTTTAACAATCTCGCTAAAATCAACCAAGTCTCCGCCAACAATCTTGAGTTTCGCTTCGATTCTTTTGCCCTTAATTGTTACTACATTGTATGAGTTGCAGAAGAAGCCTCTCAGCTTCTCACATGAAACACTGCCTGCATGAACCACAGGCATGTCCTCCATCTTCCATCTCCACGGTCGATGTCTGTGTCCGCAAAGAACCATGTTCGCCTTTGACTTTGTAAGGCTTCTTAACACGTCACCTGCATCAACGACAGTTATTTGATCTGCTCCAGTGTCAGGAACCGGAACCACGTGGTGATGTATGGCTACTATTTTGGGTTTATCTTTGTATTTTTCAAGAGTATGTTCAAGCCACAGGTTTTGTCTGTTGCCTACTTCACCATCATCTCTATCAGGTCTTGCTGAACTGAGAACGACTATTACGGCTTCATCGGTTTCGGTTACTTGAGAAAACGGGAAGAACTCTCTGAAAAGCAAATACCCTGTAGAGCGGTAATCGTGGTTTCCGCTGACGTATATTATTTTTTCTGCTTTGAGGGTTTTTAGTTCTTTTGCAGCCATTCTGAACTCTGAAATCAGGCCGTTTTCCGTCAAATCTCCAGTGACTAGTACGGCGTCAGGCTGCATTTGATTGATTTCTTTAATAGCTGTTCTTAGTTTTTCTCTGCAAAGCATTGGTCCGCAGTGGACATCTGATATTTGAGCCAGTAACATTCTTTTATTCTCTAGTTGCGAGTATCACAATGTAATCTGCTGTGTCAGCGCACATGTCTGAAGCCTGCTCAATAAATTCAATCAGGTCATCGAATATTACCATGGCACCGCTGTTCATCTGTTCCCCATATTTCACAAATGAAGCTTTAGTCTTCAAGTAGATAGTATCGACGTCATGCTCTATTTCATCAACTTTTTCGGCGCCTTTCACCGCTTCCGCGGGGTTTGTAGCTAGTTTTTCGATGCTGCCACGTAAGGCTTGTGCACACTCAACGAGTGTTGCGGTCATTTGCACCGTGTTATCTTCAAATTCTTTCGGAATTTTAGTGTCCAGAAGCATTTCCCAGCATCTTGCGGCATCTTTTACGTGATCGGCAAGCGTGTCAAGTCTTTTCACGAGGTGAAGCAGGTCTTCGCGGTAATCAGCGAATAATGCTGCGCCTTTGCTTAATTCTTTGAAAACTTCCATTCGTAGCCTATCAACTTCTTCTTCTGTTTTGAAAAGGGTTTCAATGCGTTGCGTTGCCTCTTTTTTATTTCCTTCTGAAATGCTCTTTGTTGCCTCATGGAGCAACGTCACGGTGTCCAGTGCCTTCGATATTTGCTCCTGTGCAAGATCCAAGGCTTTAGTTTTGCGGCGTCTTTCAAACCAAGTGTAGCTTCTTTTCTCCATTTTTTCTACCTTCTCCTTTTACATTATTTTTTGGGCGCTCTTATAACCCTTCTCAAAATAGTTTCCATAGATACTATTCTTCGCCTTCGCTTTCCTTCGTCCAGTAAGCGTGTGTCTCACCTTTTTCTGATCCGGCATGTTCTTTTTTGAAAATCGGGGCTTCTTTCTTGTATCTTTCCACGGCTTCTTCTAGAACAGCAAATACGTCTTTGCGGTGAGCTCCTGCAACAACGACGTAAACAAGGTCTTCACCTACACTAAACTCGCCTAGCATATGGTGAATTTGAACATCCACTATTCCCTGCTTCTTCTTCAAATCGTTACAGATGTTCTTGAGCGTCTCGTTTGCCTTTTCTTCGTAAGCCTCCAACTCCAGCTTCTGAACTTTCTCATTCTTTAAATTGTCTCCGCGGACTACTCCGATAAAAGTAGCGATGGCTCCTGCCTTACTAAAATTAGGATTTCGCCGTAAAGACGCTAAAAGTTCTTGAAAATCAACCGTGCCTTTTTCATGAACCCCTATATTCGCTTGCATAAAACCTAACCACGCATTCATGAGAAGATGAGCGTAGACTTAAACGTTTACGACCTACAAACTCTTCCTTTCTAACGCTCCACGTAATGCTTTAAGCAGCCTATAATACACGTGTGTTTTTTCTTGAGCCTCTTTCACCGTCACTTTGGAAAATTCTATAACATCACCTGGTTTAGCTTGCCCAAGCAGATCAACGTCAGCAGTGACTACTACCGCAATTTTCGGGTATCCGCCAGTGGTTTGCGCATCCCGCATTATCAAGATTGGTTTTCCGTCTCTAGGAACCTGAACTGCACCGGGCAAGATTGCATCTGAAACAATGTCTGCCTTTGAAACATGTTCTATAACAGAACCTTCTAGTCTGTAACCCATGCGGTCTGCTTCTGAAATTATCTTATACGGGTTTGACAGAAAAGCGTTCAATCCTTTTTCCGTGAACATGTCGTCTTGTGGTCCTAAGACTACATGCGCTGTAAGTTGGTTTCTAAATTGAAGCACATGTTTTGTCGGCAACGAATATTCAACTGAAAGAAGAGACATGTTAGATGCTTCGATAACGTCTTCAGTTTTTAATTGTCTACCTTCCAATCCTCCAAACCCGCCGCGTACGTAGGTTGATCTGCTTCCGAGCAACAGGGGCACGTTTATTCCTCCTCGTACCGAGAGGTATGCTCGACATCCGTTTTCCATTCTTCCAA
>DATKKK010000018.1:0-14287 GCA_035542975.1 Bathyarchaeia archaeon | reverse complement strand
TGTAACCTCTGCCCAACCAGAATATGACACGTGGAAACAAAGTCAAGCAATGATTGTATGTTTTCGTACCCTTCGAAAATCGGCAGTCCAGTTTCTTCTGCCACCCGTTGAATGTGTGGCATGTCAACATCGCTGAAAGGCACCAAAACTAGAGTGTAACCCTTTTTTGTCAAGATTGAGCATAGCTTTGAAACCTCTCTGGCAACATCCTCTGTTTTTCCCCACACTGGCTCGTAGGGTTCTGAGGAGCCTACACTAATAGCTACTAGATCCTCCCTCTTTTTCAGGAGCGAACTCGGTCTCAGCAATAGACAGGGGTCTCCGACTATGAATGACTTGATTCCCCAACTATCAAGAAGCTTCTTCGACCTTGCGCCTCGCACACCCAATAGTCTGAAATTGAATTTTCTGGTCTTTTGGACTGCAAGGTCGTATACAGTCATGTCATGCGTTCCGTACTGATACCGATAGAAGTCCGGATCAACGACACCCACACCGTATGCATAGTTAAACCTGTTCGGCATTACGGATGCCGCCCATCTTGGCAAGAGTGTTCCTCCTCCAAAAAGGGTTACTCCAGAGCATAGTTGAGGGCGCGCACGAGCTAAAGAATTCGTGGTTGGGACGAGCTCATATGGACTAAAAACCTTCTGTATCACGTCATATAGAGCTTCATCGCCAATGTTTCTGTGGCCTGTCCATCCAACGTAGTTCACCAACTTCGCATTACGTGAGGGATGAACACTGACTTGAGTATTCTTATCCAAGTCAACGCCTTCTGGACTTACCTCTTAGTATATTGTAATTTTGATGACAACCGAAACTAACGTTCTAATGGTCAGGCATATCGGGAAGAGGAATATTAGACGGAGTCTTTACAGATGGAATATATTTAGAACTCAAATTGCTGAGAGCCAGAACCAATCGGCGAGTTGTGCTTCCCCACGAGAATTTTTCAGATCGCTTTGAGGCTTTCTTGCCCATTCTCACTCTAAGCTCGGCATCGCATAGCAACCGGCTGACAACTTCCTGCCACTGACCAGGATTCGGCTCAAGTAGGAAACCGGCATCGCCAACTATCTCAGGAACTCCACCCCTGTTACAGGCTACTATTGGCTTGCCGCACGCCATTGCTTCAAGGACAACTAATCCAAAAGTATCAATCGTGCTCGGAAACAGAAAAGCAGAACATCTTTGCATTAATTCAACTACCTGAGAATCAGAAGGAGACAAAACAATCTTCAACCTGCTTGAAACATTCGTCTTGTCTGCAAGGCTGACGAGCTTGTCCTTGTACCATAAATTATGTCCCTCGATATCTCCTGCGATTATGAGAGAATAGTCTTCGGGAGTGTTTTTCATCGAAAGTATGGCAAGTTCAAGCGATTTGTGAGGATGGATTCTGCCCATGTAGAGAGCATAATGCTCCTCCTCGTCCGTAGGATAAAACTCTGAATGGTTGACTCCCAGTGGCACAACCGAAGCTTTTTTCTGTCTGATTATTCCTGCCTTTCTGGCTTGTTCAAGTTGGAATTTACTGGGTGTGAGGAACATCGAGAGTCTTTTGAAGCTTCGCTTTTTCCATCCTCCCACAGGAGGCAAATCCAGAAGCCTGTCCACTATTCTCCTGCGAAGGGTCAATTCCTGAAAAGGCAGCGCTCTCGGACGAGGCATTGGCGGAACCACGTTCAAATAGACAACTCCCGTTGCCTCACGTAAGTGATAGAAGAACGGCAACAGCCAATGTTCGCCATGATAATGGAGCATAGCAACGTCGCACTGTTCATCTGCGATTTTTTCGCTTATCTTAATCGCCATTTGTGTCTGCTTCCAGTAATAATAGTGAAAGTCGTTGGCCATTTCGATAAGTGAATTTCGCTTTGGACGTTGAAGAGACGCTTGAAATCTCCCTCCAGAAGGTTGCTTCCCAGATATCACCTCGAAGGGCAAGGAAAGATATTCTTTGAAACACGTATTCCTGTCAATCTTAGTCGTCAAAATCCTGACTTGATTCCCAAGCTCTTGCAGATGACGTGATACTTCGTATGTAAAGCGTCTAGACCCAGTTCTTGGAGAGAGGTCTTCATCTACAAAAGCAATTTTCAAAGCTTTTCACTCTCAGTTACACGGATACTCATTGAAGGAACTTGTGTAACAAGCTCTCCCTAAAGAGACCTGAGTTCACAGTATCTATGCCGAAAGGGCGGATCTGAAGCTTTCAACCGTTCTTCTTATGTCCGAGTTGGTGTGCGCCTCAGAAAGGAAGCAAGTCTCGAATTGAGACGGGGGCAAAAAGACGCCTAGGTCTAGCAGTTTCTTGTGGAACTCCATGAACCTTGTGCCATCCGCCGTCTTTACAGTCGCATAGTCATAAACGGGATGCTCTGTGAAAAACATTTGAAACATAGAAGCAACATGGTTAATCTGTAACTTCAAATCCAACTCATCTAAAACTGCTCTGAGCGGATTCACTATACTCATGCATTTGTTTTCCATTTCCGAATAGAAACCCGTTCCCTTCTTTCTCAGCAGATTGAGGATTGCTAGGCTTGCTGAAACAGATACAGGATTACCGCTAAAAGTGCCAGCCTGGTAGACTTTTCCAGAAGGCGCGATCATTCGCATGATGTCCTCTCGACCACAGTACGCGGCCATCGGAAAACCTGCGCCCAGTATTTTTCCAAGCGTCGTCATATCAGGTTTTATTCCATAATACTCCTGAGCGCCCCCGAGTGAAAGTCTAAACCCGGTGATTACCTCATCAAAAATCAGAACTGCGCTGTATTTCTCAGTTAGCTCTCGTAACGTTTCCAAGAACCCTTCCTTGGGAGGAACCACGCCGATGTTTCCAAGCACAGGCTCAACAATAACCGCGGCCAGATTCTTTTTTTCCGCTCTCACAATCTCCTTAAACTTTTCAACGTCATTGTACGGGACAACCAACGTGTTTTGCGTAGCCTCTTCGGGTATTCCTAGCGAATTGGGCATACCAAAAGTCGTCGCTCCCGAACCAGCCTTTACTAGCACACAATCATGAGCCCCGTGATAGCACCCTTCAAACTTGACAATCTTCTTTCTTCCAGTGAAGCCTCTAGCAGCTCTTATCGCGCTCATCGTAGCCTCGGTTCCTGTGTTTACGAGGCGAACCATCTCAGCAGACGGTACAAGCCCGCATATCAGCTCGGCAAGTTTCACCTCCTGCTCCGTCGGCGTTCCATAAAGAGTTCCCTTCTCAAGCTGATCTCTAACTGCCTTCACGATTTGCGGCTGCGCATGCCCAAGAATAAGCGGACCATAGCCCATACAATAGTCTACGTAATCATTACCATCAACATCAACTATGTGCGAGCCCTTCGCGTACTCCGTGAAAAACGGGTAGGGCTGAAAGGCCCGGACAGGACTGTTTACCCCCCCAGGTATCTTCTTTTTAGCCTGTTCGAAGAGTTTCTCGGATTTAGGCATTTTTCTCACTCTTTTCGGGTTTTACTTGGAAGAGTTTCTCGGCCGAGGATAACAACGCTGCATCATTACTGAGGGTAGCGCTTCGCAACTGCTCAATCGGTATTTGCAGGATTCTCTCAATCAATTCTTTTGAGAATCTATCCATTATCGCCAGCTTTCTCTCGTCCGACTCCCGCATTTTGCCGACAGCTCTCCCGAACTCTTTCCGTCTTATCTCCTCAACCTTATTATAGATTTTTGAAACCAAAGGCTCCACCAGAAATCTCGAAAGCTGCAACTCAAGCCTTCCCAATTCCTCAAAGACAACTTCTTTAGCTTTTTCAGCCTCAGCCTGCCGATTCCTAATGTTCTCTTCAACAACCTTCTCCAAATCATCGATGTTCCTAAGCGTGACCCCGTCAATTAGACCCACCTTTTCCTCGATGGACCGAGGCTGCGAAATGTCTATAAAGACGAGTTTCTCCGAGTGGTTGCTACTAGCTAGCGCTTTTTCTATCTGTACCTTCTTCAAAATCGGCTCGCTAACAGAGACGGCTGAAATAACTAAATCCATCCTTGGAATCGTGTCGATTACGCGATCGAATTTTATCGGCTTCCCAGAAACTTTTGAAGCCAATTCTAAACCTTTGCTGTACGTTCGATTGGCAATCACTATGTTCTTGGTTCCGCGTCTCTCGAGTGTTTCAGCAGCAATCGCCCCTGCTTCTCCTGCACCAATCACCAAGGCGCTAGCCGAGTTTAGCTGCCCAAGCTCTTTAGCCGCGAGGTCAACCGCTGCCGAGCTTATTGAAACCGACCCTTCATTGATCTTAGTTTCAGTCCTGACGCGTCTGCCCGCGTTTATGGCTTTCATACAAACCTTGTCAAGGACCGATCCAACCGTCCCAAGCTTCTTAGCCTTCACATAAGCAATGCGCACTTGACCAAGAATCTGATCCTCACCCAAAACCATGGATTCTAATCCTGCAGCCAAGAAGAACAGATGGCTCAACGCTTCTCTCCCTTGGTAGGCCTCGACTATGTCGCTTAGAACATCGTAGCTAACTCGCGCCTGGGCACTCCAAAACCTGAGAATCCGTCTCACGCTTTCTTCCTTTGCGGAGTCGTTGACTACGCAGAAAAACTCAACACGATGGCAAGTCTGGAGAAGCATACACTCTTGGGCATACCCTTCTGCACAAACATTCTTCATGGCAGCATCTTCATCTGGAACAGTGAGAGACTCGAGCATAGGTAGTTTAGCTCTTTTATGAGAAGCAGAAAGACAAACTATCATAATCAGACCCGCATACGAAGGCTGGTTTTTCACGCTATGACTATTGCCTTTTTGAATTTTCCTTCAAAGGTGCCAGACGGAACAAAAACCAACTCGTTAAAGCTTATGCCAACTCGGGCCTTTATCGTTTCAATTATTTCTCGTTTAAGCGATTTCTGCAAAGCCTGCGATAAACCGTTGTTGACTTCCACTTTTAAGGTGGCCTCATGGCTTGGTGTTCTCTTGTCAGCAATGACTTGGCATCGACTGGTCAAGTCTGGAAACTGGCTCAGGATCATCTCAATCTGGCTGGGGAAGACAGGGACTCCGCGGATCTTGGTCATAAAGTCTTCGCGGTCAATGTTTGTATCTATCTTCGGGTGCGACATGCCGCACTCACACTCCCCAAATCCTATGCATGCCGTTATGTCCCTCGACAAGTATCGTACTAGCGGAAAAGCCTCTCTCTGCAGGCTTGTTACGGCTAACTCTCCTCTCTCGCCCTCTTCTAGAGGCTTATGCGTCTTTGGGTCGACAACTTCAACCAGATAATTATCTGCCCAAACATGATGGAAATCTCTATCTTTCTCGCAGTGAACTGAAAAGCCTGGGAATTCTGTGGCACCATAGTCAATGGCGACGTTCCTGTAACCGAATTCTTTCTTCAACACCTCGACCTGCTGCCTGCTGGGCTTTTCGGCCACACAGATTCCAATTCTGAGATTATAGTCCGCTAGTGTCTCGCCGAGCTTTTTGGCAACCTCAGCGATTCTGAAATGGTAGTTTGTAACGCCATAAAGGACAGTGGTTCTGAGTTGTTTTATTATCCTAATCTGCCGTTCAGTATCGCCTGCACCGACAGGTATCACACATGCCCCAATCTTCTCCGCGCCTGAATGCACCGACCATGCGCCCTGCCAAAGGCCATAGGCCGTCGTCACCTGAACTGAATCTCTATTTGTGACACCATGGTAAGTCAACTTTCTGGCCGAAGCCTCGGCGGTGTTCTCCAAATCCTTCTTCGAGTGCGCTATCGTCAGAGGGAGTCCCGTCGTTCCACTCGTCATGCGGACAGTCGCAATCTTGCTGAAAGGAACAGCCAAGATACCAGCGAAATTACGTTCCAACTCCTCTCTCGTAATGAACGGTAACTTTTCGATATCTCGCAAATTTTTGATTTGCAAATTGGCTTTGCTTTCTTTGAATTTCTTGCGATAAAACTTGCTGTTTTCATAAGCAAACAGTAACTGCTGCTTCAAAAGTTTGAGTTGCAAGCGTTTTAGTTCTTTAGCAGACGCACGTTGAATTTTTTTATTCCAGAACGTCAAACCCATTTGGTCACCTGCTGCATACGTATATGTTTGTTAGAAGAGCCTCTGGCTGAAAACGTCTTCTATCAGCCAAAGATTTCGATAGAACCTAAAGAGACTAACCAGACTGCCCCTAATCTTCAGATTTCGTGTCACGAGTGCAGCGAGCAGATGATACATTCGATGCTCGCTCTTCTTAATTCTAGCAAGCGTTGTGAAGTCGCTTGTTACAGTGACTTTCGCCTTCTTAGAGCCTGCCTCGTAAATCTCTATCCCTTTCTTACTCAGTGAGAGGAGGAGTTGAGGTGTGTTGAGGAGACGGAAGAGAATCGTCAGCTCCGACTTTGGAAGCCTGTCAAACTTCTCCGCATCGTTTCTTATCTCATGATTCATGATTCCGATTCTTTTTTCGAGTTCCTTCCATTTCAGGATTTTAACATACGACACAGTCGCGCTTGGCGCGGGAATATAGCCTGCGACAGGCTCGTACAAGTTTCTGCTCAAATTGGGATCCGCAAACATGTAACTTATCATTGCTTGTCTATTCGACATGACTGGCAGAGATCTCATGTACAAGAGCAAGGATTTCGCAATTCCCTGACCCCGAAACTTGGGCTCTACTGCAATGTCGGCACCCAATATTGCCTGAACCTCAGCTTGATTGGAGATCTTTAGATTTCTGAGGAGCCAATGGTTGCACCCGACCACTCTCCCGTCTTTCTCAGCGACTCCCACCAAGGCAGGGTCGAAGTTTGGATTGAATTTGTACTTCCAGGCCCAATATTTACCGCTCAAAAAGTCCCGAAAGGAGGTCTCCACTAATGCCTTTACCGGTCTCTCGTCCTTTTTTGTAAATGCTCTGCAGATCGAGCCTGTTGTTTCTGTCAAATTAGCGCATCATCCATAATCACTCATTGGAAAGAACCATTTTGCATCGAACTGTAAGTAGGAGAGAAGTTTAATGGCTGTGCTGGTTTTTCTGAATGGTTCCACCTCAAGCTTGGACTGAGCAACAGCGGCTGATGGCGTCAAAACTCCAGCTAATAGAGAGGAAAAAGTCGTGAAATCCGTTTTCACAAGTATGGTGTATGGGTGGACGTTTTCATCAACATAGACCCCATTTCGATCAATCCTTACGAAAAGCGTGTCTTTAACCCAAGCAGGAACGTCTTTCAGCTTCACCAATATCGCTTCATCAAAATACCTTATCAGTTCCTCCCTCTTGCCATCTGCAAGCAAAGCAACCACACCACGAGTATCCAAAATGCTAAGGTACATCCTCGGAGAAATTAAAGCCTCAAAGCCAAACTTGTTGCACACCTTAAGCAAGGCGGAGTCTTCCTCGACAGCATTGAAAGACACAGAAGCTGCCTCCATACTTTCCAAGTAACGCGTGGTCTCGCCAAGAAGCATACCAACAACCGTTTCAACATCATGCGCGGGATCATAGCACAGTTCCCAAATGTTACCCCATTTTCCTGCAACAGCATAGCCCACAACGCTATTGTCATTTTCGTCGACAACTACAAATATTCCCTCTCTCACTACTCCTGGACGCTGCAAACAACACCATAGCCAGTATTTTGGATCTCTCGGAACGAATCCTCCATAATCTGCGTAGGCTTTATCGAAGAGTCGCACAATTTCTATTTCATCCCCATCCTCAAAGGTTCTCACCTTGTATTTAGGCGTCTGCGCATGAGAGAAGAAATCCGGTTCTGGTGTAGAGATGACTCTGAGCACGGTCTTGAGGAGACCAAAGTTCTGAGTAACTTCATAAAGTTTCAGGAATTTTCCTTTAATCTTAATCTTTCTTTGAAATACTGCTTTCAGAAGCTGCGTCATAACATGCTTTGCTTCAAAAACGGATACAAGCACACGGAGATCGGCTTCAACGAGTATGTGCACATCTGAGGGCTCATTTTCAGTAGCCTCAATTTTTCCATTCATAAAACGTAACGTTAAAGGCGGAGCTGATTTGGATTTAAAACAAATGGACAGATTGAGTTCACGAAGCTTAGGGAACCGCCTTAACAGAATTCTACCAGCATCTTCGTTGCTAACAAAATCAATAAGCCTCTTCCAATTCAATACCTTCGCGTATTTCTTGACTGCAACCCCCACTTTTGTATACCCAAGCAAAGGCGTATACAATCTCTTGGCCAATCTTGGATCCGCAAAGTCGTAATTTACAACGATCCCCCTACTCCTGAAAGTCTCACGCGTTCTACGCTGCAACAGCAACTCTCTGGCTATTCCCCGCCCGCGTTGTTCAGGTTTTACAGCCAAATCGCATGTAAGGAAGGAGCCAACCACCAAATCACTCCCAATTTTGATGTTCCCCTTAAGCCAATGACTGCAACCGACTATCTCGCCATCCTTTTCCGAAACCACGACAATCGAGGGATCAAACTGCGGGTTGTTAAAATGCTTCCAATCCCAATAATCCCCCTCAAGAAAATTTGGAAAGGCTGCCTTAACCAATCCTCTAACCGCGTCAGAATCTTGAGGCAAAAATAACCTGTACTTGTACATCTTCTCAACCATAATCTGCGAGCGAATAAAACCACGAATTATGAATCTGAAGTGCGTTTAATAGGCTCATGGCCTTTCGAAACTTCCAAAACGGGTTTACCTTTAGCTTTCCCCTCAAAACCGCTGTAAAAGGATTCGTATTACCCAGTAGTATGGCAGCAAGAACATCCGAATCAACCTCGATGCTGAACCCACTCGGCACAGCGTTCTCAAAAACCTGAACCTCTCCATCAATCCTAACAGAGAAAACCGGATTTATCCAAGATCGAGCATTCAGAAGTCTAAACGTAACGGTTTCCCTAAAATTCCCAAGCCTATCCCGCACATTCTCAGCAAGAGCCCCAACGAGAGCCTCAAAATCAGTTATACCCACAAACATCTGATCAGGAGGCAACTCAAAAAAATCCATTTTTCCGCACGCCAGCTGCATAACCAAATCATCGCTCGGAACGTTCAGAACCATCTGATCAGCGTTCACTTTCCTAAGATAGCTAACCGCGTTTTCCAAAAGTACAGAAACAACGTATTTTCTGTCAACGTTTGGATCTACACACAGTTCCCACACGTTTCCAGACTTGCCCACAACCGTGTAACCGATTATTTCCCTATTCGTTTTCTCCTCCACTATGATTATTCCTTCACGAGAAACGTCTGGACGGTTAAGACAACACCAACGCCAATAATCCTCGGTTCTAGGAACAAAACCCACGTACCAATCGTGAGCCTTATTGAACAACCTGCCAAGCTTCATCTCGTCGCCCTGTATAAAAGTGCGAGTCTGATATTGACTTTCCATCAGAAGAACCCTTCCTCGCTGCTTACCGGTAGAACATTTCTTTGTTTTTTAGGAACCTTCTACTGTTTTCAATAATCGGCCTCTTCTGCCTAAGCGAAAGAGCCTCGATTTCACTTTTGAACTCCTTGATTGCCGCTTCCTTCAAGGGAAGGTATTGAGAAACGTCAACGTAAACCAAATTACGCCTGAAAAAATTCAGCAACCTGCTAATGAAAGGACCAACACGCGCAAATTTCTGTATGATCGAATACTTATACTGCGATGTTGAAAATCCCAGTTCTTCTATTGCCCCCTTAATTATGCGATTTGCCGCCTGATGATCGACGTTGGCGTCTTTTTCGCAGGGAAAATAGACCTCCACAGGAGAATACTTCTCCAGCACTTTCAAAACTTTTTCTTCAGCTTCAGCTTCATGCTCCCCTAGTGTCGTATCCTCAAAGTCAAAGAATAACAAGTTCTCGCTGGGAACCCCGAGTACCTTTACTGCTTTCAAGACTTCCTCTTTCCTAATAGCCTTCAACTCGATAGGCGAAGGATCAGACCTTACCCCCAAGATGTTCAAGAACGCATGCCTACCATCAGTCATAACCACAATAAACACTTCATATCCTTCACGCAATTTCTTCACCATCGTCCCACCACACCCAAACGTCTCGTCATCAGGATGCGGAGCAAAAACCACAATATTCTCTTTCAACATCAAACACCCACAATCATTTACAAACAATCAATATCCAGTCATGTTAAGTAGCAGGTTTACAAAGCGTGCATGATACTGAAAACCACTGATTGTCCTGTTATAAATCCAGAGTTCAAAGAATAAATTGCCATAAAAGTCCTTGTTAGTCGAATTCCAAACAGTTGAATAACCTGTCATGTCTAACACAGCGTTGTTCAACGTCAAATTGTAAAACGTGACCCGCAAAGCCGTCGCGTTATACCCGTAATCAAAAGAGAAGGACAAAGGGAACTCCCACGCTCCCTCATTCGCTACAAAAGCAGAAATATTATAAAGCGAAGGCAAACTACTCGGAGTGCGATTAGAAAGCGAACCAAAACCATAAGGCGCCGATTGAGTCCTGTTGCGAAACTTCACCTCAACCAAATAATACGCAGCATACCCCAAACGATTCCCAATTCCCAAATACACACTGTAATTCTGGTTGCGTGTGATATTGTAAGGATAATTCTCAGCCATATGATTAGGACCTAGAAGCCAAATCTCGGTGAAAGACTCCGTCTGCGGATAGATGAGTACCCTACTCAACGCAGGCGAAGCCACTAACAACGCCACTATAGCAACCATGGTCACGAAAAGCACACGATACTCACTGAGACTCATCGCTCCGAACTCCCAGCACCGGCATATTTGCGCTTAAGAAAAGCCCAGACCACAAAGCCGCCAACGAAGACGGCAACAGCGCCCACAGAAGACCCGACTATGTTCACCATAAAATCCCAATACGCGTGCTGTTCAGCAGACTGCTTCAGACTATTCGCAGCATCAACAAAACCGTTCAACTGCTGCTGACAAGCAATAGCCAGAGATTGGGCATTATCATAATCACCGCTCTGAAAAGCCAAATCAGCCTTCGAAACAAAAACGCTGGCATTATTGAGTATATCCTGCAACCTCATCAACTCGGTAGCATTCGCATTTCTCGCTCCAGCCTTGTCGGCGTCTGCAAAAGCCTGATAACACGATGTCAGTTGCTGCTGCGCCGAGTTTATGGCAGATTTCGCCTCAGTTTCAGTGGTCGCCGCCGCAATATTCGCAAAAGCGAAGACCATGATTACACAGGCAAGAACAACTAAGGCGTGCTTGGCTAAAAACATCAGAAAATCACGTCTAGCTAGGGTTTCGTTCCTCATCTTCACTGTCAGAGCTCACGTGCGGATCCTCCTTGTTAGTACACATGTTCTCCAGCTTCGTCTTCAAGGTCTGCATATTATTCAAATTCTGCTCCACTGCATTGCGACTCTTGGAGTAGTTTTCGAAATGCTTCAAAAACATTTTCCCTTTCTCAGTAAGCTGGTACAAACCCGTCTTTTCTCCAGCGCAAACGAGGCCAGCGCCTATAACCTCGCCTAGGTAGCGAGTTAGAAGCTTATAGCTAAGATTGCCCTTGTACATTATCTGCGTCTTTCTGGCACCATTCTCGACTATGTTCAAGATGTCTGCGACTATCTCTACTCGATTTCTATACTTGGACAACAAAACCTCACCTGAAAACGCTTTAATCATTCAAAACATGAATGGAAAACTCACAATCTCGTGTGAAGCCAGCCTCTGCCGCCTTTCTTAGGCTGCCCACTCAAACACACGGGCTTTATGAAAGACCTTTCCCGCATATTTCCCGGCTTTTTTCCATACGCTTCCCTCGCAAATTTGCCCCAACCACCCACAGTAGGATTGGGAGAGACCATACTCTCTACTTGCACCATTTTGTGCTCTTGCAGGATCTGCTTGAAATCCAAGGGCTTGTAGTCCCTGGTAGCCATGATGACCGTTCCACGATCGACGAACAACAACGAAAAATCCTTGTTCGCAATGCCTTCAGCTCTAACTTCATCGTCAATCCGCTCTATCCATAGGAGTTTCCACTGACGCTTCAACTCTTCGATGAATTCTTTTCGCTCTTTATATTCAGTGGTCTCCACTATACGAATCCCTCCATGGTAGGAGCGGATATGAATCAACGCTTAGACTCTAAACCCTTCACGCATTTGCTTCAGATTTACCCTACTAATCGTGGCTAGTGCCAGCATTGCCGGCTTCGCCTCCTAAAGAACATACGCGTGAGTATTTAAGAACACAAGTAAGGCTAATCTAGACTCATTTTCTAGAGCATAGCTCTATAAGTTCTAGAAGAACCCGCGCAATCGTATGAAATGAAAGCTCACAAACCATTTATCTGCATTTTTCTGAAAACCTACAACAGATGACACAGTCATGGACAAACAAGCCACCGACAGAATCCTTGATGCTCTCAAAAACGGAAGATATCATACACCTAAAGAGATAACAGAAAAAGCAGCAATGGAAGAACGAAAAGTAAGACTAATCATCGCATTTCTTGAAAAATTCCAGTTCATCGACATAGACAAAAACGGAAACATAAAACTCAGCAACCTAACAAAACAATTCCTCCAAAAACTAAACGAAACAGATCCAACGTCTTCCTATGAAGAGATAACCGCCTGAAGAGCCTGATAAGCTCTCAGGAAAGCCAAGCCTTTCTTGGTTGTTCTAAAAACCCGAGCCTTCTCCCACTCAGAATTTAAGATAGTAAGAAAACCCTTTTTCATAAGAAAATCGAGGTACACCCTAAGCTGCCTAAAGCTGAGGTTGCACGTGTACATGATTCTAGTTTTCTTAGTTCCATGCTCTGCCTGATAGAGAATATCGGCTATTATGTCAACGCGGCCTCTAACAGCAAATTCAGCATGTTTTTCTGCTTGTACCAACAGAGAACACTCTACTTTATGAACGAACTATCCTTCAGCGGTAAACTTACCTTCACCGCTTTTTCCGTATTTAAGAATTTCTAACATGAGACAAACAACTTTATCAAGGCTCGAGTCCTGTGAAAAGATGCAAATCGTTGCGCGAACGCTCAGAGGAACAACGCTATGTACTTCCATCTGATACTGACGACACAATGCAATCTGCAGTGTAAATACTGCTACGGAAAATCATGCGACGACATAGGAACAGACTTTGGAGACTTCGAAATCGACTATTCCCTGCCAAAAGACCTAAGTTATCCAATCGAGTGGTTGAGAGACTTCTGCAAGAAAGACCCCGAGTGCATTTTAACCTTTTACGGCGGAGAACCCACACTCTGCACAGACAAGATTCGACAAATCATTGACCAAGTACCAGCGAAGCGATTTCTCATTCAAACCAACGGTTTATTCTTGGACAAACTGGGGGCAGAATACGTCAATCGTCTGCACACGATTCTGGTGTCGGTTGATGGAAACGAAAAACTAACAGATCATAACCGTGGCACGGGAGTCTACCGAAGAGTGGTGGAAAACCTCAAGAAAATCGTCAACGACGGGTTCAAGGGCGAGATAATCGCACGAATGACTGTAACCGAAGATACAGACATCTACAAACAAGTCACATGGCTACTGGAGAATGAAGAATTCCCGTTTTCTTCGGTTCACTGGCAACTGGACGCAGGCTTCTGGAAAAACGACTTCGCACAGAGACTGTTCGAAAAATGGGTGAAAGAGAGCTATAATCCTGGCGTGAAAAGGCTGGCTGAATACTGGGTTGATAACATGGAAAGCTCAGGGAAGGTTTTGCGGCTCTATCCTTTCTTGGCGGTTATGCATTCATTGTTGTATGATGAAAAAAGCCTCCTGCGCTGTGGTTCTGGTTGGATAAATTACAGCATTTTAACAGATGGAAACATTATGCCGTGTCCTATCATGGGCGGCATGAAAGATTTCTACGTAGGCCATATAAAAACGGCACATCCACTAAAATTGAGGAAGATTTTTGTTTCTGACCAATGTGCAAAATGCTCCACTCTTAATGAGTGCGGTGGACGATGCCTGTACGCGAACATCACCAAACTGTGGGACGATGGGCAGTATGCTCTTGTATGCGACACGGTGAAGAATCTGATAAATACGCTTAAAGGCGAAGAGTCCAGAGTGAGGCGATTGATCAGCCAAGGCAAAATCAGTTCGTCAGATTTTGACTATTTGAAGTATAACGGATGCGAAATAATACCCTAAGTTCTTTGCAATCCATTGGCTCTGCTATTTTCGTTTCCTGAAATGGAGAAAACTATCTGGAATAGTATTCAAAACTGGTCACGTATGCGTAATTGTTTATTCTTCTACTGTGTTTGCGGCGAGTGTTGTTTTCCACTCTTTTGACCGCAGAAAGGATTGTCTAGCAGAACGTCA
>DATKKK010000017.1:0-3317 GCA_035542975.1 Bathyarchaeia archaeon | reverse complement strand
CTATAACGATTTTTCATTTCGGTTAAGAGTTCAACACAGTCTTGTTTGAAATCTTCCTTTGTATAAGACATTAAAGGGGGTCTAGCAGCATTTGGGTTATTTGCGAAATCTTGTTGGTGTTGATTGTTGAGTCTTTGATTCTGATAATTCATCCAACCCATGTGTCTATCAACCTTTTGAGGAAGTAACGTCAGAAATTCCTCAAATAGGGTTCCGACACCAGCTGCGCCAAAAACCGCCCAACCAACACGACCTGTTCGTCTAATTTTGTCTGTCCATGAATCACCAAGACTAGATGTTACCTTTCTATCTCCAACAAGGATAACTCCATCACTGCATCTCGCACCCATTATCAGTGTCGTAGGTATCAACCTCAATTTAGGACTAGATGTTAGGTACCTATTCTGTTGTTTCTTGTATAAATGGTTATCTCTCATCATTCAAACATCTCCATCAACCGAAAAGTAACAGTGAAAAGAGGCGTTCTCAACAACCGAAGATGTAACAGCACCATAGTTGAACCTATATATAGGGGGTAGGGTAGCCAGAGAGACGTAGCCTTCAAACACGAAAGAAAAAGAAGATGTGTTGGTTTTTTTTACTTCTTTTCCAATTGTCTTTTTAATTCTTCATATGTAGCCTTGATGTCTTCCACTGAAGCTTCGTCTTCCAGCGTTGAAACGTCGCCTAATGCTCCTCCAGCCAGCACTGCTTTCAACAGTCTTCGCATGATTTTGCCGCTGCGCGTCTTCGGTAGTTTATTAACTATCACTATGGCGTCTGGCGTTGCAATCGGACCGATTGTGTTTCTGATGTGCTGCACGAGTTGTGCACGAAGCTCATCCGACGGCGAAAAGCCACTTCGCAACGTGACAAAAGCTACCGGCACTTCGCCCTTGACTGGATCTTCCTTGCCCATGACTGCGGCTTCTGAGACTGAAGGATGCGAAACCAACGCGCTTTCAATCTCAACCGTGCCAATCCTGTGACCCGCAACTTTCAACACTTCATCCGCTCTGCCCAGCAGCCAGAAATATCCGTCAGGGTCTCTTACTGCATAATCACCTGTGTAATAGATGTTAGGCCACCTTCCATAGTATGTCTGTTTAAACCTGTCAGGGTCTTTCCATATGGTTTCCAGCATTCCAGGCCACGGTGACTTGATCACTAAGAAGCCTTTGGTTCCTGCTTGTGTCGGGTTTCCTTTTTCATCCCACACTTCAGCATTTATGCTCGGCAACGGGTTTGTCGCTGAGCCTGGCTTAAGCGACACAAGCTCCAAGCCTGAAAGTGGTGCAATCATGAACCCGCCAGTTTCTGTTTGCCACCAAGTATCAATTATCGCCAGCTTCTCTTTTCCTATTATGCGGTAGTACCATCGCCAGGCTTCAGGATTTATCGGTTCGCCCACGGTTCCCAGAAGTCTCAGTGTGCTCAAATCGTGTTTTGTTACCCATTGTTCGCCGAACTTCATGAACATTCTGATGGCAGTTGGAGTAGTGTACAGTATGGTTATGCCGTGTCTTTCAATCATTTCCCACCAGCGGTCTTGAGCTGGATAATCTGGTGTGCCTTCGAAAATGAACGAGGTTATTCCCAAGGCTAGCGGCGCATAAACATTGTATGTGTGTCCCGTAATCCAGCCGATGTCGGCAGTGCACCACCAAATGTCTTCATCATTAGGGTTGAAACCCCATTTGAGAGTCCAGTAACCCCAAACCAAGTAGCCTCCAACCCCATGCTGGACTCCTTTCGGCTTGCCCGTCGTTCCAGATGTGTAAAGAATAAACAGCGGTTCAGTTGCTTCCATCGGTTCAGGCGGAACATATGCGTTCGGCTCAACTTTCGCCATGGACTCGTGATACCAGTAATCCCTTCCTTCCTTCATTGGAACCTGTTGCCCAGTTCTTCTTACAACCACCACTTTTTCTACGCTCGGAGTGTTTGCTAACGCGCGGTCTGCAGTGTCTTTCAAGGTGACTGTTTTTCCACGTCTGTAAGCTCCGTCTGCGGTTACGAGGATTTTTGCTCCACAATCGTTTATTCTGTCCGCTAGTGCTTCAGCGCTGAATCCTGAGAAAACCACTGTGTGAACTCCACCTAAGCGTGCCGTTGCAAGCAGCGTTATAGGCAGTTCTGGAATCATAGGCAAATAAACAGCCACTCGGTCGCCCTTCTTTAACCCGAAGTCTTTGAAGATTTTTGCAAGCTTGTTGACTTCGCGGTAAAGCTGGTAGTACGTGTAGGTTCTGACTTCTCCTGGCGTTTCGCCTTCCCAAATGTATGCTAGTTGATTCTTCTTAGCTGTCTCTAAGTGCCTGTCTAAAGCGTTGTAAGAAATGTTTAGCACTCCGCCTTTGAACCATTTGTAAAACGGCGGGTTTGAATCGTCAAGCACCGTGTCCCAAGTCTTGAACCAGTCGATGGCTTTTGCTTTTTCCGCCCAAAACTCACGTGGGTTTTTGATTGATTTCTCCCATTCTTCTTTCAGAGTTTTTCCAGGCAATACTTTCTCGTTAAACGGTAAGCTAGCTTCTGACATCTATTTAACCATCCGTAAAGTTGTGGAACAACCTTGTTTCGAAAATATAAACTTTTTCGGTAAGAAAATAAAAAAGAGTGAAGCTATTGTGCAGCTACTGGACATATAGGCAGCACGGTTCTTCCTTCTGCTTCATTTAGTATTTCCGCGATGGCTAGGTATACGGCACTCAAGCCGCAGATTATTCCTTCAATGCCGATTATTTGGGTAAACAGGTTTAGGTCTGTGCTTATCATAGACGTGTATGCGAGGATAGCGAATTTAGCTGCAAGCAAGAAGAACAGTATGAAGAGGCTTGCGAAAACGAATTGTATAGCACGGTTCTTTTTCAATGTGCCGAAGAACATGCACAGTGTGAATAGTCCCCACATGAAGAAATAAGCCATAAGCGATTCTGATGTAGTTGATGAATAGCTGTAAATTATGACACTTTGTGTGTTTATGAATGCAAAAGACCACCAGAACAAACCATACGAAGTAAAAGCAACAGTTCCAAACGTGTTACCTCTCTTGTATTCCATTATGCCAGCAATAACTTGCGCTAGTCCACCATAGAATAGGCCCATTCCAATGATCACTCCGTCAACAGGAGTCAATCGAAAGTTATGAATAAAGTTCAGGAGCACTGTTGTTATTCCGAAGCCTAGCAATCCAAGCGGTGCCGCGTTTGCTAATTTTTCACTCATTCTTTCCCAATCCTTTTGCTTCTATTGTTAGACGCTCTTTTCACTAAGCCACAAATTTAAGCCTTTCTGGTTACCTCTTCCTTCTCTTG
>DATKKK010000016.1:0-3253 GCA_035542975.1 Bathyarchaeia archaeon | reverse complement strand
TCAAAATCTTCAAGATTGTTAGGGATGTTAACTCTCGTTATCTTAAACTTGTGTTCAAGATGGAAATATGTCGATTGCCGCGCTGAATCTCCGAGCATTCCCAGTGCTTCGTCTACGGCTTCGAGCAGAAGATCCTCGAACGTTTTCTTTGTCAACGCATGGGCTCCTCGAGAGGTCTCTATTGTGTTAAGCTATGAGTTAAGTATAGGATAAATCTGTTATGAGCTTTTAAGCTTAATCCTCACTCACGGTGTTTTAGAACAGAAATCGGAACCGGAGCCTTTTCATGATTGGTGACGGCATAACATGGATTATTGCACAATAACGGTATTTTGATTTTTAGCAAAACAGTTTTGTGTGTATTGGTAAATAGAGAAAATTTAAGTCTTTGTTTTTACCTAGGTACTTATGGAGAGAGGAGCCACATGGTGCTATTGAGAAATGAAAGAATCCACTTGCGTCCCCCAGAACCAGGAGACATGGGAGACTTTTTCCGTTGGATAAACGATCCAGAAGCTTCAGGCGAATTCGACGTCTTTGGCATAACAAGCTGGGTTGACGTGGAGAAATGGCTAAAACAGCCTTATGGACCTCATGACTTTGCTACCCTTGTCATCGAAAAGAACGAGGGTAAATCCAGAATCGGCATGGTTGTACGTTATCTTTCGCATCCGATCATGTGCCACGTGGAAGTGGGCTTTCAAATTTGGGATCCGAAGGAACGAAACAAAGGGTATGCCACAGAAGCCACAAGACTATTCATCGACTACTTGTTTTCTACGAAGAACATTGCAAGGATTCAAGCGACCACGCACGTTTTGAACAAGCCAGCGCAACGAGTTCTGGAAAAATGTGGCTTCACTAGGGAAGGACGATTGAAAAGCGCCTTGTTCACGAGCGGTGAACTTGGCGACGCCTATGTTTATGGCGTTACAAGGAAGAAATGGAAACTGCAGAGAAACAATGGACATCGCCTGAACGTTGAGCTTCCAAACTCCGCGTCTTCTCATGCTGACATAGATTCGGGATGAAGATAATGAAAACCTTTTATGAAGAATTCGCTCAATGCTATCTCCTGCTGATACTTCTAGGTTTGAGGAGGAGCTGAATATTGAAAAGAACACTTTTCTTTTATACGGTTCTATCCTTGGCACTTTTATTGCTTATTCAGCCAGTAGTTTTAGTTTTTGGCTGGAGCAACGGCGGTTACAGCAGCGACCCTTCAAACCCAGTTTATGGAACGCACGATTGGATTGCCCAACATGCTTTAGACTGGCTGCCTTCGAAAGAGAAACAGTACATTCTCGATAACCTTGCTGCGTACCTGTACGGGACTGAATTGCCCGATAATAAAGAGGCCCCAGACCACATTGGAGACACTTCTAAGCATCATGTTTACTACTATGCCGACGGCTCAATCCAAGAGAACGACTCGGCAGTCAGAGCTCTCGAAGAGTATGATGATGCTTTCGATTATGCCAAAGCGGGTGATCTAACTAACACGGTGAAAAGTCTGGGAATAATGACTCACTACATTGCTGACCTTGCCTCGTTCGGGCACGTAATGGGTAATACTACAGTTTGGGGCAATGCCACACAACATGATAATTACGAGAATTACGTGAAAACAAGAACAAATAACTACACTGACGATTTTAACACGTATCTGGTATGGGACGGCACGTTAGTCAACATTTCCGCTTACAATGCTTCGTTGACATTGGCATACGACACGACTTTTGACGTGGATGGAGGTTTGAATTGCATGTGGATGGAGGACAATTACAATTGGAGCAATTCTACTTTTAAGGACAGATGCGGAGAATCGCTAAACCTAGCTGTAAACTTGATTGCGGACGTTCTGCACACGTTTTATCTGGAAGCCGCTCCATACGTCCCAGAATACCCAACAACCATAACGCTCTTCGCTTTCTTCTCAGCAATTATTCTGGTAATCTCTTATGCAAAAATCCGCAGACGCCCACGTCCTTCGACCTAGCCTGATTAAGCCTTGAGTCTGAAAATCTTTTTATAACTTCTTCATTAATTCTTCTGGCATGCAAGTATTACAAATATCAACTGCCTTGCCTAAGAAAGGATATTCAACCGAGAAGCTGATGGAAACCTTTCCATGCCAACTTCCTGAAGGCGTAAAGCAGAACGCTATGAACTTGGGCGTTTCGAAACGTTACCTGATAAACCATCCTGAAGCTGAGGGTGTTCTGAGCGAAGAGGAACTTCTCAGCCTTTGTGAAGAAGCTTGTGGAAACGCTGCTGAAAAAGCTGGCTTGTCGGTTGAGGATGTTGATTGTGTTGTTGCGGCTTATGACGTGAACCCTTTTCTAAGCCCTGGTCTCGGTCAGCTTTTAGCGCCTAGGTTAGGACTGAACGTTTATGCCAAGGTTGTTAATGTTCAGGGGATTGCGAGCACGGCGTTCATTAAGACGTTGGAGCTTGCGGAGAATTATCTTGCCGTGCATCCTGAAGACAATGTTCTGTTGTGTGTTTCAGGTGTGAGTTCGTACTGGTTTCATAACCAAGTGCGAGGCTTGAAGGATGTCATGGAAATTGACAAGATCAGCCTGATCAACGATAAGGCAAAGCGAGAGCTTGAGTTGAGGAAGTGGGTGGCTACGATGGAGTTTTTCCTCTTCGGCGACGGCGTAGCCGCTGCAGTCGTGGCAAACAAGGGAAAGGGTTTGACAGTTGGCAGTATGGTTGAGGTTACGAATGTTGAGGAGAGGGATTATTTGGCTGGTTATGCGAGGCTTGCGGCTTTGGATGAGCCTTTCAAGTTTGGTTTCTACTCGCATCTGGATAAGGAAATTCCCAAGCTTGGGGTTAAGTATACGGATTTGGCGCTTAAGCGACTGCTTGGAGAGAACGCTGAGAAGACTATGCGTGCCGCGAAGAAGTGGGCGGTTCACACGGGTAGTGAGAAGATTCTTAACGCTTTGGCTGAGCATCATGGTGTTGACAGTGCGAAGCTTGAGGAGTCGCATCAGGTGCTGAGGGAATGTGGCAACTTGGCGGGTGCGAGTTTGCCGTTTATTCTTGAAGAAATCGTGAATGGCGATAGGCTTTGTGGGGGCGACGTTGTTTTGATGCTTGGTTATGGTTGGGGTTTTTCGGCTTCGGCGTGCACGTTGCAATTTCAAGAGTGAAAGGATTCTGCTTTACTGTTGTGTTGCGGATCTTTCCTCGTCCCAGAGTTTGAATAGTTCTTCGGTGATTTGCGGGCGCAATGTGAAGA
>DATKKK010000015.1:0-9622 GCA_035542975.1 Bathyarchaeia archaeon | reverse complement strand
GAGATAAAAAAGTTTGAAACCATCAAAATCTCACATGAAATGGCTCAGCTCCAGCAGAAAATCGAGGAAACCTCCTCGCAGGCAGACAAAGCCCGAAGCCGACTTGAAAAAATAAGACTGCTACGCGACGAGCAACGACTGAAAAGAATCACAGTAGAAGGCCAATGGCGCAAACTAAGCTCAGAAATCGTGGAAGAAGGCGGCTCCCAAGTCCTAAAAGTTCAGATAAAAATCGGCGAAATAAGATCAAAACTAACCGAGTTAACAACAAAAGTCAGCTCGGGAAAAACAACTCTCGAAGGCCTAAAACGAATCAGAGAAAACAATTCTCAACAATGCCAATCTATCCGCAACGAAATCCATGAAAACCGCCTAAAAATCAGACGATTCAGAACCGAACACGACGACATTTCTAACCAAATAACCATGAAACAAACCGAACATGACGCTCTCGCAGCAGAAGCCGCACACCTCTGGGAAAACGTCGGCGAGAACAGCAAAAGAATCCGCGAACTGGAGCTACAACTCGACAGCCATTACAAAAGGCTTACTTTCTTGCGGTCAGAATACGTGAAAAGCCAAACTGCCATCAGCACCCGCACGCGAAGACTCAGAGACCTCAACGAACGCAAAGAGAGGTTCTCAGGCACACTCGCAGAGCTTGAAAAATCAGTCACAGAACTCGAAAAAGTGCAGAAGGAACAGAAAATCCAGTTTAAAAACTCAGAACGAACACTCGACCGCAAAATTGCGCAAAAAGAGGCCGTTGGAGTGGAGATCGCTGAGGCTGGAAAGATTGCTGATTCTGCAAGAGAAGCAGTCATAGAGTTCGTGACGCAGAGAGAACTCGCAGAAACCGTAGCTGCAGAAGAAAAAGCCCTCCGCAGCATAGAAGAACTAGGCGAGTTAAGCGTCATCACAGGCGTTTACGGCAGATTACGCAACTTAATCAAGATCGACAAATCTTACCAGCACGCGATAGAGGCTGCAGCATCAGGATGGCTTGATGCGATGGTGGTTAAAGATTTTGACGCAGCCTTTGCATGCACCGAAACCCTGAGAAGAATGAAGCTGGGAAGAATAAAGATAATCCCTCTAGAAGGAGGAACAGCCCAAAAAGTGCCTAAAATTCCAGAAAAAGAAGGCGTCAACGGCGCAGCCTCACTCTTCCTTAGATATGAGAAACAATACGAACCCGCAGTGCACTTCGTTTTCGGAGACACACTGATTGTTGCGGATGATAAGGCGGCTTTCGCCCTGTCAAATGAAGGCTACCGCACTGTCACGGTCAACGGCGACCTCTACGAATCAGGTGGCGCCTTTGAAAGCGGCTATTATCGTGCGCCAATAGACTTTTCAACCATCATCCCAAGTGAACAAGCCATCAAAAGCCTAGACGAAGCCGTCAACGCGCTCCAGCAGCATCTTTCACGAAGAGGCAACGACATAACCACTTACGGAGAGGAAATAGACCGAACCCGCGTTGAAATAACCCGTTTATCAGACGCTATAGCCACTCTCGACAAGGAACTTGTCAGAGTTAAAAGGAGCGTTAGGAGAACAAGAGCCAACGTCAAACGCGCCGAAAACACCATCATGAAGCTCACGAAAGAAGTTGAAACTGAAAAATCACAGATGTGGGTACACAGGGCTGAAAGAAGCACCATTCAGAAGGAAATGCGCAAGTTCCAAAGTGAACTTGCCTCTCTAAGGCGCAAAACAGACCCCGCGAATATCCAAGAAATGGAAATCAAACGAGAAAAACTCGCCGAAGAAATAATCACCCTGAGACAAAAACTAGGCACGATTCAAACTGAGCTTTCCACACTTCAATCACAATTCGACAACGTTCTACGGGTCGGCTATCAGAACGCAAAAATTCAGCTTGCAAAAGTGGAACAACAGAACAGAAGAGTCGAAAAAGAAGTAGAAGACGCACTCAAAGAAAGAGAATCATTAAGGCAAGAATTAGGTGAGCTGGAAAAAAGCCGCGTTGAGCTCTCAAAAAACGTTTTCTCAGCAAGAGAAGAGGCAAAAAAATTCACGGGACAAATAGACGAGATTGACAAGGAAATACGCAAGCTAGACCCAGAATACGAACAAGCAGATCGCCTACGGAACCAGCTTGAATTAAGCATCCAAACCTCGTTCATCCAGCTTAACCAGTACCGAAACCAACTCAGACAATTCGGATACGAACAACCACTAGAAGTGACGCCGAAACAAGTAGAAGACGCCCAAACATCCATGAAAATGATGCAGTTCGAACTGGAAAGAATCGGCGCAGTAAACCAACTTGCCCTGTCACATTACGCAGAACAAATCTCCAGATACAAAGAACTCTCAGTAAGAATGAACGAGCTTGAAAAAGAAAAACAAGCCATAGTACAGTTCATGGACGAAATCGAACAGAAGAAACGCAACGTCTTCATGGCAGCATTCGAGAAAATCAACCAAAACCTGCAAAAATACTTCACGAAAGTCACAGGAGGCGGAATCGCCGAGCTTAAACTTGAAAACGTTGACGAACCCTTCTCCGGCGGTATAGACATGATCGTCCAATTCCCCAACAAGCCCTCAATCGTCGTGAGCGGAGCCAGCGGCGGCGAACGCTCAGTAGCCGCAGTCGCGTTCCTCTTCGCCTTGAAAGACTTTACACCCGCAACGTTCTACGTGCTCGACGAGATAGACGCGCACTTGGATGCTTTTCACGTTTCAAGATTGGCTGATCTTCTTCTGGAAGAATCAGAGAAGACTCAGTTCATAGTCATCACATTAAAGCCTGAAATGGTGAACAAAGCCCAAAGAGTCTACGGCGTCTATGGACGCAACGGCGTTTCAAACGTCATCTCCGCCAAGTTTCTGGAGGCTCAAAGCCAATGACAACTCCTGTTTCTAGGAAACCGTTTTACCTGTTTCCCCCATGGAACATTCTTTTTGAGTTTAACAAACTTGAGAAACTCACACCGTGGAACATCAACATCTCATACTTATTAACATCATTCCTCAAGGAAATGAATAAGAGTGGACATGTGGATTTCAGAGCGTCAGGCGTGGCTCTCGATTCTTCAGCGCTTATTTACTTGATGAAATCAAAACTTCTTCTGAAACTCGAGGAACCACCGCCGCCTTCAAAAGCGCCGCAAGATTATCTGCCGCCACCGCTGTTTCTGCCCTTACGACACGAGCTAACCTCAACAACCATAAGCCACCTGCTCGAAGTCTTGGACGACGTCTTAAAGAATGAAATGCTGATTCACCCTGAAAGATTTGTTCCTGAACCTATTCTTCCAATGCCTTCAGATATTATGCCGCAGCTAGAGGATTATTTGATGCAGATTGAGGTTCAGATGGAAAAACTGTATGCTTCACTTTCAGAAACAGTAAAGGGCGCTGGAATCGTACAGTTTTCAACATTGACGAAGGGTATGTTGCGGATTGAAGCTATAAGAACGTTTATCCTTCTTCTTTTCTTAGCGCAGGAGGGAAAAGTGAAACTGTTTCAGGAAGAGGAGACCGAAGAGATATACATAACGGTTGGAGAGTTGAACCTTGCAGAAAGCGGAAAAACATCAACTTAACGCTTCTGAAACTCTTTTGGAAAAACAATCTGCTGGGAAAACACAAGAAGACTTAGTCTTGCTGGAAGCTGCATTATATGTTGCAGGACGCCCGTTAGATTTAAACGAGTTATGCTCAGTCTTGAAGACTCGCTCGAAGAACAAAGCTCGAAAACTTGCGGAAACGCTTAGGAAGAAGTATGCTGAAAGAAGTTGCGCCCTTGAAATATTAGAGTTGAAGGATGAAAGATACGTCTTGCAGCTGAAAGCCGAGTTCACGCCTCTTGTCAAAAAGCTCGTCAACAGACCCTTGTTGTCCACGGGACCTTTGAAAACACTTTCTTACGTTGCTTATAGGCAGCCTCTGTCTCAGAAAAGAGTCGTAGATGTGCGTGGACACCATGCTTATGGGCACATTAAATTGCTGAAGGAGATGGGTTTGATTGCCAGCGAGAGGAATGGTCGTTCAACAGTTCTTCGAACAACCGAATACTTCGCAGACTACTTCGGTCTAAGCCAAGACACAGCTTCCATGAAGCGCGAGTTGAAAAACGTTTTCGAAGACTTTTCGAAACAAGAAAAGCCTGAAACATGAAACGGATAGGTTTATATGGAAAATAACGGTGATAGTGAACAATTCAGTTTAACAGTCATTAGGAGAAAATAAGAAGTGTCAGTCTGGCATGGCGATTTACATAAAAAGAAACAGTCAGGCGGCAGAAAACCAGCTTACAGAATAAAACGGAAATTTGAACACGGCTCATTTCCAGTTGAAACAACGCTTGGGGAACCGAAACGAAAGATTACAAGAGGAAGAGGCGGAAACCTGAAATCCAAAATCCTAAGCGACAAATATGCCTATGTAACAGACCCCAAAACTGGAAAAACGGAGAAAACCGAAATCACCCGTGTCATAAAAAACCCTGCGAACATCGACTACAACCGCCGAGGCGTAATAACTAAAGGCGCCATAATAGGAACCTCACTCGGACCAGCACGCGTCACGTCACGCCCAGGACAAGTGGGCATGTTAAGCGCTGTGTTGACTGGGGAAGAAAAAAGCTAATTTTGACGATTACTGCTTCGCTGTAACCGTGTTTCGAATCTTCAACAGTTGCATTGCGACGTTTCTGATAGTCTGCTCTTTCGTTTCCTTCTTTTTCTTCACAAGAACCATGCCTGTTTTCAGCCACGGCGTCTTGGCATAGCCAACATCCGCAACAAGTTCGCATTCTAGCCGAAGCTTATCAGCAGCCTCCTTGATTTCTGCAGCCCGTGGCGTCGGAACCGCCAAGCTCTTGGCAACTCTTCTTCCGTCTTTTCTTGTCTTTGCTACGTCAAAGTATGCTGGCCAGATGATTACGTTGTCTTGTTTCCGCATTCTTTTCACCCTTGCTATTTTTGAGCATAATAGGCAGTTAGCTTCTTGTTAACCTTGTCGATTCTAACGAAGCCAAAGCGTTCAAACTGTATTATGCTGTTCGGTTTTAATTGTTTGCAGATGCCTTCAGCAACGCCATCCATCGTTGTGGCGTCTGGCATGATCACTTGGCAGGGCATGTCTTGTTTGACAGGTATCCAGTGAATTAGCTGTGCTTTGGCTTTCCTTGCGTCTTCGTACGATTCGCTGACAAAGGAAGCGTCCGCAGAGTACACGTTTGCTTTATCGACTTGTATGTTGAATAGTTCCATGAGGCGAATCGTGTTTCCAACTTTTGAAGCGTCCACGTCTTTTCTTGAAACCCAAAAAACTGCAGTTTTGTCGTTTCCTTCAGGAGTTACGGTGTGTTCTCTGAACCCTTTTTCAGGATGTTCAGGGTGCAGATGAAGCTTAACGTTGAAAACTTTCGGAACATGCTTCACAGTCAATTCTACCGGGTCTTGTACGAAGAAATACCTGTCAGCCATCGGGTCTAAGATTTTACGATTGTAAGCGTTCAGGTTTTCCCAGCTCAGAATGATGTCTGAAGTCTTTGGGCCGATGTCGATTATCATCTTTTTTATGGCTTCAGGAGTTATTCCACGCCTTCTTAAAGCCGCGAAAGTTGCCAGTCTAGGGTCATCCCAACTCTTGTACAACCCCTCTCTCATTCCCTGCACAATCTTTGACTTGCTCAACGTGGCGCCAGTAATCTTGAGCCTTCCGTAATGTATGGCTTCGGGATACTTCCAGCCAAAATACTTGTACATGTACTCCTGCCGAACTTGGTTGGTAAGATGCTCTTTGCCACGAATTATGTGCGTTATCCCCATTAGATGGTCATCAACGCCGCATGCGAGGTTGTAGAGCGGCCACACATAGTATTTGCTTCCCACACGCGGATGAGGATACTTCTTGGCGTCTATAACTCGCAACGCTGGCCAATCTCGAACCGCGGGGTTCGGATGGTTCAAATCAGTCTTCACACGAACTACTGCTTCACCTTCCTTGTAATCGCCTGACAGCATACATCGCCACCTTTCCATCTGTTCTTCTGGCGGTAAATCTCGGCATTCACATGGTTCGGAGGCTAATGTTTTCTTGCGGAATCTTTCTGGATCAGATGTGCAGACGTAAGCATTACCTTCCTTCAGCAGTTTCTCTGCGTATTCATAGTAAAGGGGTATTCGGTCGCTCTGGATATACTCTTCATCCGGCTTGCACCCAAGCCACGCTAGGTCCTCTCGAATGCTGTCATAAAACTCTAGGACGGGTCTTTTCACTTTTGGGTCTGTGTCTTCGAAACGCAGTATGAATTTTCCATTATACATGCGTGCGTATTCATGGCATAGGATTATGGCTCTAGCTGAGCCTAAGTGCACGACGCAATCGGGGTTTGGCGAATAACGGGTAACAACCTGCGCATATTTGTCCACATTAGGTAAAGGTGGAAGATGTTTTTCCTCTTCACTCTTTTCCTTTGCTAGAGTCTCAGGCCATTTTTCCTGAACGATACGTTTTTGTTCGTCTTTTGAGAGGCTGTTGACTTCTTTGACGATTTTATTGATGAGAAGAGAGATTTCTTTGACTTTGGTCCTGAACTCTGGCTTCTCTCCCAGTATGGTCCCAATAACTGGTCCAGCTTGCGCCTTGCCATCGTGCTTAACGGCGTTTAACAGGGCAATTTCTCTGACAAGCTCTTGAAGTTCAGCGTCTACCAGTGCCAATTATCTAACACGCCCATGCTCAAATGTTTCTTTCGATAAGAAAAGTGGCGAAAGCATTTAGTCTTTCCTTCGCTTCAGAAGCAACCAAAAGCTTTTCAGCCTCCCGCCAGCTTTCCTTCACGATTTTTCTTGCAAACTGTTTCACGTAATCTATGGAACCATACTTTTCCATGATTCCGATAGCTTCGTCTCTGAGCGTCTGATCGGAAGTGTGCATGTTAAGAATCTTAACCAGTCTTTCCTTATCCTGAACGTTGGCAACATTCAAAGTGTGAATGACTATTAGGCTTCTTTTTCCCTCAGTTATGTCTTCTCCACGCCCGCCTTTCTTCTCAGTAAACTCGGCACTCGTCAAATCCAACACGTCGTCTTGCATCTGGAAAGCCACTCCGATGCTTTCGGCGAAACGCCCCAGTTTATCAACAAGCCTTTCATCTGCACCTGCCAAAACAGCCGCGATCCTAGCAGACATTCTTGCCAGAGTGCCCGTCTTGTAAGCACACATCTGCAAATAATCCTCTTCACCGATCTTGTCAGCATCTGCCAACCCTCTGTGCCATGCAATATCCATGGCTTGTCCAATGCTTAGGTTGATCATCTCTTGCACGTAAATCTCGTAGATTCTTGAAAGCTTCTCGCAGGGGATTTTTTCTTTGTTACTCATTAAGGGCAGAAGCGGTAAGTAGTACATGGCGTTTCCAGCGTTTATGGCGATGTCTAAACCGTAGACTCTGTAGGTACACGGCTTTCCCCTCCGCAGTTTAGATGAATCTTCGATGTCATCCACCATCAAGGTTCCATTATGAACTACTTCGGGAATTATTGCGAAATCCACGAATTCATCAGCCTTTTTGTCCAACGCTTCGCAGATCAGCAAGAAAAGCGTGGGACGCCATCTTTTTCCGCCTCGGTCAAGGAACTCCCATATTGGCTCTGCAACCGCCTTGTTTATAGTGTCGAGGCTAATCGAGTAGCTTGGAGGGCTAGTTTTGAAAAGAACTGCGTCTTTTGTGAATTTTCTCGGAATGTACTTCTCGATGGTCTTATCGATCAAGGCGGCTTTCTCTTCGAGAAATTTGTCGATGCTCAAAGGTTATTTCCTTCCTCTCCGCGCATAGCCTGTCAAATCAAACCCCCTGATTTTTAACCATTCCGCCGTCTTGCCGCTCACTATGAGGGGTACTCGACGCAGATCCTGCACTGACTCTGCACCCACTAGAAACATCACGTTTCTTAATTCCTCTATCAAGAGCGAAAGAGCGTCAAACGTTTCCTTCACTCCTCTATCGGCGGCTTGGAGAACAGGCTGCGAAAGACTCGTTAAGCTTGCACCCAAGGCCAAAGCCTTAGCTACGTCTACACCGTTGCGTATTCCTCCAGAAGCTATTACTGGAACATTTACGCTCTGGGAAACTTCAACGATGCTCTCAGCCGTCGGTATGCCCCAATCCCAAAAAACGTCGCCCAACCTGCGTGGAAAGCCACTTTCTTCATTCTTTGTGCGGTAATACTCGACTGCTGCAAAGCTAGTGCCTCCAACACCGCTCACATCGATGCCCTTTACGCCCGCATTCTCAAGTTTCTGAGCCTCTTCAGCAGCTACACCCGCACCTGTTTCCTTCGCAATCACAGGTTCATCCAACCCTCTAGTGATTCCACCTATTTTCTCGAGTACACCATGGAAGTTTGTCTGACCTTCGGGTTGAACAGCCTCTTGAAGAGCGTTTAGGTGCAACGCAAGCGCGTTTGCTTCAATCATTTCCACGGCTTTCTTTGCTTCTTTTAAGCCGTAGCCGTTGACGAGTTGTACACCGCCAATGTTTGCTATCAAAAAGGCTTTCAGAGCCTTTTTTCTCGCTATCGCGAATGTTGCTTCAAGTTTTTTGTCTTCTAACGCTGCGCGTTGACTTCCTACGCCCATTCCTAAACCTAGTTTTTCCACGACTTCAGCTATTGTGGCGTTGATTTTTGTGGCTTCCTCTGTTCCGCCTGTGATAGCTCCGACGAGGATTGGCGCTGCAAACTTGTGGTTGAAAACAGTGGTTGACAGGTTAATTTTGTGTTTATCGATTTCAGGCAGAGCCTTGTGAACAAAATGCACGTCTTCAAAGCCCGTGGTCACGTTTCTCGCCTGCACATTTTTACTCAGGGAAATGCGTATGTGTTCTGCCTTACGTTTTCTCGTTTCCTTTGCCAACATTATTCCTTCCTGATTAACGTTCCTTTCACTCTTTCTCCGACAAGAGCCCGATACACGCGGTCAGGCTCTGTAGCATTCAAAACAGCAACAGAAACTCCGTGTTCCAGAGCTGGCAATAGCTCAGCTATCTTGCCGAACATGCCGCCTGTTACGTCTACAGCCGTTGACTTACTGAACTTGCTCTGGAGCTTTTCAAGTTCCTTTAACGTTAAGTTTTCAAGCATGCTTGCTGTTTTGTCAACTTTAGGATCAGCACTGTACAATCCATCCACGTCGGTACCTATTATTATGCGTTCAGCGCTGAGCTTTGTGGCAAGCGCCGCCACGAGTTGGTCGCCTGACAGTATCGTGAAGCCTATTTCGGTGTCTAAAACTGCGTCGCCGTACATGACTGGCAAAAAGCCCATGTTTAGAAGCTTTCTTAAGGATGCTTCCTCGAAAGAGTCTATTCTGCCGTTCTTAGTCATTATGATTGATGATGGTGTTATGCTTAAGGCTTGAACGTTATGCCATACTAGCGCGTCCATCAACAAGCCGTTGAGAACGGTCATAACGTGATGCGTTTCGCAAAAATGAATTTTCTGCGACTCCTCTTTCAGCCCGTCTTTTATCGCATACCGCTGTGCGATCGGGTGCCCGAAGCTTCCGCCACCATGAACGATTACTAGATTGTTTGTGTTTGCTCTTTGTATTTCACTTGCCAAACGGTCGATGA
>DATKKK010000014.1:0-3003 GCA_035542975.1 Bathyarchaeia archaeon | reverse complement strand
GAAACCCTTTTTCGGTTTAAGTGATTTGGCATAATCCACGAGGGGCTTTGCTATGCTCATTATGATCTTCTTAGCATAGTCGAAATACTTCAAATCGATATAAGTATTTTCAAAACGCTCAAGTCTAATTGATGTCAGCAGGTGCAGGTTCATGCCTGTATGACACTATACTTTTCGCATATTGCACCACCTGAGCAATTATCATAGCAATAACCGTGCTTTTGTCAAAATCAGTACAAACTGCGGCGTCTTCTTCGATCAATTCTTGGCGCGGGGTGTGGGATTTGAACCCACGCGGCCATTTCTGACCACAGACTTAGCAGGCCTGCCCCCTACCAGGCTAGGGCAACCCCGCCCGAAGAAAGTCAGCATTTTCAAACGCTTAAACATTATCCAACATCAGTCCTAAAGTAAGACACTAAATTTAAAGTTTTATAAGCTACTCACTTTAGCACGCAACAGTAAAATGTTAACCAGAGCTTTTGTTTCTTGCTCGTTATTCTCTTTTCATAAAAGCAATGTCTGCCCTCGCTATACAGAACTGTGTTACCTAAGCATAGGTGAGGCTCTGGACAGGATTAGTTGTACAAAGCCGTTTCTTTCTCATGGTTTAGGATGATGGTTGTTTGTTTTTGTATGTTCTTTGTTGTGTATTTCCGTTGTTCGAATGTACGATAATGTTTATTAAGACTTAAGATACCATGTTTTGTCTAACGTGAAAATTATGGAATCCCAGAAAATCCGCGCCACAGCCATCCTAGCCGTCGTAGGACTAGGCGTAATTCTCAGCACAGTAGTTTTCGGTATACTCTCTGCAAACCAAACAGTCCAGAACAGCGGAAACATAAAAACCATCGGCGTCAGCGTATACTCAGACAGCAGCTGTACTCAGAAACTTTCAACCATTGACTGGGGCTTACTGACGCCAGGAACAAAGCAAAACGTCACTGCTTACATACGCAACGAAGGCACCGTAGCCACAACATTAAGCATGACTACGGGCAACTGGAGCTCCACACAAGCCTCAACCTACCTAAAACTAAGCTGGAATCGCGAAGGATACAAACTTGCTCACCAAACAACAAGCCAAGCAACCCTAACCCTTACCGTGCCCTCAAACATAACTGGAGTCGACAGTTTCAGTTTTGACATAACGATAACTGGCACAGAAGCCACATAAACAACCAAACTTTTTTATTCAGATCGGGCAGAATGACCAAAGCTTAAAACATAACTCAAGATCGCAAAAGCGAAAAGCGCAAGCAAAACCAGATGAGGAATCAAAAGCTCTATCGGCGCTGCTCCCTCTCCAATGAATGCTGAAACTAGAATAGCGCCTGCAGGAACCACTAGAAGCAGGCTTGACCTTGAAGGTTTGAGAAGCAGTTTAAGGTCGTTTGTTCGAATCAAAACAGCCATCGCCAACAGGAAGCTTGCCCATTCTAACAAAATGTTTCCCCAACCTCGCATATCCAATCCCAAACCAAACCACGCCGTTGTCAAAGGCCAGAAAATCTCTGCTCCTCCGTTAGTTAACAAATCACCCACGAGAGCATGCTGCGCCGTAGCTATAAAGTAAGGTATGGATTTTTCCCTATAATACAGGAAGAAGGGTATGAACAGAAGAATCACAATGATTACAGAATGACTTATGCTACGATGTACTAGACCTGGAATCAGCAAATCCGCATCAGGAATCAGAGACAGGAAGAATATTAGAGGCAAGTTAACTTCAGTTTTAAGTAGCTTTTGGGCAGCTTTGGCAAGCAAGTAGCCGAGAGCCAGATGACCAACAGCAAACATTCCTTTTTCTCCATGAAAGAAAGGATAAACACTTAACTGATATATTTACGAATGGGTATCATCAGATGTTTCTGTACATGACAAAATAGGCTTCAAAGGAACCCTTAAGACTCATCGGTAGCTACAAGCATCTCTTCATTAATCATAACTATCATCTCAATAGGATCCTTCTTAGACGCAGCTTGAGACTTGCCTGCTCTATTTTGGCTATTCTTACTGCCCACAATGTACAAGCACCATCCAACCAGCCACAAGAACACAGTTACAGGAAAGAACAGCACTCTAAGCATACGTTTTCGCAGATTCATGTTACATCCCGCGATATTCAGCGTTTCAATTAATGGAAGGGTTGCCAAGGAGCTGAAAAGGTTTGAGAAATAACAATCTGTATTCAGAATTCAAGCTATGACATAAAATAGTATGCATGCCAGACATTTGCTCTTTTTACGTGTTGTCAACATGCATGATCACTTGTTGAACGTACGTCTCTTCTTTTGCCATGTTTTGATTAAATTCGGAGCATTTAAAACGATATTATATAGAACACGCTGCTAAATGTTCTAGAACATTTTCTGTTCTGTTTTGTTGGGGCTTGGAACGGACGTTTACCAAAACTTTTACTTTAAGAAGACTATTGAAAATGCAGGGAGAAGAACAGAATTGCCCTCGCTTAACGATGAAATAAAACGAACTTCCAACCTGCTCAAGCTTGGCGCCACCACTCAAGTTTCAGACTACGAGCAAAGGTTTTCGTCACTCAAGAACCTTTATGACGACTTGTTTTCGAACCTCATCAAAGCTGGCTTCAACTGTAAAGAAGCATGTAAGACGGCTGAAGAGTTCTTCGGCAGCACTCGAGTGCGTTTCGCTGGGATAGACGGCACGATGTATTCCCGTCCGTTGTTTGACATGATGGTTTTCTTCGGCGGCGCATACGCGTCAACAGGCACGATTGTTTTCAGAGAAGATGGCAATCCAACAGTTATGTATGATAAGAAAACGATCAGTCAGAGCGCAGGTTTGTCAAGTGTCGTGCCGATTTATGTCAACGAGATCGTGGACGTAGATCAAGCCTTTTACGGAGATGAATCCTCTGAAGAGATCAACCCTAACAAACAGTTGACGGACGAGTCGATTACTGACAATGCGACGATTGCTAACTGGATAATGACCTTTTCTGAACACTACTTAGCCTACAAG
>DATKKK010000013.1:0-6598 GCA_035542975.1 Bathyarchaeia archaeon | reverse complement strand
GCTTGCTTGTGCTGACGAACCCTCATGGGCCAAGCGGAGCCGTGGCAAATTTAAAAGAGCTGAAAGAGATATTGGAGGTTGCACGAGAATACGACTTTTTTGTGTTATGCGACGAAATATACGCTGAATTTAACAGAAATTCCATACCATCCGTTTTTTCTGTAGACTCTAAGTATGGTGTTGTGACCACGGGCTTCACGAAAGCCTATGGTCTGGGCGGGTTGAAGCTGGGCATAGCATTGGCTGACAAGAAACTTATCGATGAACTTTACAAGGACGTATTGAACACGGTAGGTAACAGTCCGAACATCGTGCAACTGCTCGCATCAGAACTGCTAACGAAAGGTTTGAGTAGGCTTGAAGAGCATAAACAAAAATGGGTGCGCTTGAAGAGGGAAACTGAAAAATGGTTTAAAGAAAACAGCATCAAATACGTTCCAAACTCGTCTGGCGTTACCTATTGGGTGAAGCTTCCGATAAAAGACACCTACAAGTGGATAAACGAACATGCCATACCGCACTATGGAGTAGCACCTGTACCTGGAACTTTTTTCCTTTTCAAGAATGATTACGAACTTGCATGTTCAAACATGGTTCGTGTAGGCATCGGAAACATCAACCCAGATAAGCCAAACCTGCCAGAAGCTTTGGAAGCCTTTAAGAAATCAATCGATACTTATAGTTCGACAGGTTTAGTGTTCTCTAAAAAAGAATAAAGCTTTCCGTTTACTTCTATGATAAGCTCCTAATGTGAAGGGAGGCACGATCAGTTATCTAAGATAACGCGGGTTCGACAAGCCTTGTTAAACAGACTCTCTTTCCAAGCGTTCACAAGAGACATCTGGCTAATCTGCCTCTCCAACATAATAGGCGCCTTCGGAGAAGGTCTCTATTTCTGGGTCTTTCCCATATATATCAAGACTTTGCAAGCAGATTATGTCCAAATAGGTCTTGTCTTTTCTGCTCTTTACGGCGCGTCAGCGTTAGCGCCTCTTCCTGGCGGTTTTTTAGCTGATCGTTTTGACCGCAAGAAAATCTTGATTTTAGCGTGGGTTCCTTGGGTTCTTGCACCGTTTATTTATTCTTTTGCTGCGAATTGGACCGAGCTGATTCCTGGAACAGTTTGCTGGGGGATCTCCATGATCGGTGTTCCTGCTGCGAACGCTTACATAATCACGTCCGTTCGAGATAAGAGGAAGTTGGCTTCGGTGCTTTCGATTGTTTGGTCTTGCTATTACTTCAGCTACATTTTTGCTCCGTCAATAGGTGGTTATCTTGCAACCATTGTTGGAATGAGGTGGGTGCTTCGTCTCTCTGCTTTGCTCACAGGTGTGGCTACTTGCGTTTTCTTTTTTCTTCGCAGCCAGCATCCCCAGAAAAAAGGAGAAGAAAAACCTCACCAAACCATGTCTTCGATTGATAGAAAACAATTATGGCGAAAGATGTTTCTGTGGTCGATGTTCCTTACAGTCGTATCTTTTTCTGTGACGGTTGGAAGAACCTTCGTGCCCACTTTTCTGGATGAACAAGTTAAGTTAAACGAGTTTTACGTAGGCCTGTTTGGTTCAATAAATTACGCTGGGATAACATTCATCGGACTTGTCATGGGGCATTTGGGTGATAGATGGCGAAAGTCAAATGCTATAGCGTTATGTTTGTTTCTATACGCAGTATCTCTTATGCCTTTGTTTCTATTACAAGACACTGCGATTTTGATGTTAATTGCATTTCCGCTGGGTGCCTCAGCAATCATCGGGATTCTTGTAAGCTCTTTTGTCGGCACAATTGCGCCAGAAAACAGGCGTGGTTTATGGGTTTCTATCCCTCAAACTTTGAGTTTGGTAGCTGCTTTTGTTGCGCCATATTTTGCTGGGTACTTATACACCTTTGATCCGCATTACGTCTTCATTTTTTCTCTTGCCGTTATACCCTTTTTGGTTCTGTTTGCTCTAGTAAGACTGAAAGAATGAATTTAACAATTAATACGTCTGTGTTCTTGTATGTTTAAAGTCCTAGAAGGTTTTCAGTTAACTGAATATCCCGCTCATGTCTTCTTTAGGTTGCCATTTATTCTTTCCCATCCTGCTGCTGATTTAGTTCCATCAATGTTTTCGCCAAAAAGTCTTCTTTCCTTAATTCCGCATCGTAAACATTCTCTTTCACAAAAAACGTGCTTTCGTATATCTTTCTTAGTGAAAGGAATTAGACCAGACTCTGTCCAGGTAATCAATACACGGTCTCCGTAGTTTCTCCATTTATGCAGCCCTATTCTGCATAGTCTCGGTGTCTTAGACAATTCATTCACCTTGAAATTCATGATGTTGAATAGAAAAAGTTGTTGCTTACTTGCACATAAGCGTTTGCAGACTCTGAACATTATTGTTTTTGCATTTTTCTTGGGATTTGCAGTCTTTTCAAACAATATTTGAAGCGTAGTGGAAACATGTTGCAGAAACCCATATGGGGTAGGTCCGTATTGGCTGTTTTCTACGCTATACAAACATTGAAAACGGCGAGAACAAAAGGGAAGGTTATCCTTCTGAGAAGACTTTGGCAACTTTTTGCAGTTCTTTTGTTATCGTTATCAGGAATTTGACTCGTTTTTCGGTCTTTGATTTAGAGGTGTTAATGACCGCTTTTAGTTTTGTCATTATTTCTCCAGTGATTTCGACGAGGACATCGTGGTTTTCTTGATCGGTTAAGTTGAGTATTTCCAATTCACCATTTTTGTGAACTAGAACAAGTTGTCCAGTCAAATAAAGATATGATTTGCTTATTTGTTCTCTATAGTGCTCTGGAAGTGAAGAAACCGATATTTCGAGTGTCTTGCTGAATGGTTTCAAGATCTTGAACATAAGGTTGAAGAATTCGGTAACTAAATTCTCTTCTTCTTTTACAAGTTCCGATATTTGTCCTGCATTCTCTTGCATTTCCTTTAACGATTCAGGGGTCCCGTCTTCATTTGTCTGTGCTTGCGTCGGTATGGTTTGTGGTGTAGTTGATGGCGAGGCTTGTGGTGCTGGCTCTTTTGCCTTGTCGGGTGTTGCATTTATGACTGCTGCTGGTTCCACTTGTTTGATCTGGGGTGAGGAAGCTTGTTGTTCATTCATCTAGAATCACTCTCAACATTGTTCACTGTGATCGTAAGCGTTCTTGTAGTAATAATAAGATTAGTCTGTATATGGAGTTTACATACAGTTTTTGGAACATTGAGATAATCTGGTATCGTAAGACATAATATTTTTATGATGCGCGGCACACCAATATACCCTAGGAGGAGACCATGAAAGAAGAGAAAAAAGCAGGCGGCTTCGGATACGCCACAGACTCCATAAAAGGGGCAGCAGCAAACGCTACGAAGATGGAATCTGTCTCTTTGAGGAAGGGCGAATCTAAGATAACTGTAAGTATAAGCAAGAGGCGAGAAATGTCCCAATCTCCTCTATACCACAAATATGACTTATCAAAATACGATCTTCATCCAGGCTATCTCTTCCCCGAGTTTCTCCAAAGCTTGATTCCTACAGGAACTCCTGAGTACGTCGACAGTGGTCAGAGATACGTCGAACGCATCGTACGTGCTCTCTATTATTTCAAACAGTGTGCCTTGATCGGACCTTCAGGCACAGGAAAGACCCACATTACATATCTTGTAGCAGAACTGACTGGTATACCTGTGTGGGAAGTAAACTGTGGTTTGCAGACATCTTCTTACGATCTAATTGGAAGGTTTATCGGTCTGGGAAAGGAAAACTGGATTGATGGCCAAGTGACTAGTTGGCTGAGATTCGGTGGTTTGTTGTATCTCGACGAAGCGAACATGATGAAACAGGACGTAGCCACTAGGCTGAACCCAGTACTCGACACGAGGGGTCACTTAGTCATCACTGAGAAGGATAATGAAATAGTCACGCGTCATCCTTATGCCACACTCATCATCAGCATGAACCCCTTCTCTGCTGAATTCTCAGGAACTAAACCATTGAACGCTGCGTTTAGAAGACGAATGAGCGTTTGGATCAACTTCGATTATGAAAGCATAGGAGACCGCATTTCCCAGCAAGAGGTTGAACTTCTAAGAAAAAGAACACAGGTTGACCCAGACATGGCTTACAAGATCATAAGAGTTGGGGCTGAAATGCGCAGACAATACAAAGCAGGTGACCTTCCATATGGGCCGTCAATAGGCGACTTAATCCACTGGGCAGTCTTGATAAAGGACGGTTCTGACCCAATAAATGCAGCTGAGGAGACCATAGTGGCACTAACCAGTGATAGTGTTGAAGTACAGACAGACGTGCGAAGATTGATTGAGTCAATCTTTTCAAACTAGACCCTACTTTATTATGACGGTGAACTTTGTTGGGGTTTTTGGAATATGCTTGGTCAATATTCTTCGAAAAAGATTGGCTACGAACGAAGCTCTTGGTCTCGCCTAGATTTCGATTCGCTCGTTTGTTTCACGACGATGTCAGTTATGTGACCGCTTTTCCAGAGCCAGCAGTCAACGTAAACAGTGAAGGCGAAGAAACAATATCGCTGATGAACTACTATTTCCCCGCCGATGGACAAGGCAAACGACAGCTTGCCAGTCTGTTCCGTGCCTCCATTTTTCATCTTGGTGCGCACATCTTCTCCTCGAGGTTTGAGGATTATGATGAATGGAGAAGTGGCAAAGATCAACGACTGGCAAGGTTCACTGTCTCGCTTATAGAAGACATGAAAGCAGTTGCCTACCTTTCTTCACGGTATCCAGACAAGCTAGTTGACATAGCTTTTGCAAACGCTCTAGCATTGAAAAGCTTACGCCGACTAGACAACGTTATGAATCCTGCAACCAAATGCATGGCGGGTCTTTTGATAAAGGCAAACACAGGTTCAATGGGGGTCAACTCAAAAGACGAACAAATCCTGATCGGTCATCTGGCTGAGCTTCTCAGGCAGTTTAAAGAAAAAGCCGTTCTCTCACTCAAGGATGAAAGCGTAAAACTGAAAGATGAAGAGCTAAGAATAGCCGAGGAAATTTGTCGAGCGATTGAGGAATGCGGACCCATTACTGGGGTTCCTTTTCTCCCATACACCGAGGAACTTGGTGCCTATTCCACCTTCTTTCCAACTTATTTCGTTAACTCAGACATCACGCTTGATGATGATTTCAAGAAATGCTTAGAGTTCCTAGGTGGATCTCTTCCTCCTTCTGATGAAACCAAACAGACTTGGAAGAAGATAGCTGAAACTGAGGCTGTTCAGGTCTTCGAGTCATGGAAGCGTCAGAAGGATAGAGAAGCGAAAATGCTTGACAAGTATAAGGATCCTTTGCTTCTTACAAGGTTCAAGTCCGTCGAGTTTCCTGATCAAGACTACTCTGAATTTATGCGAGTCAAATCTAGATGTAAAAGTGAAGCACACAGGCTTATAGAAAGTCTCTTAGTGGTTAGGGATGCAATGGATGAAGACCCACGGAAACTTTATGGTGTGCTAGATTTGCAGGAAATCATACAGGTAGTGGCAAGCAAGAGTCCAAGAATGGACGTTTTCATGCTAGACGAGAACATAAGCAAAAGCTATGCTTGGATAATCTTGCTCGATGCAAGCCGAAGCATGAACGGTGTTAAGGATTTTGCGTTGGAACTCTTTCAAATCTTGGCTGATGCGGCAAACGAATTACTTTTGGATTCAGCTTCTTGGGCATTGTACGCCTTCAACGACCGCTTCTTAGTAATTAAAGATCCCAAGGAACGATACAACGTGAGGGTAAAATCGCGTATCGGCGGGATAAATTTTGAGGGCTTCACGTACATGCCAGACGCATTAACCATGGCTGGGCAAGTTATTAAAACGAGACCGGAAAACTTAAGGCTGATTACAGTTATTTCTGATGGATGGCCGTATGGCTATCCGGACATTAACGCTGCGTTGTCAGAAACCTTGAACACATTACAGGGAGGAAGTGTTGCTGTCGTTGGGGTCGGCGCGAAAAGTCGTCGAATGGAATTCTTTTTCAGATCTAACTGTGCAGTTTACACTTTGCGAGACATGACAAAGAAGTTCTCGAATTTGTATTTTGATGCTAGCAGAGTTGCCGCTGAATCATAAGAACATGGTCGAAAAAGCTTAAGGGCATGGGTTCAAGCATGTCTAAAGCTTCAATGGAAACAAACTTTTAGGAAACGTAAATAACCGCTTGAACCTTGCTAATGATCATGTTTGTTGCAGTGGACTGGGGGGGATTTGAACCCCCGGCCTCCTGAGTGCAAGTCAGGCATTCATACCAGACTGAACTACCAGCCCATGATTTTCCAAACTGTTCTCCGCATCAAACAATATTTAGGTTTTGTTCTCGGAGAGCGATATTGCATTCTCAAAGGTTTTCACTAAAGATAAAAAATAGAGAAATAGATTGTTCGGGTGAGCGATAAGCTTAATCTAGTATCTTCTTCGTGTGTTTCTTTTCTTTGACCAGCATTCTCGGCAGTAAACAGGTCTGCTTGGGTCAGGCTTGAATGGAACTTCGCATTCCTTCCCGCATTCAGCACAAACTGCCTTATGCATCTCTCTCTCCGCCATACTTATTTTCAACTCCTTTTTCGTTTCTGTG
>DATKKK010000012.1:0-6794 GCA_035542975.1 Bathyarchaeia archaeon | reverse complement strand
CGAATACCTTTCAACTTGCTTGACGAGTATGATGTGGAAAGGTCTTGGGCAGTAGCCGCAAACGAAGCCGCATGGATAATCAATGATGACGCAGCAAACCCCGCAGACATCGACACGGGGATGAAGTTGGGCACGTACTGGCCTTCAGGACCATGCGAATACGCTGACAGAACAGGCTTAGACGTCGTTCTCAACAAGCTTAAGGAACTGCATGCCAAGTACAGCATGGAAATGTACAAGCCATGCCCACTCCTAGAAGACTACGTTAATAAGGGTTATTTGGGAAAGAAAACAGCAAAGGGGTTCTACTAAAATGAATTTTGAATTAACCGAAGAACAAATTGGAATCGTGAAAGCCGTTAAAGAATTCTGCGCCAAAGAGTTCAAGCCAGAAATGGCTCTAGAACTCGACAAGAAAGAAGAGTTCCCGCTAGAACTGTACAAGCAAGCGGCAAAACTCGGGTTCACAAGCCTAAGCTTCCCAGAAGAATACGGCGGACAAGGCTACGGCCTGCTCGAAACATGTTTAGCCATCGAAGAGATGTGTCGTGCAGACTCTTCCCTCGGCGTTGCCGTTTCAAGTGGAAACTTTGGAAGCGAATTCATTTCAGTGCTTGGCACTAAAGAACAGAAAGAAAAGTACCTGCCGCCCATATGCAGGGGCGACTTCATCTCTGCAGCGTGCTTCACCGAGCCAAACGTGAGCGGAAGCGACATAAACCGTATGGAAACCACCGCTACTAAATATGGCAACGAATGGTGGATAAACGGCACTAAAACGTTCATCACCAACGCCACGACCGCCGACTTCCTAGTAGTTCTCACGCAGACCGACACGAAAATCAGACCCACTCACCGAGGCGAAACCCTCTTCGCAGTCGAAAAAGGAACACAGGGACTGGAAACGTCGAAGTTGCATGACAAGATGGGAATTCGTTGCTCAGTAACAGGCGAAGTTCGCTTCGACAACGTGAAAGTTACTGATGCAAACATTGTTGGCGAATTGAACAAGGGTTTCTACAGTTCCATGGAGTTCTTCGACAAGACCCGCGTAGGCGTCGCCGCTCAAGCCGTAGGCATGGCTCAGGGTGCATGGGAAATCGCCTTCAAATACTCCAAACAACGCGAAGCCTTTGGACAGCCGATACTGCAGCATGAACTGATAGGCGCAGGGCTGGCAGAAGCGATGACCAAGATTGAAGCAGCAAGATGGCTGACTTACCGTGCTGCATGGCAGGTTGACGCGGGCAAGATGGACCCGATGATCACGGCTATGGCTAAGCATTACGCTGCAAGAATCGCTATGGAAGTCACAGACTTCTCCATACAAGTCTTGGGCGGATACGGCTATCTAGGCGACTACCGCGTTGAACGTTATCATCGAGATGCGAAGATAACCGAAATTTACGAAGGCACGAGCGAAATCCAAAAGCTCACTGTCCTGAAGTACCTGCTGAGGAAATACTGAACTCTCTCAAGCAGTTCCTCATTCTTTTCTATTCAAGAAATGGTAGAGAACAACAAGCTTTTCACGAAAGCTCGTTTGCAAATCTTGATTGGTCAAGTGTTTTATGCTTCCTCCATTCATACGTGTCTGCGGCATGAGAAGCTCGCATGAACGTGGTTTAGCATGATTGAAGTTAGAGAAGCAACCGAAGAAGACAATCAGGCACTAATCGAACTCCAGACGAAGTGTCCACAGGGCACCAGTATAGTTCTCAACATCGACAGTTCACCCGACTTCTTCGCTCGTTCGAAACCGTTCAAAGATTGGACTGTTCTGGTAGCGCTTGATAACGGCAAAGCAGTTGGCTCTGCTGGATACGCTATCAGCGAGGTGCTTGTCGGAGGCAAGCCAGCTAAAACAGCTTACGAGTACGGTTTCATGGTTGACCCACAAGAGAGGCGGAAAGGAATCGCAACCAAACTGCAGGAACGTGTTGAACAAGACACGAAGAAAAAGGGTGCTGATTTGTTGTGTCTGAACATAATCGAGGACAATATACCTTCCTTTGGCTTGTTTTCGAAAATGGGTTTCAGAAAAATAAAGGATTGTGCAACATTCTCTCTTATGGCATACAAGAAACAGACTCTGACCAGAGAGAACAGTATGCGAAGTGCCGAAGAAAGCGACTTGAGTGAAGTGGCAGCCATGCTCAATAACACGTATCGTGACTATGATTTCTTCCATCCTCTAACAGCCGAAGACCTGTTGGACTACATCGGGAGAATGCAAGGCTTTGATCTCAACAGCTTGTTCATTTTTGAAGATGACCAAGGCATGAGAGCGTGTCTAGGTTGCTGGGACTACACAAAAGTTAGGAGATACATCGTGCAGAAATTCAATTGGAGACTTAAAACTCAGGTATCTTTGCTTAAACTTGCCAGCTTATTCACTGCGATGCCCCACATTCCCGATTATGGAGAGCCTCTCCTGAGCTACAACTTGACCCTGCTGGCTTTCAAAGACACCGTAAGCATAACCAACTTAATCAAATACGCAATCAACATGGCTGTGATGAACAGAATAAGCTTACTTCATGTTCCACTCGATTTGGAAAACCCAGCCGCAGAAATCCTTTCACACTTCAGACACACCAGAATAGGCCTTCAATTCCTCGTCAAGTCATTGCTGGATAAAGAGTTTCCTTCATTTAATGCGAACAAACTGTACATTGATGCCACCGAGATTTAGTCTTTAGCGTAGGAGTCGGCAAGAGTGTTGCTTAATCTCGTTGCTTCTTGCGGAAATCCATGATTGGCTTATAAATGAGTGCCAAGTTTGCAGCAATAATAAGGATCCAAATAACTGTTGACATCGTCGCCAGAAAAATCAAGTCGTATACAAGAAACATAAGGGGAATGGAGAAACCGAATAAGCTGGCAATAATTATTATCAACGCAATACGAACGATGATTTTTCGGGTTTTAGGTGGGACTCTTCTGCAGAAAAAGAGGGTTTCCGCGGTTAGGTGCTCTATCAGAAGGCTGTTCAAGTAGAAGAGCACAACCAGAAGCAAGAGCAGAGCCTGCGAATAGAATGCTAACGGCTGGCTGAGTCTCGTCAGAAACGTTATGATCGCCGTGAATATGAAGCCGTTGATCAACGTCGTCCCAGTTATGACAGCATTGAGGTGTCTTGAATAATCGGAATAGTCCTCGTCTTCTCGAGTCATCATCAACCTTCAGTTCAGTTACTCACCTATGAGCTATTATGATTTTTGGAAACCAACTGATTCTGGCGTTTGGCTGCAGAAGCCCGGAGTGACGAAAGACTGCAGGTTCAGCCTTTTGGCTCGGAAAAGCCATATACATGTTTGTGAAATACTAGACGCTTGGTGAAATAAGGTTTGAGTAAGGAATACGAAACAGTGAAGATCGAAAGAGAACAGAACACGCTCTGGCTGATACTGAACAGACCACACAGACTAAACTCATTCAACGACGTCTTGCTCGAAGAGCTTGCAGACGCCTTGGACACGGCAGAAAAAGACCCGAGCGTCCGATGCGTAGTCATCACAGGCGACGGCGACCGAGCATTCAGCGCAGGCGCAGATGTAACCATGTTTCCAAAAGCAACACCCGTCAAGGCTGAAGAATTCTCACGCGCAGGTCAGAAAGTCTTCGGAAAAATAGAGGAAATGTCAAAACCCGTGATAGCCGCCATCAACGGTTTCGCACTAGGCGGAGGCTTAGAACTAGCCCTTGCATGCGATTTCAGAGTAGCCGCTGAACACGCCGAACTCGGAAGCCCAGAGATAGCCTTAGGCTTGATACCTGGCTGGGGCGGAACCCAACGAATCGTCAGGCTCGTAGGCTTGCCAAGAGCCAAAGAAATAGTGATGCTTGGAAACCGACTGAAAGCAGATGAAGCGTTGAGAATAGGCTTAGTCAACAAGGTCGTGAACTTTGAGAAGCTGAAAGAAGAGGTTCGAGCTATGGCTCAGAAACTCGCTGACGGACCGCCAGTGGCGATGAAATATGCAAAACACGCTTTGAACTACGGAACACAGGTGCCGCTAGAAACGGGCTTGCGGTTAGAAGCGGGACTAATGGGACTGACGTTTTCGACAGACGACCTCAAAGAAGGCTTAGAAGCGTTCATGGCTAAGCGAAAAGCCGATTTCAAGGGCAAATAAACCCCAAGAAACCCTCCTCTTTCTTTATATTTTCCACTCTTCATAAATAAATAATAGAGAAAGTGAATATTATGAGAAAAGTAGCTGTTATAGGTGTTGGAAACTCCAAGTTCGGCGTCAGAAACGACGTCAACGTTTCCGAACTTACTTTCGAAGCAGTGAAGCCTTCATTGGAAGACGCAGGCTTAACAGCAAACGACATCGAGTTTGTCGCTCTAGGCTCAGTTGGAGCTGGAGCTTGGTACGAGGAACTGCTCCCAGCCGTGGTTGTTGGCGAATACTGCGGTTTAACGAAAGCAGGGTTGATGCGCTGCGAAGCCGCCTGCGCAAGCGGCAGCGCCGCATTCTTCTCTGCATACTCTGCAGTGGCAAGCGGACATGCCGAGATCGCGATGGCGTTAGGTGTTGAGAAGATGCGGGAAATTGACACTCCGACAGCCATGGAGTGGATTGGAAGGGCAGGATATTACTTCTGGGAATTCCACAACTTCGGCTTAACCTTTCCTGCTTACTACGCGTTATATGCTAATGCGTACATGGCAAAATACGGAACCACTGAAGAAGATTTAGCGTTGGTAGCCGTTAAGAACCACAAGTACGCAGCCATGAACCCGAACGCGCATCTTCAAAACAAGATAACCGTCGACGACGTACTGTCTTCCATGGTTATCGCCTCACCGCTCAAGCTTTATGATTGTTCTCCGATAACGGACGGCGCCTCATCAGTCATCGTTGCTTCGGAAGAGAAAGCCAAAGAGTTGAAGGTTGACACTCCCGTATGGGTTGCAGGAATCGGCTACTCGTCAGGCACGGCTAACCTGAGCAAAAGAGAAGACTTCACTGGCTTAGAAGCAAGCGTGCTAGCCTCTCAGAGAGCGTACAAGGCCGCTGGCGTCATGCCAAATCAACTGGACTTTGCCGAGGTTCATGATTGCTTCACGATAGCAGAGATAATGGCTTACGAAGACCTCGGTTTCTGCAACCGAGGCGGAGGCGTAAAGCTTCTGCGTGAGGGTCAAACTGAGATTGGCGGGCGAATCCCCGTAAACATGGACGGTGGACTTAAGGCAAAGGGTCACCCGATAGGCGCGACAGGATGCTCCATGATCTACGAGTTAACACGTCAGCTCAGAGAAGAAGCAGTTGAAAAGTCACGGCAGGTTCCGCTGAAAAACTACATCGGACTTGCTCATAACGTTGGCGGAACAGGTCACTACTGCTACGTGACCATCCTGAGGAGATGAGCTTGAAAATGTCTTCAACATCCATGCCCACGATAAAATCCAAGCCGATAACGATCGTAGAAGAAATTCCAGTAAGCAAAACCTTGAAGTTTTGGGAAGGCTTGAAAGAAGGAAAAATCTACGCCACCAAATGCACAAAATGCGGACGACTCTATTTTCCACCTTCCGCCGACTGCCCAGACTGTTTGCACTCTGACATGGAATGGGTCGAGTTAAGCCACGAAGCAGAGATCGAAACGTTCACGCATGTGGTAATCAGACCTACTTCCTTCAGTCAACAGAAACCCTACACCGTGGCTATCGGAAAACTAGATGAAGGTGTGAAAGTGCTCGCTTGGCTGACAGGGTTCAAGCTTTCACAGATCAAAGTAGGCATGAAAGTTAAGCTGACAGCAAAGGTTTCGCCCGAAGGAAATCCCACATACGAGTTCGTTCCACTCTAGTCAAGCCAGAGAATTTAGGCTGTGTTCTGCTTTTTTATCCACTCGAGCGTTCTATCTATAAGCTCCTGTTCTTTTCCTTTATAGATGTGGTCTGCATCCTCCATGACGAGCAGGGTTTTGGGCTCATTCGCTGAACGGTAAATCTCCCGTGCTTCGTCAACACCCACGATGGTGTCCTTCGCACCTATGACTATCAACAGTGGAATATGTAGCTTGGAGACTGCTTCGCATTCGTTTATCTTCATCAATTTTCCTCTCACACATCTGGAGCGAAGGTTTACGCCGTAAACTTCGAGCTTGAACACTCTTGAAACGTTGAAGACCTTGTCCACCCGCGAGAGAATAAGGAACAGATACAGTCCCAGCGTTCCTCGAGTGTTCTTGATGAATTTTCGAACGTTGTAGTCGTGATCTTTCGGCGTCGACCACAACACAAGCCCCTTCATGCGTGTATCGTCTCGCAACGCATAAAGCGAAACTGCTCCGCCTAAGCTGTGTCCGACGACGAAAAGGCTGTCGTGTAAAACTTCGCTTCTAGAGGCTAAATAGTCTAATGCGCATCTAACGTCCTCTTGTTCGCCAAACCCGTAGTCAAACGTGCCCTCGCTCCTGCCGACACCCCTAAAATCGAAGACGAGAGAAACAAACCCTGCTTTGCAGGCAGCTTCTGCTAAACGAGAGTAGATTCTTAAGCCTTGAGAACCTCGCGCGTTCATTCCATGACAGATAAGCAGAGCTGGCGCAGGCAGACGATCTGGAACGTAGATTTCAGCGTACAGTTTTGTGTTTTCGCATTGTATCCATGTTTGCTCCGTTTTCACTGCGACGCCCTTCTGTAGAAAGTATTATTACGATTTATTCTTGATATATAAGAATGGGTTCTGAATTATGACACCGAGAAAGAAAGTTAAAGAAGAACCAGCTCAACCTGCGGAAAAACCATGGTTCAAGTTTTGGCCCGAAGGTGT
>DATKKK010000011.1:0-11593 GCA_035542975.1 Bathyarchaeia archaeon | reverse complement strand
GTTGGAGTGCAAAAGGACACTTTTAACTTGACTGACAATGTTTACGTTAACGGAAGCGGTTACGCGCCATCTACAACGTATAATATTTATTTAGTAAGTGATGTGGCCATGTGGAGTGATGGCATGGTTATTCCGTCTCGTGTGACAGGAACTGTAACAACTATCACTTCAAACAATGCGGGAAGAATTCTGCCAGCCACAGTCTGGAATTCACCGCTTACTCTTGGAAAGTACGACATCATCGTTGACGTTAACGGAAACGGCAAGTACGACGCAGGCATCGACGCGTTGGACAACAATGATGTGCAAGTCACGGCTGGGTTCGTGGTTATTCCCGAATACACGATAGGAACTATACTGGCTCTAGCTGGATATGTCGTAGCGCTCAGCGTTTTTCAAAGAGCAAGGCGCCAAACTCGATAAAATAGTGCCCCAGTGGTCTGGGTTCGTTGAAAAGTGGGCCGGGAGAGATTTGAACTCTCGACCTTTCGATTATCAGTCGAACGCTCAAGCCAAGCTGAGCTACCGGCCCATTGTGGATAATGCGTGTTAGTATATTTTGTTGTATGGTTTTTAAGGGTTTTCGGAATGCTTAATTGTTTAGTGAGGATATTAACTTGTTTTTGTGGGTTCGTAGCCTAGCACGGATTAAGGCGTCGGCCTTCGGAGCCGAAAATCGGGGGTTCAAATCCCCTCGAACCCGCTCACTAATTGATCGGTAACAAAGTCGCTTACAACAAAATGTTCGGTAGAAGGTTTGGTGGACCGGGCGGGATTTGAACCCGCGACTTCCGCCTTGCGAAGGCGGCGTTCATACCAGACTGAACCACCGGCCCTTGCTGTCAAGTTTAACAAGAACAGCGAGAAGACTAAATTAAGGATTTCTAGCAAAGACCTGCATCTAATCTGGCTAGCCGATGGCTAAGTAGATGGTTTTGTCGTCCAGTTGAGCCTCATGCCATTCTATCTTGGCTTCTTCACGGTTTCTGTGTAGGCAAACATTGCTAGCCCTTACAAGTTCCTTCATTTCCGTTAAATACGGCTGCACCAACTTGATGTTCTCTTCATCAAGCCCAGCTAAGTGAACTGCATTCAAGACATCAGAAGGCATAAAGCCTAACTCTTTCCTCAACGCTTGAACTCTACGGGCTAGGTCACGCATCAAACCCTCTCCGAACAACGCTTCATTACGACGAGCATCAAGGAAAACTTGGACGCCTTCTTCCATTGCAGAAGCCCACCCTTCGCTAGTGACATGCTTCGGCACTTCTTGCGTGTATTCCACTATTTTGACGTTTGCAAGCTCAACAATCAAGCTTTCAACACGTTTCAAGTTTTCGACAGTTTCTTCTGACGCCACAACTACCATCGTGTTAAGCGGCCACCTTCGCTTCAGCTTTGCACTCTGCCTAGCAGCATAGCTCAACGACACGCACTGGAACAGAGTCTTGAATTCTTCTTCCAATTTATTGTTTCGCAATCTCTGATCTGCTTTCGGCCACGCTTCAAAATTAACCGATTCCACTAATTTCGGGTTTAGCTTCCGGTAAACTTTCTGGTAGAGTGCCTCGCTCAGATAAGGTGTGACTGGGTTGAAAAGAAGCGTGACCGTTTTCAAAACATAACACAGAGTGGAGTAGACCGTTAATCTACGATCAAGAGTCTCTTCGTCATCTGTCCAAAGCTCTTTCCTCACCATAGGCACGTAGAGCCTGCTCAAATCTTCTATGACGAAGTTCTCTAACGTTGCCAGAGCTAGGTTAAACTCGCACGTTCCCAGTTCATTCGTGTACTTTTCTATCGTTTCCTGAAGCCTTGAGAAAAGCCAAAGGTCTGGACTCGTAAGTTGTTTTTTGTTTCTTGCCCATTCGAGCGTGTGTTTTTCAGGGTTAAAATCGTCGAATTCGCAGTTCTGCACGAAGAACCTGCTCAAATGGTACAGTGTGGACAGCACTTGGTATGGTCTGCGGCTCAGTTCCTGCGGGTCAAAATCGTTAGGATCAGTAGGTGGACATTTTCGCAGCACGTAAAACCTGAAGACGTCTGCGGAATACTTTTCCAAAGCGTTGTTGGCCTCTATCACGTTTCCAAGGCTTTTACTCATCTTTCTGCCCTTCGCGTCCTGCGTCAAACCCTGCAGCAGAAAAGCCTTGTACGGAGGTTCAGCCTTTCCCGTGAGTATGACGTACTCCAGCAGAAGCGTATTAGTCCACCCCCTCGTCTGGTCCATAGCTTCCGTCAAGTAATCGACCGGCACGTATCTTTTGAATTCTGCATCAGTGAACCTTGCGTAGGGTGCGGCTCCGCTGTTGTGCCATGCATCTAGCACGAAATCTTCCCTTCGCATTTTTCCTCCACATTTGTCGCATTTTAACGTGATTCGGTCTACCCATGGCTTGTGCAGTTCAAAGTCTGAGTCAGGTTTTTCTTGGGCTCTTTCGAGGAGTTCCTTCTTGCTGGCTATGAGCGTTTTTGCTGCGCATTTTTCGCATTTCCATATTGGTAACGGGGCTCCCCAGACGCGTTCTCTTGAGATGCACCATGGTTTGCCCTCTTTCAGGAAAGAGATGAATCGGTTCTTTGGGCTTTCGTAGAAATACTCCACTTTTTCCGCGGCTTCCAAAACCTTCGAGTTGATTTTGTCGGTTCTTAGGAAATACTCTTTTCTAGCTAGCCAAACCAGCTTGTGATGTGAACGCCAGCATGTCGGATACTCGTGTTTCAACGTCTCAGCCGAAACCAGAAGACCTCGTTTGCGTAATTCTTCGATGACCAACATGTCGGTGTCTCGTGCAAACTTGCCCTTGAACGTGCCAGCGTCCTCTGTAAACTTGACTTCGTCGTCGTACGGAGCGAAAATCGGCACGCCTCTTTTTTGAGCAGCAAAGAAATCTTCTTCGCCGTTTCCAGGTGACTGATGCACGACTCCTGTCGCCGTGTTCACGTCCACGAAGTCCTCGCATATGACCTTGTGCACGAGTGGATGCTGCTGTTCTAGTTCCGCTTGTTTGGGGATGAGGTCTTTGAAGGGGTAATCGTACTTTGTGCCCTCCAAATCTTTACCCGTAACTGTTTCTGTCGTCTCGTACTTTTCTATGCCCAATTCTTGCATGACTGGCTGGACGCGTTGGGTTACGAGGATCCATTTTTCGTTGTTGACTTTGACTTTTACGTAGTCTGCTTCTGGATGCACAGCCAACATTGTGTCGGTTATGAGCGTGAAGGGCATGGTCGTCCACACGAGGAAGAATTCATCCTCTTTGTCAGCGACTTTGAATTTGAAGTACAGGCTGGGGTCTTCTACTATCTTGTAGGCGCCCTCGTAGCCGACTTCTGCGCTGCTCAGGCTCGTCTGGCAGCCTGGACAGTAGGCAACCACGTAGTGTCCCTCTTCCAACAGGTTCTGATCCCATGCGTGTTTGAGAATTTGCCATTCTCTTTCGATGTACTCGTCCTTGTAGGTCCAGTAAGCTTTATCTTGGTTCATGAATACGGCGAGTTTTCGGTCGACTTCCACCCACATTGCGTGGTATTTCATGATGGCTTTCTTGCATTCTTGGATAAAGCGTTCCATGCCTACTCGTTCGAGGAGTTCCCGCTTGTTCTTGACGCCTAATTGCTTCTCAACTTCCAGCTCTACCGGCAAGCCTTGGCAGTCCCATCCTGCCCAGAAAGGTATGAAGTAGCCTTGCATGGTTTTCCAGCGGTAGCGAAGGTCTTTCATGGCGCGACCTCGGGCATGACCAACGTGTGGTATGCCGTTCAGCGTAGGTGGTCCTTCAACATAACCTAAGATGCCGTTGTTGTTCTTCTCTTTAAAAGCTGTAAGCTTTTGTTGAGTGTTGTTTTTTGTCCAGAATTCGCGGATTTCTTGTTCAAGTTCAAGCGGGGTATAGTTTGCGCTAAGCTCGTTCTTAGTGTTGGGTTTGAATTTGGCGGTCACCTTGCATCACATTACACCCGCAAATACATCGAAGTAGCGTTAGCAACATATAACCTTTTTGAATCACAAATACTCTAGCCCTTTCAGAAGCCTGACCTCGAGAGATGCTAGCCCCCCTATTTATAGGTTGAACCTTGATGTCTGAAAGTGATTTGTAAACCGCTTGTTTTTTCTTTGTATCTCAGGTCTTAAATATAAATGTGAGATTACTCAGTTTAGGGAGAAAAGAGAGTGGAATGTGAAATGAAGCCCGCTTTACTAGTAATCGACGTGCAGAACGAATTCTTTAACATTAACCAAGCTTGCTCGAACTCGTTGAAAGCAGCCATCCAATACATTAATGCCGCAATAGGTCTCTTCAGAAAGAAAAACCTTCCAATCATAATCATCCAGCACAAGAGTGAAGAAGAAAACCTCGTGCCAGGCAAACCTGGTTTCGACGTGCCCGAAAGCGTAAAAATCAAACCCGAAGACACGCGAATAATCAAAACTTACGGTAATTCTTTCACGAAGACTGGTCTTGCTGAAAAGTTAAAGGAATGGGGTGTTGATACTGTTATTTTGACGGGTTTTTGCGCCGAGTTTTGCGTTTTATCCACGTACAAGGGTGCGCAGGATTATGACTTTACGCCGATAATTTTGAGAGGTTCTCTTGCGTCTGACAATGCAGAGCACATTAGGTTTGTGGAGGAAATAAGTGAGACAATAACCTTCGGAGCCTTGAAAGCACTTCTCTGATTTTTTTGAAAGTAAAGTGCAGAGCAGTAGGATCGTTTAGTGGTAGTTTATTGCTGCTTTGATGTCTTCTGCAATCATCTTCCTCTTTGATTTCTCGATAAGATAGCTCTTGCCCGTCTGCAAGTACGAAGGAAAGATCCTCACTTGCTTGTAGAAGTACTCGCCCTTCCTTATCTTATACGTAGAGCCGCTAGGAATAATTGCTTTACCCGTATTTCTTTTTGCAATCAAGTTCATCGCCTTGATGGCAGTGTCACCCATAAGCAAGATAGCCTTTACTTCTGGAAACAAGCTTATTTCATTCTCCAGTATGCGGATTGAGCAGCTGTCAATGGTTTTTGGCGATAGCGAATAAGAAATTTTTCCACATTTCACAGCCGTAGTAACGTATACTCCCATGCTCAGTATGTCCTTCATTGACGCAACTTTAAAACCCGCATCATTGAACGCTTGCACCGTTGTTTGCACAAAGAAAGGATTCCCAGAAGCATAAAAGTAATCATCAGGATTCTTGGGAGGCGCTTCCGAAATCATCAAAGTCTTAATCTTGCTAGGTTCAACCTCTACATTCGGAATTATGTAACGTTTTTTGTTCACGTCTTGACATGGAAAGTCCGTGCATTTTGTAAAGTCGCTCGGACGCATTTGCATGTTCCTCGTTTCAATACCGCGTTAAGTGAATTTAACTTTTGCATTGTCTTGCGAATAATGGAAAAAAGGGAATCAGCTATGTTTTCTTGTAAACCAAGTCTGTTTCTCTGACACGTTCAGCAACTTTCAAGCCTATACTCTGTCCAGCCTCAGCTTTAGGAACATTCGCATGTTCAATCTGCATGGAATCAACGGTCTGCTCAAAATCCGTGCTCGGTCCCTTAAGGACAATATGGTCGCCGACCGCTAAAGACGCCGTAAGTTCAATAACTGCAACGTTGATTTTTGAGAAGAAATGCGTCACCCGTCCAACTTTAACGACATTCTCTTCGCTCAAACAATTTCAGCTCCTGTTATATATTAACGGTGCATCAGCATAAATAATTTATTCACGCACCTTGCCTTCCAGATACGTAGCACAAACTTTGACCACTTCTACCTGCAGCTTCTTCCCAAGCAAAACACGCTTGCTTCGCATGACTATCGGTTTGTAGGCAAAGTTGCGACTAACCCATGAGCCTGCAACCTTGCCAACCTCATCAACAAGAACTTCACCCTTCCATTTCATCCACCGCTGATTCCTCTCATAAGACACATTCTTAGCCAACAACGTCGCCGCGGTGCTTCTACGTTTAGTCTCAACCAAGGAAACGGCATCCTTACTCATTCCAACCGCAGGTGTTCTGGGTCGCGCAAAAAACTTCGAAACGTTCACTATGTCTGACTTAACCTTCTCAATCAGCTCCAGGGTTTTTTGAAAAGCCTCAAGCGTCTCTCCTGGAAAACCGCATATCACGTCAGTAGACAACGTGATTTCAGGGAAGCTTTCTTTAAACGTCTCGACTATTCTTATGAAGTCGTTAACAGAATAGAACCGATGCATACGTTTCAAGACTTGATCATCACCGCTCTGCACTGGCAAATGAACAAACTTGAAGATTTTTTCGTTCCTAAAAGCTTCAATCAATTCTTCGAGGATGTCTAAAACTAGATTGGGTGTCATCATGCCAACGCGAACCATAAAATCGCCTTCAACGCTGCATATGGCGTTCAGCAACTCCGCCAGATTAGTGCCCTTGTCTCTTCCATAACATGCAGCGTCCTGCGACGTGACCCAAAACTCTCTCGTTCCTCCAATCACGTCTTTTTTCACCTGCTCAACAATTTCTGCAACGCTATGACTTCTTAACCGTCCTCGAGCAAAAACCACACAGCAATAAGCACATGCACCCAGACAGCCATAATTCACGGGAATAATGCTTACAACAGGGTTTATCCGCCTTCGCGGAAGGTATAAATGTGGAATGGCATCGATGGCGTTTTCAGTAGCGATAACTTTTTCTCCCCTGAAGACGCGTTCCGTAACTTCAGCAATCTGTTCACCAGCCGCAGGGCCCATCAAGCCGTCAAATCGCACTTCGTTCCGCAATCTTTTAACATTTATCAGAGGCAAACATCCACCCACAATTAACTTCTTGCTCCTCGGAACCGCTTTCAAAACACTAATCATGCGATTCTCAGTCGGTCCTTTAACCGCACAAGTGTTAAAGACTACCAAATCAGCTTTTGCAACGTCATCTACTATTTCATACCCAGCCGCCTGAAGACATCCTGCCAAAACCTCGCCGTCAGCCAAGTTTGTTGAGCAACCGAAGCTTTTCACGAAGACTCGCATTAACTACCATCGCTTCACATTAAATGCTTCAATAAGAAATAAAAACCTAAAGGTCGTCGGTTTAAGAATTTACACGTATGTGAAACAGGGCTTGCGCAAGTTTTAAAAGATAATGGCTTGACATGTTTAAAACATATTTGTATCGTGTATGAAAACGTGTATACATTCACACAACTATTCTATGCTTCACCGAGGGAGAGCAAGTATGAAGTTAATCACACTCTATCTGCCTGAAGCGTACATCAAGCTGCTAGACCAACTTGTGAATGGTAGGTTCTACCCGAACAGAGCTGAAGCAATCCGTGTAGCTATCCGTGATCTGATAAACGAAGAAGTCTGGAGGAGCAAGAACGTTGGCTAAAGTGCGCCCAGTGGAAAATAAATTCAAGTACGTTTGGCACGGCATGGTGGACGAGGGAATAAGACAGCCTGAAAGCTGTCGCATCGCAGTCATAGGCGTCGGCAGAGCAGGCAACAACACAGTAACAAAACTGATGAAAGCCGATGTTGCTGGAGCAGAATGCGTTGCAGTAAACACAGATGCTTCACATTTAAAAGCTTCAAGAGCTCACCACAAAATCCTGATCGGCAAAAAACTTACCAACGGATCAGGAGTGAACGGCGACCCAAGGCTTGGAAGAGCTGCAGTTGAAGAATCAAGAAAACGCGTTGAAAGTCTCCTTTCAGGCGTTAACATAGTTTTCATAACCGCAGGCTTAGGCGGCGGAACTGGAACGGGAGCCGCACCTCTGATAGCAGAGATTGCCAAACAAGAAGGCGCCATAACCATAGGCGTCGTAACCATGCCTTTCCAGATCGAGAAGACTAGAATAGATTATGCCACGGGTGCGTTGGATGAGATGCGCAGAAACTGCGACACAGTGGTGGTTATCGACAACAACAAACTAAAACAGCTCGTGCCCCAGCTACCCATAGATGAAGCATTCAAAGTTGCCGATCAAGTCATGTCAAGCATGATAAAAGGCATCATTGAAACTGTCTCAGCACCAAGCTTGATCAATCTTAACGTTGCAGATTTTGAGAACATCGTAAGAAAAGGCGGCGTAGCCATCGTCAGCGTCGGAGAATCAGACGCGCCCAACCGTGCAGAAGAGGCTGTGCGAAACGCTTTCAGAAGCCCATTGTTAGACGCGAGCTATTCAGGAGCAACAGGAGCCTTAATCCACGTTACAGGAGACAACCAAATGACGATTGAAGAAGCCAACCGCGTCGGAGAAATCGTGACAGAAATGATGGACAATCATGCTCATGTTGTTTGGGGCGCAAAAGTAAACCCTGAGCAAGACGGGAAGCTCAAAGTAACCCTTGTCATGACAGGCATCGCCCCACCACACATCCCAAACAGATTAGAATCAATCACGCCTCAACTCTTCAACCTAGAGTCTCCTACAGAACCAGAGAAACCCTTAGGTGTAAAACTAAACCTTTATCAGATGGAAAACTTCTAGTAATTCCCTTCTCCTTTCTCCGTTTCACTTTTTTTTCAAACGAGTCAAAACCACTCTCTTTAGCCTTAAAGTCAAGGGTATAGCGTTGCCGAAGGGTTGACACGCACCCTTCCCTATCGCCTCAATCACTTTATTGATTTCCAACTCAGCATCCACAAGCGTGTACGCATAACCTACTTCAGGTCCATAATGCGCGTCGCTGCCAGCAACACATGCCTCGACTCCAACGCTAGATGCAAGTTGCCTACTATGCCTAACGCAGTAGTTGAAGGGAAAAGCTGAAGCGTTTACAACTTCAACCGCATCAAACTTCGAGGTCACATGCTTTTCTAGGCTGCCTTTGAAAAAAGCAACAGGATGACATGCAACAGCCATGCCACCCGCCTCGTGAATTCTGTCCACCGTCTCATCGACGCCAAGACCGCTTGGAACATGCTTGTCAACATTAAGCCCCACTATATGCCCATCTAAACTTGTTATTTCAATTCCTGGGATGATGAAAAACTTGGATTCCTCAGCGATTTTTAGTGCGCTGTCAAGTCGGTCATGGTCAGTTATGGCTACACCGTCTAGTCCGCGTTTCTTCGCGTAAAAAACTAGTTCCTCTGGGGTTATGATGGAATCGGAAGAATAATACGTGTGAACGTGAAGATCGAGTTTAAGCTGCAAAGGTTTTCACCACCACCGTAGGCTACTAGGATGCTTGTGTTAAGGTTTTTCTAGCTTGCTCCAGCATTTCGTCAAGTTCCTGTTCTTCTGCTTCTACCTTATGAAACAGAGGCGATGCTTTGGCTATCGTATGGTTTGCCGGCGTTGGTTTCAGGGCTTCATCCCATTTTTGTTCATGAACGTTTCCTGGCAAGTTAAGGATTTCCCAGAGTCTTTCTGCGGTAAACGGAATGAACGGTTCAGAGACTATCGCTAGTGCTTTTACGATTTGTGTGGCTACGTAGAAGATGTTGGCTGCCTTGGTTTTGTCTGTTTTGATTAGTTTCCACGGTTCTTTCTCGTTCAGGTATTGGTTTCCGACGCGGCTTATGCTTATCATCGTGTTTGCAGCAGGCTGTAAGCGGCAAGCTTCGATGTCTTTGGCGATTGCTTCTACTTTGGTTTTGACGGTTTCCAGAATCTGCTTTGCGTCTTCGTCCAAGTCTTGCGGTTCGGGGATTTTGCTGTCAAACTGAGTGTTTATGAACGTTAATGTTCTGTGGACGAAGTTGCCGAACGTGTCGTTTAGGTCAGAGTTGATTTTTTCGGTGAAGAGTTCCCACGAAAAGTTGGTGTCTTTCGTTTCAGGTCTTGACGCCATAAGGAAGTAGCGCCAGTAGTCTGCTGGGAAAAGCTCTAGGGCTTCGTCAATGAATATTCCCATTCTCCGACTTTTTGAGGCTTTTTCGCCCTTGAACTGGAGCCATTCGGTTGATGCAACATTCCATGGTAGATTATACTTTTCTCCAGACGCGATTAGCAATGCTGGGAATATGATGGTGTGGAATGGAATGTTGTCTTTTCCGATAAAGTACAGTGTCTTAGCATCTTTGTCAAACCAGTATTCCTTCCATTTTTCAGGTTCACCATGGTTTCTAAAATATTCTATTGTCGCTGAAATGTAGCCCAAGACATTCTCAAACCAAACATAGAATGTCTTTCCTTCTGCTTCTGGAAATGGTGCCGGGATTCCCCATTCAATGTCTCTTGTCATGGCTCTTGGTTTCAGACCCTCTTTTATTAAGTTTAGACTGAAATTTCTGGCGTTGATTGGTAATTGTTTATTGTTGTTAATGTAGTTGGTTAGTTTTTCTGAGAATTTTGGCATGTCAAAATACCATTGCTTAGTCTTCTTAATGACGGGTTTGCTCTTGCATATCACGCAGTAAGGCTCGATTAGAAGTAAAGGTTCTAACAGTCTACCGCAAGAATCGCATTGATCTCCCCGGGCAGATTCGTATCCACAATGAGGACATTTTCCTTCAACGAATCTGTCTGGCAAGAAACGACCGCATTTTTCGCAGTAAAGCATCTCTGTCTCTTGAGCGAAGATGTACCCGTTTTTGTAGATTTTCATGTGATGCTTTTGTACAAATTCTATGTGAACTGGGTTTTCTGTCCGGGTGTAGTTATCGAACGATATTCCCCACTTCTTTATCAGCTCAACAACTTTAGCATGGATTTTGTCGGTTAACTGCTTAGGCGATATACCCAACCGCACTGCTTCAACCTCGATTGGTGTTCCATGCTCATCCGATCCGCTGACCATCACTACATCGTCGCCTTTCAGCCTATAATACCTTGCAACCACGTCTGCAGAGAGAAAAGACCCAACCATGGTACCAAGGTGTGGAGTAAAGTTTAGGTAAGGCCACGCTGAAGCTACCAGGATTTTTTCGCGTTTCACGATTCTTTCAACACCCTAACTAGCTGATAGTTTACAAAATATGGTTTCTCTATTACTTAAATAAAATGGGAAAATAGAAGAGTGAGAATCTTGCTTTTACTCTATGTCTTCTCTTCTTTGTTCCACATTACCTGTGGTCGGCGTGCAGAAAGGAATATGGTTGCCGCGAGTATGAGTGTGCAGACGATGACTAGCACTACTAGAACGGTTAGAAGCGTAACGATGTTATCCATGTACCTAGGTGTCCTCGTTACTGTAATGTAGTACGTAGAACTGCTAGCATAAGTCTCAGCAAACATGATCGTCACTGCCACCGTCGTGGACACTGCCCTTCCGTCTGCAGGAACTGTGAACTTTGTTTCGTTCTTGAATACTCCACCGATGCCAACCGCCGCGCTATGAGTATCGATGGTTTGGTTTCCTTCCCATTTGTCATTCACATAGCCCACCCATTCAGCGTATACTATCGAGATGTTCTTTACAGTTACCGCGCTACCCCTGTCATTGTAGAAACGAATGTGTAACGTGCCCGAGTCGCCCGCGTAATACTCTGCTTTATCCGTCCAAACAGCCAACTCGGGTGGGTTATATGCTGAATTCGCCAAGGGTGTCACTAGAATCAACGCTACAACGGCTATTGTAAAAGCGAACATTTTCTTATTCAATTTCTTCACCCATGCTAGCCATGTTAGAGCTGACATTATTTAAAACTTACCAATTTC
>DATKKK010000010.1:0-5530 GCA_035542975.1 Bathyarchaeia archaeon | reverse complement strand
TTCATACGCGCTGAGTTACTTTTTGCCCATTCTACGCTGACTCAAGCCTTCTTTTCATTTCCCTATGGAGTATGGGCTTAAAGCACGAGTGAATCGATAGTGATTGCGAGAAAAATCACTGCAAGATACGGGCTTAAATTTGAATACCATTCAAGCGGTTTGTTTCGTTGGTTTGACTATTCGGAAAGTCTTATATATAGAAATTGTGTGATAAAAAAGATAAATATAACATGGAGAATGATGCAACTTGGTACCGCCGTTTGACTATTTAGATAGCATGAGTTGGAGCATAGCAGCAAGCGGAATATTAGTAGGCATTGCTGCGTTTCGGCTAAAGTACAACCCGTCTACCGACGCCTTCGAAGAAGAAAACCGAAACGTCGGAAAAGGACTAGGAATAGCTTTAGGGATAACCGCATTCTACCTCTTCCTTACGGGCATAAGCATAAGTTTCGGGTGGCATTTTTCTGGTGCTTACAATGTTCTCTTTGGAGGCGCTGCCTCACTCGCAGGTCTTGTGCTTTTAACAACTGCAATAGCGTTTTACTTCGGAAGGGGATTCCAAGCAGCTACTTACTTCGGTTTCATAGTTGGCCTCTATCTGCTTGTTGACGCGATTGCAATATACAGCACCATTAATAGCACTACGAGTAAGTTGACAAGTGACCCGATGAAGAGTACCCTACTCTACTTGGCACCAGCAGCGGTATTACTCTATTCGCCAATTGCTGCACACATTAAAAGCAAATACGCAAGATGGGTCTTCGGAGTATTAGCTTTCCTATTAGGCATCGCTTGGCTGTACTTCGCATACACTACCACCCTAAGCCACCTCGGAGCATTTCCATCAACGTAAGCTAACCACAACGGAAACTCCCGCGAAACTCCCCGCAAAAGGTCCCAGCAAAGCCACCTTTTTTTATCCTCAAAACACAACACCTAACCCTCCAAAACACAACTCTCAGAGAACCACCAATTCTCTCGTCATATTTGCAGTATATTTGGATCCTAATAGCATCATATATGGAAGAGGGTCTAGACCCGCGCTGAGCAGATACTCACAAATCTTAACTCTCCACAACCCTCATTCTAGAAAAGGACAGAAGCATGAAACTCATCGTAGCCTCCACACAAGACACCGCTGGCATGAACATAGCGCAGAAGATAATAGGACAATACAAACTCCAAAAAACCAACCAAACATACCATGAACTTCCTGTTTACCAACAAACCATCAAAGACACGGAAATCAAACTCGTCACCATAAAAACCGAATCCATCCAAGCCCAAAACATCACCAACGACTTCACACCCGAACTAATCATCTTCGTTTCAAGACACAGCAGTCAAAGCGGAATCCCAACACTCTCGGTGCACACACCAGGCAACTTGACCAGCCAAGCAGAAAAAGGCGGATTACCAAAACAAATCAGCATAGCACCAGCAACTGCCATGAAAGAAGCACTCAAAGAAATGGCACGACAAGTTAAGGAACAGCAGTTGGATTACAAAGTTTCCTACGAATGCACCCATCACGGACCTTCGCTAAACGTGCCAGCAATGTTCGCAGAACTCGGCAGCTCGCCCACACAATGGAAGGACATGCAAGCCGCCGAAGCCGTAGCGCACGCCGCCATGACGGCAGCAAAAACACGCATCGTACATCCAACCGCAATAGGCATTGGAGGACCACACTACAACGAAAAATTCACCAAAATCGCGTTCACCACACCCACAGCCTTCGGACACATGATACCCAAACATGTCATCCCACAAATCGATGCTTCAATGCTCAAACAATGCATGGTGAAAACGGTTGAAAAAGTAGAAACAGCCATCCTCGACTGGAAAGGAATAAAAGGCGAAGACAAACAAAGCCTCCTCAAAACCATAGCACAAACAGGCTTAAGGATAGAAAAAGCATAAGCCGCAAAAATACCTTTTTATACTAGACTCTAATGTTGAGTTTGCGAGAGAACAAACCATGAGCGCAATAAGATCATTCCTCTCCTCAGCCAAAAGATTACTGCGCCTGGCAACAAAGCCCGGAAGAAGCGAGCTCTGGCTCTCCATAAAAATCTGCTTCCTCGGCACCGCGCTCGTCGGGATAATCGGTTTTGTCATAAAGCTCATAGCCACAACCCTCACAGGAAGATCTGGTACTTGACAGAGAGCTGAAAAACTTTGGCTGAAGAAAAAAACTCGACAGCAATCTTCGCAGTACGCACAACAGCAGGCCAAGAAAAAAACGTAGCCAACCTAATCGCAGCCAAAGTCGAAATGGCAAAACTCCCAATCAAGGCGATCATCGTGCCAGAAACGCTAAAGGGCTATGTGTTCGTCGAAGCAGAAGGGCCACATTTTGTGGAGGACGCTATAGCGGGAATAAAGCACGTTCGCTCCAGAGTTTCAGGCATCGTTAACTTTTCAGAAATCGAACGCCACATCGTGGTAAAATCGGTCATCGACGAATTAGGCATTGACGATGTTGTTGAAATCATAAGCGGACCATTCAAGAGTATGCAGGCGAAAATAACGAGAATCGACAAGACCAAGAACGAAGTCACACTGGAGCTGTTAGAAGCCACCTTCACGCTCCCCATCACGGTACACGCAGATTATGTTAAGATAGTGAAAAAAGCACAGAGTGAATGACCATGGTAGAGAAAAAAATCGTCGAAGCCCTCGTGAGCGGCGGCCAAGCAAACGCAGGCCCACCATTAGGCCCCGCACTTGGACCCTTGGGTGTCAACGTGGTCGCTATTGTGAATAAGATTAACGAGTTGACCAAGGATTACGCGGGAATGAAGGTACCCGTGAAAATCTCTGTGAACCCTGACGACAAAACTTTCGAGGTTTCCGTTGGCACGCCCACCATCTCCGCGCTGATTGTCAGCGAGTTGAAAATTGAAAAAGGCTCAGGATCGCCAAAAGCCAACAAGGTTGGAGACCTAAAAATGGAAGCCGCACTGCGCATCGCAAAGGTGAAGCAGCAACAGTTGCTGGCGAAAAACCTGAAGCTCGCCGTGAAAGAAGTGCTGGGTAGCTGTGTCAGTATGGGCGTCACTGTGGAAGGTCGTGATCCACGCGAGGTACAAAAGGAAATCGACGAAGGAGAATACGGCGAACTGCTCGAAAAAGAAGAAGCGACTTAATTCTCAGGAAAGTAAATGAGTTAATCCAATCCACACAAAGTCTCCGAAAATCAACGCTGTGATTAATCCTGCTGTTATAAAAACTAGCATGGGTAATCCTGGGGTCGCCCAGACGTATTCGATTTTTTCTTCTTTCGCGGCGTCCAAGATGCGGTTGACGATTTCTTCTCTTTCTTCATCCTTTGGAAAGACGAGGAGTTTTCTTTTGATTTCTCCTTCTTCTGAAACGTTTGCATCTTCTAGGGGATAGAGAAAACTACTTTTTTCAAGCTTTCCAATGGGAATCTTATAGCCACTGAGTAACGCGAGTATTTTCCGCCCCTTTGATTCGCTCTCCAAACCCTCAAAGAGTCTTCTGCCCGTTCGTTGCCGCCAGAAAGCGTTTCTGAAGAGGGCGTAGAGCACGCTTAAAGCCGCGAGTATTACTCCATTGCTGAACACGCTCAAGGGAAAAATAGGCGTGGTTGATGTTAAATGAATAAAGTTTGAGGGGTAGAAGGGCAGTGTAAGTGAGAGGCAAATCAGCGCCTTTGCGTCGGCGCCTCCGAAGGCTCCGGTATAGAAAAGCACCAGTGCTAGGGCGGATGTTACTCCGACTGAGATGCCGAACACGTAAAGTGTATCGTACGAGAAATTGAGCGATAACCAAACTAATGATAAGATTATGCCTATGGGTGCGAAGAAAACCCAAACCCAGTTGCTGACCTCGCGTGTTTTCAGGTCGCTCCAAGAGGCGTAGAGCAGAAACAGCAGGGAAACAAAAACCTGTAAACCTTCAACAAAAACCACCATCTGATAACTCATCGAGGTGCACCATTATTCTTTTCTTGATAGCCCTTACTATGGAAGAAGCAATAATAAAACAGTTTTCGGTTTGTGGTTTACAAAGAGGGGAGGGGGTTTATACGCCAGTTGGCGCGTTCTGGAAGGCGTATGATGTTCCGGGTTCTGTGGCTATGTTGAAGTAGTATGTTGTTCCCACGGTGTACGTGTTGCCTATGCTGGATATTGGCCATTGGATGGTTATGGTTGCGATTTTCTGCGGTTCGACTGTGGCGTTTATGCCTGCCGTGCAATACGCGGTTACTGGAATAAGATTGCTTGCCGAAGTGCCCAAGTATACACGGACGATTTTTACTGTTGATGTGCCGATGTTTCTGAGATTGATGTCAGTTCTGTTGTGTGCGGATATTGCAGGAGTGCCGTACCATCTTACGTTTTCAGTGGTGATAAGAACGCCTGCTGCTGCTGTCTGTGTTCCCATGTAGGTCATTACCCAAGCGTATGTTACGATTATGGCTGCTACCGCGATTACTATGAGCAACAATGTGGCTAAGATTGGCGAAATACCCTTCTTGGACTTTAACATCTTAAACAAGGTCAAATTACACCTCATCTTGTTTCCTAAACTTTACGAAAAACAATATTTAACACATATGAACCAAAAATAAAGATTCCAAATAAGACTGTTAACCATATTTAGGTTTAAGTATATTTGTAATAATACATTTAAAAGAGGAAACAAAAAAAGGTAGGGGAAATACGACGCTATTACTGGTACAGCACTTGCATATTGAATGTATATGATCCGCTTGCTGCTGTGGCGTTAATTCCAAAATCCATTCTGTAAACATCTAGATTACTCATTGAACTTGGGAACATGTAGTGGTTGATCGTCGTCAAGTCAAAGGTGTGTAAGAATGAACCTGTGGAATTACTGTCATAGGTATACATCTTTGCATAGGTAAAATCTGCCGAAGGAAGGGCTGTTGTTACGCTGATTGTTACGTTATGCGTAGCGGTATCTAGGTTCTTTAGGTAAAGGACGTAAGTGAAGTTTTGAGGAATCGCCGTTTGAACATTAAAGCCTATAGTGACTGTGCTTCCTGAGATTGTCGTGCCGCTTGGAGCGCCGCTACCCTTTATCCATACAAGTTGCTGAGAGCCTACTGTAACAGTGCCGTTCATATACAAGTAGCTGTAGGTTGTCGCGCTTGCTGCGCCTATCACCAAAGCCGTGAGTAGCAGAAATAGCAGTTTCATTGACTTCTTAGCGCGTATTTGTTTTATGTCCATTTTTTATTTTCACCTCCGTTTGTTATTGTTTTTGTTTTTTGTTTTCCCACCAGAGTCTTAGGAGTATGAATATGCTGGCTCCTAGGACTATGACGCATGCCGCCCCCAAGATTGCCGCGAACGTTACGAAGGTCACGTTTTGCCACGCTGGTCTGAGGAACGTGTATAGGCTTGCCGCGGTAACTACTGCCGTTCCTACAGCGGTTATGTGCCACCATTTTGGTCTCAGAAAGACGTAGACTCCTACGCCGACAACCAGCGTGTCGAGAGCAACGACAGCAACGAAGACAGAAGGCATA
>DATKKK010000009.1:0-12111 GCA_035542975.1 Bathyarchaeia archaeon | reverse complement strand
TGTTCCGCAAAATGCACTGGTTGTGCTGCTTGTGTAGTTGCGTGTCCACTGAATTGCCTGCGATACGAAATTGAAAACCCTGTTCTTTCAGGCAAATGTAGCAATTGCGAAATCTGTTCTCATGTTTGCACACGATACAGCTCAGCTCAAGGGTTAGAAAAAACCTTCTTTGGAAGAGAAAGAAGACCCGACGAGAAATTTGGCGTCTATCAAAAAACTCTCGTGGCCAAATCGACGGACAAGCATATTCTCAAGGTTTGCCAAGACGGCGGAGTAGCCACCACCCTCCTAACATTTGCGTTGAAAAACAATATTATTGAAGGAGCAGCAGTTTCAGGCATAAACAAAAAAAAGCCACTTCAACCTCTCCCAGTTTTCGCCACAACCACTAAACAACTACTTGAATCAGCAGGAACCAGATACTGCTACTCACCCAATTTGCTGGCTTTGAAAGAAGGCATTAAACAAGGTAAAAAAGCAATGGCTTTCGTTGGAACACCCTGCCAAATAGAAGCGCTGAGAAGGATGCAGATGATTCCCCTAAAAAACTACGCTGAAAGACTAAAACTCACAATAGGGCTCATGTGTAGCGAATGCTATTCCTACGAAGGGCTTGTTGAAGATTACATAGGAAGAAAGCTTCAGATAAACCCAGCTGACGTTGACAAGATCCAGATCAAAGCAAAACTCATCCTGACTATGAAATCAGGCAACGTGAAAGAGTACCTACTGAGGGACTTGCATCAATACGCTCGAAACGCTTGCAAAGAATGCGCGGACTTCTCAGCTGAACTTGCAGACATTTCCTTGGGTGGTCTCGGACTCATAGGTTGGTCACTAGTTGTAGTGAGAACCGAAACAGGTAAAGAGTTTCTTGAAAAAGCATTGGCGGCCGGTTTGTTAGAAACAAAACCCATTGAAGAAGCAAAACACTCGCTCGAGCTGTTGATTAAACTATCAACGCACAAACAGAGCCGCATGTCTTAATCGTTTTGCGTTGTTAACTATTCTGTCTGTTCCTATTTGGAAGGCGGTTAGCGATGACGTTACCGGTGGTTATGTATCCCAAAACCTAGCCCAACGCTCGCTGTAGATCAAGAATTTGCCTCAACGAAAATACTGTTTTGCTCTCTTAAAATAGTGGTTTTTTGGTTCTTTTTTACTGTTTCTCGCATGTTGCCGAATTCTGACAATAAAACGTATAAAATGTTAGCGGTTTTTAAGTCCCTGAAAGGGGGGTGGGGTGGAATCTTCTTTAGTGGTATTATATGGTCTTTGCTAAAAATTTTTTGTATAGTCTGTTCTTCTTGAGTTAAATGATGTAATGCGAATGCATCCTCTGTTCTTTCTGAAGCTTTGCAGATTCAAGAGTTTTTTCTGAAAGTCTTCTTCAAGTTCTGAACAATGCTTTTCATTTTTCTTTTGATCCTGGAAATCAATTCGCTCGTTCTGATGGCATCTAGAGGCGGTCTGGTGTAAGGTCCAATTTCAAATCCGTATTTCTTTGCTAAGTAGTACGCGTCCTTTTCGATGTCCTTAGGTGGTTTGCCAACCGAGTTAGCAAGATCCTCCAAAGATATGACTTGTGAAGAAAAGTTTCCGTGTTTCTCTATGCAAGATTGTAAGAACGCGTCCAACTCAAACAGGGTGTCAGTAAATCCGCTAATTGCAATCATGTATTTGTAATCAACCCGTTTTACTATATTCCATGTTTCAAGCTGAGGCATCGTGTTGTAAAACGTGGCATGGCTTATCTTTGCTTTTATCTGAATCTCGGCGTTTGTGAGAGGTTGTTCTTTCATCAGGACCACAAGAATCTTGGCATCTGAGCTCAGGTCCTTCTTACGCGAGGAAGATTGGTCGGCTTTAGTCATTTCTATACACGCCTTCTCATGGTTTTCTAAAGCTCTATACACAAAACACTTTATGATTTCCAACTTAAATGTGCTTTAGTCATAAACAAGATGGTGATCTTTGTTGGACGAAGAGAAGCGCCAGTTCATTTATGTGGAAGCAAGAAAGATTCATGGCTCTTTGTCTCTGCCTAGCAGGGAGTACGATCCAAAGCTTGTGGAGCTGATTAAAAAGCAAGGAATTCAGCAGCCAATTATCGTTAGACCTTCGCCTTTCTCGCCGAATATAGGTTCATGCGACTATGAAGCGATTGATGGGCATCTTCGGTTGAAAGCAGCAGAAAAGAATCAGCTTGTCCTAGTTGACTTACGTTTAGACGTCGGTGACATTGAAGTTTTCAAGATCAGCGAAGATACGTTCAAGCGGAAAAGGAGAAGCGTGTTTGAGCGCGCGTTGTTCTACAGTAGCTGGGCTAGAATGGTTGGTCTGCAGCTTGGTGTTGAAGGGGCTCAGAGGAAGGTTGCTTTGGATTCTGGTCTTAGTGAGGCTGCTATTTCTTATTACGTTTCTATAGGCGACTTCTTTAGGGAGCTTTACGGGAAAGTCTCGGACCCTGTCTTAAATGCATTGAAGATTCAATCTGTGAACAAGCTTTACGAACTCTGTAAGGTTGACAACCAGGATGTAAGGATTAAGGTGGCAGGCAGGATGGCTGATTCTCCTGACATGACCTTAAAGGAGCTTCGGGTGATTATTCAGCAGGAGGTTGAGGCTACCAGTCCGCTTGAACTGTTGATGAGGGATGATGAGGAGACAGAGAGGAAGCAGGAGGAAGCTCGGATGAGTCAGCTTAGGGAAACAGCTAAACAGCTCGAAAGCTTATTTGAGGTTACTGGTAAAGCGGTTTCAAGTCTCAAAGCTAACGTGGACAGTAACCCGCGCGTTTTCTTATCGCCGGAGGTTTTTCGGAAGATACAGAGGATGTTGGGAGCTTTGAAGAGAATTGAGAATGAAGCGAATCGACTTGTTAACTTGCGTGTAAGCTAGGTGTTTCGCGCTTTGATTAGAGAGGAATTAGGGAACGTGACAGAACATATGCAGACTGAGGTTATTTGTCCGCAATGCGGTTCAAACAGACTCTACAAAGACGGCTTGCGTTATCTGGCAGATGGAACGTCAATCCAGAGATGGCTGTGCAGAGAATGCTATCTTCGTTTTACTGAGAAAAAACCATTACAAGAAAACAAAGACTGGGGAATAAATAGTAGTTCTGCATTACGTTTTGAGCGTCAAGTATGCGAACTCTTGACAGAAGAGTCGAAAAACTTGAACGCCGCAGCAAACCAGCAAGTAGCTGCGGGAGAAGTAAGCCAAACGAAGTCGGGAACACTTCTTGAATACGCTTGGAAACTGAAAAAACGCGGTTTAGCCGAAGTCACAATAGCGCACCGAACTCGCTTGCTTGAGCAACTGCTGCGCAAAGGAGCAATTTTAAGCGATCCAGACTCAGTTGAAACAGTGTTAGCAACGGAGGAATTAACTCCGGCGAAAAAGTCGTTGCTGGTCGCTGCTTATGCCTCATTCACGAAAACCATGGGTATCTCATGGGCACCGATAAGAACCAAGTATCAACCGAAACAGCCCTTCATTCCTCTAGAATCCGAGCTGGATCAACTCATAGCTTCCTGCAGAAGGAAAACCGCCACTTTTCTTCAAGTGCTGAAGGACACTGGAGCCAGGTCTGGCGAAGTGTGCAAGCTCAAGTGGACAGATGTCAACGAGAAAGCCAACACGATAAGCATAAACAACCCCGAGAAAAACTCGAACGCAAGAACCCTCAAAGTTTCCTCAAAAACAATAGCCATGATCACCGCACTGCCCAAAACACACGGAGAATACGTCTTCAACCCAAGACTGCTCACCGTTGAGAATACATTCCGAACCTACAGAAACCGCCTAGCCGCAACACTCCAAAACCCAAGACTAAAACAAATCCATTTCCACACCTTCCGCCACTGGAAAGCAACCATGGAATACAGCAAAACCAAAAACATACTCCACGTAATGAAACTACTCGGACACAAAAACATCCAAAACACGTTGACATACACACAACTAATCGACTTCGAAAACGAAGAATACCACTCAGCCACAGCCGACACAGTAGACCAAGCAAAAGAACTAATCGAATCAGGCTTCGAATTCGTCTGCGACATAGATAACATGAAGCTTTTCAGGAAAAGAAAATAAAAACAGTAAGATTTGTTCCAGAACGGTAAGGTTTAAATAAAGTACGGTTCATTTCGTTGTTAGTTTCAAATAACGGAAGTCAATAAATGTCAGAAGAATACCGTCACATACTCAGGATAATAGACGCAGACGTAGAAGGCACACTTAAAGCCTCCTACGCGATAGCAAAAATCAAAGGAATGAACTTGCGTCTCGCAAACGCCATACTAAAAAAGGCCGGTGTAAGCCCTGATAAAAGAGCTGGTTTCTTAACAGAAGCCGAGATTGAAAAAATAGAAGAAATGGTCAAGGATCCAGCAAAATATGGGTTGCCAAGTTGGCTTCTGAACAGGAGAAAAGACCCTGATACTGGAAAAGACATGCATTTGATCAGTGCAGATCTTGTCTTGAAAACAAAAATGGATATTGAGCAGATGAAGGACATAAAATCGTGGCGAGGTTATCGTCATGCTTACGGGTTGAAGGTGCGTGGGCAGAGGACTAAAACTACGGGAAGAGCAGGTAAAGCTCTTGGGGTTAAGAAGAAGACAATCATGCAGCAGAGAACTACAGCCGCTACGGAGAGTAAGTAGTTATGGGCGATCCGAAGAAGCAGAGAAGAAAATATGATACTCCACGCTTTCCTTGGCGAACGGACATTCTTCAAGAGGAGCTCAAACTTTTGGGTCAGTATGGTTTGAGAAACAAGCATGAATTATGGCGGCATGAAACGACCCTGTCAAGGTTCAGGGGCATAGCACGTTCGCTTATCGGTCGATCGCCTGAAGAACGCAAAAGAATGGAAAATGAGCTTTTAACTCGCTTGAAGAAAATTGGTATTCTTAATGAAACTGCCGCGTTGGACGATGTTTTAGACTTAACTAAAGAAGATATTCTTGAACGCCGACTTCAAACGATCGTTTTTCGCAAAGGTTTGACTAAAACGATTCATCAAGCTCGGCAACTGATTACTCACGGACACATAGCGATAGGAAACAAGCGGGTTACAGTGCCCAGCTATATAGTTACCACTGAAGAAGAAAAACAAATAACGTACGCACCTAAAAGCCCGCTCTCAAACCAAGCGCATCCTCTGCGTCAGCTCGTATCAGTCGCTCCGACAACTGAAACGCCCTCAAGAGAAACCGAAACTGGGGGAGGACAATGAGTTTCAGCAAGAAAAATGAAAAATGGGCAGTCGTACACATCTTCAGCTCATACAACAACACGTTAATCCACATGACAGACATCTCAGGAGCTGAAACCATAGCCAGAACGTCAGGTGGAATGTTCGTGAAAGCCGACAGAATGGAATCTTCACCATACGCAGCCATGCGTGCAGCTACAGCCGTAGCAGACATAGCCAAAGACAAAGGAATAACCGCAATACACATTAAAGTAAGAGCCCCAGGAGGCTCGGGACCAAGAACGCCAGGTCCAGGTGCGCAAGCCGCTATCAGAGCCTTGGCTAGGGCGGGGTTCCGCATAGAACGCATCGAAGAGGTTACGCCTGTTCCTCATGATGGTACGAGAAGACCAGGCGGCAGAAGAGGAAGAAGAGTCTAAAGGCTGTTGTTGTTCTGCTGATAGAAAAATTGAAATAATGCACTAGTATTCTATTGAACGGCACAGTCGATTATCGTAGACTATCATGGAGTGTTAAGACAAGTGGAAGTTAAAGTGCTCGAGAAAGAGGGCGACAATTTACGTCTACTTATTCGTGGCGTTGATGTTCCATTCATGAATGCTCTGCGGAGGATAATAATCTCTGAAGTTCCATGCATGGCAGTAGACGAAGTAGTAATGCTTGAAAACTATTCAGTACTGCCGGATGAAACCATAGCCCACCGATTCGGGCTTATCCCGCTTAGGACTGATCTAGAAAGCTACAACCTGCCTGAAGAATGTCCATGCAAGAGCGAGTTCGGATGCAACCTTTGCAGAGTCACACTAACGTTGGACGCAGAAGCGAAAGAAGGAACTCGAACAGTCTATTCGAGCGAGCTAACTACGGAAAACCCTAGCACGGTACCAGTGAGCGACAAGATTCCGCTCGCAAAGCTGGCGAAGGGACAGAAGATAAGACTCGAAGCATATGCAAGACTGGGAAAAGGAAGAAACCACGTTAAATGGCAGCCTGTTTCAATGTGCGCCTACAAATACTTCCCGAAAATAGAAATCCTCGCTAAACGCTGTGATGCGTGCGGAAAATGTGTGGACATTTGTCCACGAAAAGTTCTCGCCAAAACCGGCAACAAGGTCGAAGTACGCGAACTGATGGCTTGTACTCTGTGTCAAGACTGCGTTGAAGCTTGTCCGCAAGAACCCAAAGCAATCAAAGTTGAATGGGAAGAAAACGCATTTATACTTAATCTAGAATCTACAGGTGCGCTTCCTCCTGAAAGAATAGTGAAAGAAGCCGTTAAAATCTTGGAAGGGCAACTGAAAGAGTTTGAAAGCCAAATTAAGGTGAAAAAGAGTGAAGAAGAGTAAGACAACGAACCCTGAACTGATAGAGCTTATTCGTTTTCTCAGAAAACAAGGCAAAGAAAACCAGGCTAAAATCTGGCAGGACATAGCTGAAGACTTGGCTGGACCTAGAAGAAAACGAATATCTGTAAACCTAAGCCATCTGAATAGGCATACGGAGAAGAATGAAACCGTTGTCGTTCCAGGCAAAGTGCTTGGTGCTGGCGAGATAGACCATCCGATAACGGTGGCGGCTTTTGCTTTTTCTGAAAAGGGCAAAGCGAAGATAGAGACGGCACGCGGCAAGATCCTGTCTTTCGCTGATTTGGTTAAGAAGAACCCGAAAGGATCAAACATTACGATAATTGGGTGAAAAAATGCAAACAACGAACACGACAGCAGTGGTAATAAACGCGGATGGGCTCATCCTCGGCAGGATGTGCAGCAAGATCGCTAAAAGGTTGCTGAACGGCGAAGAAATAATAGTCGTTAACGCTGAAAAAGCCATTCTTTCAGGAAGAAGAACGAGCAAAGTGAAAGAAGCTCATGTGTTCTTAGAGGTGGGGAAACCCGTCACTGGTCCATTCCACTACAGAAGACCCGACAGGATACTGAGAAGAACGGTTAGAGGAATGCTTCCGTTCAAAAAACCGAAAGGCAAGCAAGCATACAAACGGCTTAAAGTTTTCATCGGAACACCAGACGAGCTTAAAGATCAAAGAACAGAAACCTTAGAAGAGGCTCAAGCTAAAAAGCTAACTTGCTCGTACTTCACGTTAGGAGAATTTGCGAAAGAAATAGGATGGAACCAAGGTGAATAATCATGCCGACCAAGAAAGTTTTAGTTGTTAGTGGGAAAAGAAGAACAGCCATGGCGCGAGCAGTAGTTAGACCTGGAATGGGAAGAGTGCGCATAAATCAAGTTCCCATAGAAATATTTGAACCCGAGTTCGCCCGCGAAAAAATAAAAGAGCCACTCTTGCAAGCAGGAGAAGACGTTTGGAAGGAGTTAGACATGGATGTAAGCGTGAAGGGCGGAGGATACATGGGACAAGCAGAAGCTGCAAGGATGGCTATAGCAAACGGCTTGTTGAAATGGTCGAAAAGCACCCATCTGCGCACAGTTTTTGCCGAGTACGATCGAACAATGATTGTTGGTGATTCTCGGAAGAAGGAACCGAAGAAATTCGGAGGAAGAGGCGCACGAGCTAGAAACCAAAAAAGCTACAGATGAGAGGCTGATTTGGATGATAATACCTGTGAGATGTTTCACCTGCGGCAAGTTGGTTGGAGATAAATGGGATGAGTTCTCCAGACGTGTCAAGGCTGGAGAAAACGCGGGTGACGTTTTAGACAGCTTGGGCGTTAAGCGCTATTGTTGCAGGCGCATGTTGTTATCCCACGTTGAAATCATCGATGAAGTCTTACGCTTTTATGAAGAGGCAGAAAAACGTAAAGAGGCACGTAACACTTATTGAAGCCTTAAAAGGAGAACGCCATGTCAACAGTCATTGAGGACATAATCGCTAGAAAGGTTTTCAACAGCCGAGGCGAAGAAACAATCGAAATCGACGTTATAACCACTTCAGGCTTTGGAAGAGCAGCAGCACCAGCAGGAAAAAGCCGCGGAAAAACTGAAGTAGCTTATTATCCGCAAGGCGGGGTTGACCAAGCGGTCAAGAAGGTTGAGGAGCACATAGCCACTGAGCTCGTGGGCTTAAACGCTGATTTTCAAGAGGAAATGGACAGAACACTTCATGAGATTGACGGCTCAAAAGACTTCAGAGTCATAGGCGGAAACACAGCCTTCGCAATCTCGCTTGCAAGCGCCGAAGCAGCGGCAAACTCGTACGGCCTACTCCTCTTTCAGTACTTAGGAGGGCATTTTGCTTATGAGCTTCCATACCCGCTTGGAAACGTCATAAGCGGTGGGCAACACGCGCATGGAAAATCTCCTGACATTCAAGAGTTTCTTGCGCTTCCACATGGGGCCGAATCCTTTTTTGAAGCCGCAAGCGCAAACGTCCAAGTGCACAAAAAAGTTGGAGAAACCTTGAGAAAGAAAGACAAGCTCTTCAGCAGCGGAAAAAGCGATGAAGGCGCTTGGGCTGCAAACATCGGAAACATAGAAGCCTTAGAAGTCATGAGCAAAATATCTGAAGAAGTTGGCGGCAACATGGGGTTTGGTTGCAGTATAGGCGTTGATGTTGCTGCTTCCTCGCTTTGGAACGAGAAGGAAAAAGTTTACGTTTACCAAAAAGAAAACAAGAAAAGAGATTCTGGTGAGCAACTAGAGTTTGTTCTCGATCTAATTAAGAAATACCATTTAGTTTATGTTGAGGATCCCTTTCACGAAGAAGACTTCGAAAGCTTTGCTGAACTTGCTAAAAAAACAGAAAATTGTCTGATCTGTGGCGACGACCTTTTCACGACGAACAGTGAGCGACTAAACCGTGGAATAAAAGTGCACGCTGCAAACGCGATTATAATAAAAGTTAACCAGATCGGCACGATTACAGATTCTTGGGAAACGATTGAGATGGCAACGCGAAATGGGTATGTGCCTGTGATGTCGCATCGTTCAGGCGACACTTGTGATTGGCACATAGCTCACTTGGCAGTAGCCTTCAGATGTCCAGTGATAAAAACAGGAATCGTTGAAGGAGCGCGGGTTGCAAAGATAAACGAGTTAATAAGGATCGAAGAGTTCTTAGGAGACAGAGCCAAGATGGCTGATTTAAGAAAGCTTTAGGGATGGCTGAATGTATGTCGGAAGATGAAGAAATCAAGGAAAGCGAGAAAGAAGAAGAAGAAAAAACCGAACAAGCACAGCAAAGTGAAACACCTGCATCAACAGCAACACCGCCAGTTGCGGCAGAAGAAGAGTTGCTGATGGCGCGTGATACATTGTTGTCTGCTGGGATACACATTGGAACGAGAATGAAAACGGTGGACATGGAACCGTTCATATATCGTGTCAGACCTGATGGCTTATTCGTTTTGGACGTTAAGAAAACGGACGACCGAATCAGAGTAGCCGCTAAATTTCTTGCACGGTTTGAACCATCAAAAATTGCTGCAGCTTCAACAAGACTCTACGCGATAGAACCGGTCACCAAATTCTGCCAAGTAACAGGAGCAACTCCAGTCGTAGGTCGCTTCATTCCAGGACTCTTATCAAACTCGCTGTATCCTCATCGCATCGAACCCGAAGTGCTCATCGTGTCAGACCCAAGAGCAGACGCTCAAGCTGTCAAAGAAGCAGGCACAGTGGGCATACCCGTAATAGCATTATGCAGCACGGACAACGAGTTCGCAGGAGTAGACTTAGTTATCCCCACAAACAACAAAGGCAGACGGTCCTTAGCCGTAATCTATTGGCTCTTAGCGAGACAAGTGCTGCGAGAAAGAGGGGAACTGCCGACTGACAAAGACCTGCCAATGACTATTGATGACTTCGAGGCTAAAATGGTCAGAGAGGAGGAGGAAATCTAGACGAATGGCGAAGATTCGGCGTCCATGCCAAGCTGGGGCCTTCTACGAAGGGACGCCTGAAGCACTTAAAAAACAGTTAGAAAACTGCTTTCTCCATAAACTGGGTCCTGGAAAAACTCCTACAGTTGCTAAGACGGCGCTAAAACACGTTGTAGGTTTGGTCTGCCCGCATGCGGGTTACATGTATTCTGGTCCTGTAGCCGCTCACGCTTATTACGAGTTGGCTTTGGATGGAAAACCAGATGTGGTTGTTATTTTTGGTCCGAATCACACGGGTTATGGTAGTGCGCTGGCAGTTATGAATGAAGGGTTTTGGCGTACACCTTTGGGTGATGTTGAAGTGGACGGTGAAACAGCTAACTCGATCGTTCGGGAATCGCGCATCGTTGATGTTGATGATTCCGCTCATCGTCTTGAACATTCGGTTGAGGTTCAGCTTCCTTTTCTTCAATATCTTTACGGCTCAAGTTTCAAGATTGTGCCCGTCTGTTTCTTGATGCAAGACCTGGTCTCAGCGAGAGAAGTTGGGGAGGCCGTCGGTAGAGTTTTATCAGGGAAAAACGCGGTGGTCATTGCTTCCTCCGACATGACGCATTACGAACCGCAAGAGCGTGCTGAAAGAAAGGATAAGCTGGCCCTTGAAGCGATTGAGGCGATGGACGAGGCGAAGTTTTACTCTGTTGTTGAATCACAGAACGTAAGCGCTTGTGGATATGGTCCAATAGCTGCGTTGATCACGGCAACTCGGGTTTTGGGTGGGAAAAAGGCAAAATTATTATGTTATAAGACCAGTGGAGATGTAATTGGCGACTACTCACAACCTGTGGTCGGGTACGCCGCCGTGTGTTTCAAAAAATAGTGGTTGAGAATGGGTGTTGTTGCTTCAGCTCCCGCGAAAGTGATACTTTTCGGGGAGCACTTCGTAGTTTACGGTGAACCAGCCATAGTGCTAGCCATAGACAAAAGAGCCTATGCCAAAGCTGAAATCCGCAACGATAAAACCCTTCACTTGCGCTCAACGAACCTCAACCTTGCCGCAACCATCAAGAACGGTGTGTTCAATGTTGAACAGGGCGATTTTAAAGAAGCAAAACTAAAGTTTGAGCCAATAAGGCATGTCGTGGGAAAAATTCTGCAAACTTGCGGAGAAAACGTAGGCTTAGACATTGAAATCAGTTCTGCTGTTCCAGTTGCCGCAGGACTCGGTTCTTCCGCGGCTGTAGTTGCATCTGTGACGGCTGCGGTTGGGACTCTTTTAAACGTCAAATTGACAAAGGAAGACATTTTTAAGATAGCTTTCGAAGCCGAGAAAACTGTGCATGGCACACCCTCTGGCGTTGACCCTGCAATCTCGACTTTCGGTGGGGCTTTGTTCTTTCAAATGGATACTGGGTTTAAGCCATTAGAGGTGAAAACCGAAATTCCTCTCATCATTGGAGAAACGGGCGTCGAACGGTCTACACGCTTACAGGTTGAAAAGGTGCAGGATTTTAAGAAACAATTTCCTCAGATTATGGAGCCCATGATGCGGGCGGCGCGTGAGATTGTTTCAAGAGCCATAACTGCTTTGACAGGGGATGATTTGGAAACGCTTGGAAGTTTAATGAACGTTAATCATGCATTGCTTTATGGCGTGGGGGTTTCTGATGAGTCTTTGGAGTGGCTTGTTAACGCTGCTCGGAAGGCTGGAGCTTTAGGTGCAAAACTGACTGGTGCTGGTGGCGGCGGTTGCATGATAGCTCTGGCAAATAATGAAAGGCTTGATGGCGTTCTGGAAGCCATCCAAAGGGCGGGTGGAAGACCGTTCATCGCTAGAAAAACAGACGAAGGTGTTAGGATTGAGCAAAGCTAAACCTGCAATTCTGAAAATCGGCGGTTCGGTAATCACGGACAAGGGAGAAGAGCTCAAGGCGCGAACAAACGTCATCGACCGTTTGGCAAGTGAAATACAAAGAGCAAACACAAACAATCTAGTAATCGTTCATGGTGGCGGAAGCTTCGGGCACCCGATCGCACAGCGGTATGCGATAAAAGACGGGCTGAAAGAGGAGTCGCAGAAAATTC
>DATKKK010000008.1:0-8294 GCA_035542975.1 Bathyarchaeia archaeon | reverse complement strand
TCAACAGCGGTAAAAACAGTTTCACGTTTAACGTGTTTCTCGATCTCTTTGACGAGCAAGCTCTCGACAAGTTTGCGAACACGGCTTTCAGAAACTGCGAGCCAGTCGATCTCTTCACCCCAATGCCCATCCCTGTAAGCTGCAGAACCCACAACCTTCCCGTCAGACTCTGCCATCAGAACCTCGAGCTTTCCATCCTGAATCCATTTTCTAAGCCTATCTTCAGTGTAGGGTATAAATTCGTATGAGCCCTGATATGTCTCATTAAGTGATTTGGCAAGGATCGACAAGTCGTTTTCGTTGAAGCTTCGAATTTGAACAGTCATGTCTTTCGTCTAGAAGACGGAGAATGATAATAAACGTTTAGGTCTTGCAAGAGAAGGTTACTGCACGCTGTGGATGTATGACGGCAGTTGCGGGAAAAGAACATCCATTAAACGTTTATGTTTGGCATGCACGTAGAAATCAGGGTAATTCATCTCCAGTTCCTCGCGACATCGGTATCCTAACAAAAGTTTAACAAAAACAAGCGGGTTTACGCCCACCGTACACTTTTCCGCAGTTCTCAATCTTTGCACTTTGATTATTGCGCCATTTTCGAATGCCATCTGAATTATGTAACGGCAGAAGTTGAAATTCACTTCTTCGGTCAGTCCGCAGTATTCTGATTTGGCAAGCCGTTTTTCGAAAAGAAGCCTCATTTTTTGGAGCAAGCTGACGTAGTCTGTGACACGTATCTGCCAAGCGTACGGCGGAACACGTTGCTCTGCGCCCAACGTAACAAGGATTCTTGTCAATGGATCATAGTAGCTTGTGCGCGCCACCAGGGTTTCAAACTTGCCTTTTCCGCCAATGCTCTTGATAAAACTGAGAATGGCGTCTGTTGCTGGGTAATCAGTGTCCGTAGTTTCTATAAAGAGCAGTTCTTTGTTTTCGGGTTTGCGACTGATTCTGAAATATGCAACCATCTCGTCAGCATTTTCCACCGTATACGCTTCAAAAAAACGTTCTGAAGCCATTCTTGTTTCTTGTTGCATCTTCCAAATCTGTTCATCACGAACGCCATGAACGTAGAACTTGTCTTGAGCTTTTGCGAGAAGTTTCATGGCTTCTGGGATGTCTTTGTCAATAAAAGGGCGGATTACGAGCTTAGATCTGCAGTCGGGGAGTTTTTCCAACGGTATTCTGGTTTCCTCGTTAAGCGGCAAAGCGTATTCGTACCCGAATTGGCGGTAGAAGAAAGGTATCCCCTCTATCACGGAGAGGTCGTAATCTTGTTCTGCGATTGCCTTGTGGTACTCGTTGACTAGTCTTCGCATCAGTCCTCGGTTGCGGTATTCTTCGAGTGTGGCAACGCAACCCATTTCCGCTACTTTCAGTGGGATGTCGCCGATGTTCAAGTTGAGAGGGATCAAGTTGAGTGTTGCAACCATCCTGCCGTTATGTTTGATGATGAAATGGTTTTTAAGTGTCATCTTCGGATGATTGTAAATGAATTTTTTAACGAGAAGGTCTACGCCTTCGTTTTGTCCGAAGACTTTTCGCATGATTTCAAGGTTTTCTTCGATGTCTTCGGGAGTTTCTAGATGTTGAAAAGTAAAGTCGTTGTTTGACAAGGATAGATGCCTCTTGCGGCATGATATTCAAGTGGTTAGGGGAGTTTTCGTATGCTTTCTCTGCGTCTTCTGTCAGGTTTTTGTGTTAAGAGCCTCTTCATCTTGCTTTGTATACCGTCGAAAGCCAAGGGAAGATCCCAGCCGTCTGCTGAATACGCGTAGATTTTGCCGTGTGTCTTGATCGACACGCTGACTTCGTACCTGTGTTTGCCGCTTGACACTTGTTTTGTCTTGATCGTTGCGCGTATCTCTTCTATGTTTGGAAACGATTTTCGCAGTGCGTTGGCTTCTTTGATGAATTTGATTTGTGCAAGTTGAGCTTCGAACGGGTCGTTCGGAAGTCCGATGATGTATGCGGGAACGGCAGTTTCTTCGGGTTCGGCGAGAAAGCCAACGAAGTCTCGGTAGGTGACGATTCCTTGAAGTTCCTCCCCGAACTCTGCCACGGCGTAGGTTTTGTCCTGTTCTATCATTCTCTTCAGAACCTGTGCCGCTTTCTCTTCAGGTTCACAAGTCAGCACGTTCGCATCCATCAGTCCTGCGACTTTGAGGTCTGAGTATCCTGCGGTTTCGCCGCTGAGCGTGCCTTTTGGCAGTCTTTCTCTTGGGAACATGGAGAGAACGATTTGGCTTGAGAGCAGGATTCCGCAGACTCTGCCCTTATCTAAAACAGGTAAGTGGTCTATGCCGTGTTTAACCATCAAGCTGCGAGCTTTGGACATGGATTCGTTCTTGCCGATGGTTATGGGTGTCTTCTTCATTATCTTGTCTATTCTTATTGTCTCGAATTCTTTGATCGATAAAAGTGCTTGGCACGCGGATTGTATAGTTATTGCTCCGTCGGTCTTTTTTTCTTTGCCGATGGGTAATGTTCTCAGTCGGTAGTCGCTCATGAGTCGTGCCGCTTTTCCAACCGCGTCATCTGGCGAAAGCTTGGATATTGGGGTCATGAGTGAAGAGGCTCTCATGTTTGAGATGTCTGAGGCTCGCAGTATGTCTCTCATGCTGATTATGCCTAGCTTGTTTCCGTCTTCGATGAAGACTTCATATGCTTTGTTGTTCTGGAGAGTTCCGATAATCTCGGATATGGAAGAAGTAGGCGATGCGATTATGGGTTTTGATTTGAAATCTTCCACTTTTCTGTTTCTCAGATTTTCCAAACATATCCACCTTGATTTTTAAGAACAACACACTTTTGATGTTTAGGTTCTAAGGCTTGAGGTTATTGAGTTCTGATATTAAAATCTACTCTCTTTCCTAATCATCGAGTACGTGAATGGAGCAAGCTTTAATTCTGATTCTTGCAACAAGCAAGAAGGGATGGTTATGAAGTGGGTAACCCGCGAACACGTGCACGTAGATAGAACTGCTTGCCCTTGGCTGATCAGAAAATTCATCGATCCGAAAGCGGAGTTCATCTTCGTGCCTGTTGAGAAAATCGAGGAAGTTGTCAAGAGAGAGAAGGCAATTGCGTATGACGCGTCTAATGTTGAGTTGGGTCATCATGGCAACAGGTGTAGCTTTGACGCATTAGTTGAGAAGTACAAGATAGAAGACCTTGCAGTGTTGGAGTTAGCGAAGATTGTGCGTGCAGCCGACACAGATAGAGCGGAGATTGCTCCTGAAAGCGCTGGGTTAGACGCGGTTATGACTGGAATTTCTATCGTGGCAGAAAACGACCATGAGGCAATGAAGAAGGCTGAAATAGTGTATAATGCCTTGTACACGAACTGCAGGCTTAGGCTTCTGCGTGAACAGTTTAAGGCTGAAATTGATAAGATGGACAGGAATGAGCGAAGACTGTTCTTGCGGAAGAAACTGATGGGTTAGGCAAGAAGCAGAAACAATACAAAGCAAGAGTTCATGTGGTCCTGCTGATGGTTTCAAACACAAAAGACATCAGTCGCAGCATTTTTCTCACGCTGTGTGTCATGGGTTTCTTCGCGATTCTCAGCTCAACGATGTCAAAGAATCCAGTGTTAAGTCCATTTGCCACGAGTCTTGGGACTCCTGCTGACATGACTGGGTTTGTAGCTGCGGCTTCCACGATTCCTGGAATCTTGGTCAGTTTGCCTGTTGCCTCGCTCTCGGACATTTACGGTAGAAAAAAGTTTCTGATCATGTCCTGCGCGATTTTTGCTACGGCACCATTTCTTTACTTGTTAATCACAGTTTGGTGGCAATTGATTCTCGTGAGATTCTATCACGGTTTCGCGACCGCGATCTTTGTCCCCGTTGCAGAAGCATCTTTGGCTGAACTGTTTCCTACTCAGCGAGCGGAAAGGATTTCTGTGTTTACTTCGGCGACCTATGTTGGCAGAGGAATAGCACCTTTCTTGGGAGGATACCTACTGTTTCTTTCAGCTACACCATCTGATCCATTGTTCAATTATCACTTGTTGTACGCTGCGGTTGGAGCGGTAGGTCTTGTAGCCTTCATTCTGTCGCTCGTTTTTCTGTCTGGAAGGAAACAGTCAATGATTTCTGTTCATGAACGTCCGACAAAACTCAGACAACTCTATAGTGGGTGGGGCATCTTGGTCAAAAATCGTTCAGTTGTAATGGTCAGTTTCGTTCAAGCCGTGCTCTATTATTCCTATGGAACAGTGGAATATTTCATATCGGGTTATCTAAAGGATACTTTGCACTTTGATTTTTTCAGCACTGCTTTGGTGTCTGGAGGTCTAATTGCTCTAGCAATATTCGCCAGACCATATATGGGAAGAGTCTCAGATAGAGCAGGGAGAAGAAAACCCATCATTTTTGGGCTTCTGGTAAGTGCAGTGCCGCTTTTGGCGATTCCCTTTTCTTCAAGTCTTCCGATGCTTCTGCTATTGGCGCTTGTGTACAGCTTTGGATTTGCAAGTGTAAATGCATCAACGCCAGCTCTAATGTGCGAATTAGCTCCGAAGCAATTTGTTGGTACTTCAATGGGATTTCTCGACACTGTTATGGATATTGGACAAACTTTAGGGCCGATCGCTAGTGGCTTTATTCTCTCTTCCGTTTTTCAGTACGTGGGTCTATTTTGGACTCTTAGTATCATACTCATTGTCACGGCTCTATTTTTTGTAGTTTCAGGAACTGGAAAAGTCAAAGAGAAATGTGATTCAACCTTGAACAAAAGCGAGCGAGGGTCAACAACAATGGTAGATAATGATCAGAACACGGCTTCCTCGCAAAATTTAAAAGTCATACCCCTATTTGACAATTAATCTAACTACATACAGAAATTAACGTGTAAGGAATCCTTGTTTGACAGCGCAGGATATAGACGAGAAAAAGAAAGGTCTTTCGACCAGCGAAGCCAATATCCGACTTCAGAAATCTGGACCAAATCAGCTTTCTAAACCTTATACCGTGAGTTTTCTCGGTATCGCCCGAGAAGAAATTGCCGAACCTATGATACTGCTTCTTCTAACAGTCGGTGTTCTTTACACTATTTTCGAGTGGCCGCATCTGGAAGATGCAATGACAATCTTCATCGTCATTTTTATCTTGGTCATGGTAGAAATCTGGAATGAATACAGGGCTAAGAAATCGATCTCAGCACTTTCTGTTCTTGCTGCACCAAAGACGAAAGTGTGGCGAGACGGGAAAATAGTTGAAGTTGAAACAGAGAAAATTGTTCCAGGAGATCTGCTGGTCTTCATCGAAGGAACCAGAATTGCTGCAGATTGCAAGCTTTCGTTGTCTTACGACATTCAAGTTGACGAATCGGTTTTAACGGGTGAGTCTCTTCCGAAAGAAAAGAAAGCTGGAGAGGATGTTTACGCTGGGACGCTTGTCGTTTCAGGTGAGGGCGAAGGAGAAGCGTATGCTACGGGCAAGAACAGTAAATTCGGCAAGATTTCTGCCATGGCTCAGGCGATTAAGCCTCCGAAAACTCCTCTGCAGTTAGCTATGAAATCGCTTTCCATAAAACTCGCTTACGTTGCCATGTTCTTCAGTATCATTATTCCTCTTTTGGGCATAGCCCGCTATGGATATCAAGACTTGGCCAGAGATTCGCAACTGATTCTGACAGGGTTGGCCCTTGCTTTTGCCGCAATTCCGGAGGAACTGCCCATTATAATCACGATGATTCTCGGTTTGGGTTCCTACAGGCTTTCTCGAAAGGGTTTTCTGGTCAAGAAACTGAAAGCCGCAGAGACGCTTGGAGATGCAACAATAATTCTTACAGATAAAACTGGTACGATCACTGAGAACAAGATGCAGGTTGTGCAAAGCTATCCACACGAAGAAGAGGATCGCTGTATAAGCGCTGCGGTGGCAGCACTCACGGAGATGTCCCTGTTTCCGACGGACAAAGCAATTCTTGAAAAAGCCCAATCCATGAAACTGCAGCCGAATTCTGGCAGAGTTGTGCATGAACGCGGCTTCGAGAAAGATAAGAGAACTAAGGCAGTTCTGCGGGAAAACAACGGAACCTTCTTGCTGTCAACAGTTGGAGCTCCTGAAGAAATCTCGGGTTTGAATACGCGTAGTGAATTCAGGAAGTATCTTAAGAGCGAGGCTGGAAAAGGAAGAAGAGTAATAGGCGTTGCGCAGAGAACGATTTCCGAAGAAGAATCAAAGCTGCCTCTTTCTGAATTGGAAAGGAACTGGGAATTTTTTGGCTTGATTTCTATAGAAGATCCCCCGCGTCCAGGAGTTAAAGAGACTATTGAGGAGATTCGTAAGGCGGGAATCAGAACTGTTATGGTGACTGGAGATCACCCTGAAACAGCGGCTTTCATTGCGAAAAGCGTGGGAATCTCAGCAGAAAAGGTCTTGACTGGAGAGGAGCTCAGTAAGCTTTCAGACGAGGAACTTCAGAGAGTTGTTAAAGAAGTTTCCGTGTTTGCTAGAACCACTCCGGAAGACAAGTATAGGCTTGTGAAGGCTTTTCGTGCTAATGGCGATGTGGTTGCGGTTACAGGTGATGGGGTTAACGATACGTTAGCTTTGAAAGGTGCTGACGTGGGCATCGCCATGGGTACGAAGGGTACGGATGCGGCGAAAGAAGCGGCGGATGTTGTTTTGACCGATGACAACTTTGTGAACATTGGTAATGCCGTGTTTGAGGGGCGCACGTTTTTTGACAACCTCAGGAAAGGATTAAAGTACTATCTGGCGATCAAGGCTGCACTCATTTCACTGTTTCTTTTCGCAATAGCGATTGAGTACATCTATCCTGCAATGCCTTTGCCTTTTGCTCCAATACAAATTATTGTGCTTGAGTTGTTTATGGACATTGCAGCGTCCGCAGGATTTGTCACTGAACCAGCAGAAAAAACCATTTACGACAGAAAACCCCGCGATGTTAAGGCTAGATTTCCAGATTCAAAGATGATAGCAGATATGGCTGTTTCCGCAGCAAGTCTGTTTGTGGCCGTTATGCTTGCATATTTCTATGCTTGGGCACAAGGACTAGATGCTGTTACTGTTCAGGCGTATGCGTTCTCAGCATGGATTATGGGACATATTATCCTGGCTTTTGTCATGCGATCTGAAAAGGAACCGCTGTACAAGTTGGGTCTGCTATCCAACAGGATTATGGATCTTTGGGCAGTCCTTGCTTTCACTTTCATGATTATCGCAGTTACAGTGCCGCCTGTCACAAGCCAGCTTAAGCTTGCTCCTGTCTCGTTGCCCCAGATGGCGATAATATTCGGATTCGATTTAGTAGCGATCATCTGGCAAGAAATTGCGAAAACAATAATGTACAAGCTTAATCCAAGAAGGGCGTAAAGCAACGTTGCGCCTATTTGGTTCAAGCGTAGTCTTCGCCGCGTCCATAGTTGCCAAAACCAAGATAAACAACAATGCATGACCTGCATTCCAGAGTGGGTATCGCTGCATGAAAGACAATCATAAGCGTCTCACGATAATACCCGTACACAAACTTCAACACTTGGCCTTTAACTTGCTGGATTTTCTCTTTTTTCAAGACAGCGAAAACGGAGTTGCCATGCCCTTTGGAAACTCGCGTCTGTTGGCTTCTTTGATTGTTGTGCCTTACATTCTGATTGCTGACGTCTATTTCTTTAGAGCAGCGCGTTTTTTCCTCATGCTTAAGGAACAAGTGGTAGGTGTGTTGGCGGTTCGAGAAGAAAATGAAACTTTGTTTATTAGTAGTTTGGCTGTTGCTCCTGAATACCGAAGGCAGGGAATAGCAACGCACATACTGAATTACGTTAGCAAGCTTGCAGCGAGATTGGACAAGAAGTGGGTTGATCTTTCGGTTCTGAAATCCAACGTTCCTGCGCAGCGACTTTATCTGAAATACGGGTTCGTGATGCATAAAGAGAAGAAGTTGTCAATTATTCTGAGAAAAAACATATAGGCTTTAATCCTGTATTTATTAACGGGTGAATATTTTCTTGGCTGCTAAGTTCTTTGAAAGAAACCTTGTAACAGTTAATTTGTTCTTGGTGCTTTCTTGTATCATAGTTAATATAACAACGATGTTAGCACTAGTATACTTCTCTTCTTCACGGAATGGTGCTGTGTTAAACTATAACCCTTTCGGACAGAATGTTTTGTATAACATTAGCTTGACAGAAAAAACGCCTTTTTTAGATTTTGCTTCTTACTTTATCACGGCTATAATAATCTTTAATGCAGTAGCCTTCCTTACACTTCGTCATGTGAACACAGACAAGAATCCGAAATCTGGGATAACCCAAAACAGAA
>DATKKK010000007.1:0-11623 GCA_035542975.1 Bathyarchaeia archaeon | reverse complement strand
CGACCCATAAGCAAAACCGTGTCATTCGTCGTTGTCGAGAAACTGGAGGAAAAATAGAATGGCAGCAAAAGCAAAACAAAGAGCATTAACCGCAAAAGGAATGACTGGACACGGACCAAAGGTTTCAAGAGGATTGCCGACCGGTTCAAAGCTAAGATGCGCTGACAACACGGGAGCCAGAATATTGCGCCTCGTACAAGTCATGGCCTATCACGGAAGATTACGTCGATATCCGTCAGCAGCCGTAGGCGACAAAGTAACCGTTTCTGTCAGACAGGGAACGCCAGATATGAGAAAGAAAATCTTCCAGGCTGTCATCGTGCGACAGAGAAAGCCGTTCAGGAGAATCGACGGTGTTTGGGTTCAGTTTGAAGACAACGCTGCCATAGTGATAACGCCAGAGGGTGAAATGAAGGGTTCAGAAATTCGTGGACCTGTTGCAAAAGAGGCTGCGGAAAGATGGCCAAGGATAGCTAGTGCAGCAAGCATCATAGTGTAGGGAGGGATGGAGAAGAATGCAGATAAATAAGCCGATAACAAAACCGACAAAACAAAGAAAAGCAGTGTATCAAGCTCCTGATCATCGGCGTCACAAACTTTTTGCTGCACCGCTCTCATCAACATTGAAAGCTACGCATGGCGTTAGATCTTTTCCAGTGAGAAGTGGTGACACAGTTCGTGTCATGCGTGGAGACCATGAAGGGTTTGAAGGAAAAATCTCGCGCATCGACCTGATGAAGTACAGAGTTTATATTGAGGGGTTAACACGAGAAAAAGTGGATGGAACCGCCATATTTGTTTCTGTGCATCCGTCAAAAGTGATGATTACGAACCTAAACTTGGATGATAAGTGGCGAAAAAAACTCTTGGAGAGGAAAAAGAAAATGCGCAAGGAGACCGAAGCTGAAGAGAAGCCAGTTGAGAAACTCCCAAGAGAGACTACGAAGATTAAAGAAGTAGTTGTCAAAGAAAAGATGCCTGCAGAAGAAAAACCGCCTGAAAAGAAGCCTAAACGAGAAAAGAAGAAAATAGTGAAGAAAACTGTTGCCAAGAAGGAAAAACAAGCTGAAGAAACTCCAAAAGAAGAGAAAAAACCGAAAACTAAGAAACCAAAAACTAAACGGAAAGCTGCTGAGAAAACTGAAGGAGAAACATGAACATGGGTAGGAAAGGAGAATCCAGTGGTTTAAAACGTAAACCTGCGCCACGATTCTGGCCAATCAGCCGAAAAGAAGTCACATGGATTGTTAAACCTGCTGCTGGACCGCATTCAATAGACAATTGCATATCCTTAACGATAGCGCTTCGTGACGTTCTAGGTTTTGCCAAAACTCGAAAAGAGGCAAAAACCATAGCTTCACAAGAAAGAGTCCAAGTTGACGGGAGAATCAGAAGAGAAGATGACTTTCCAATCGGTTTGATGGATGTTGTTTCACTCGTTGGTGCTGACAAAGACTTTCGTATACTGCCCTCATACAAAGGTTTAGTTCTACAGCCTATCGACAAGGAAGAAGCAAAGTTCAAACTCTGCAGAATAGAGGACAAAAAGATCGTTGACAACGGACATGTGCAACTTAACCTTCATGACGGCTCAAACATACTGGTAAAAGTTGCGGATCCCAAGAGCCCGCAAGAAGACGTTTATGAAACTCTCAGTACGTTGAAAATAAGTCTTCCAGACAAGCAAATCCTTCAGAGTATAGAGATGAAAGAGAAAGCCTTTGCATTGATAACAGGCGGCAAAAACGTTGGAAAATACGGTAAAATCGTTGAGATTGAAAAGGCTGTTGGAAAGAAACACAGAAACGCTCTTGCCACAGTCGAAGATGTGACTGGAAATCGGTATCAGACAGTTTTGAACTTTGTCTTCGCATTGGGCGAATCACAATCACTTGTTGCTTTGCCGGAGGTAGCCTAGATTGTCTGAGGATGAAATCCGCAAACAATGGGAAGTGCAGCCGATGCTTAAGCCAAGAATAGAGAAAGTGGTTGTAAACCTCAGCGTCGGCAAGTCGGGTGAGCCGCTTGAAAAAGCCGTAAAAGTTCTTAAGGAAATAACCGGTCGAACTCCATGCAAGAGAAAGGCAAAAACTTCCATACGAGATTTTGGAACCAGAAAAGGAGAATCAATCGCTTGCATTGCAACGCTCAGAAGACAAGATGCAATAGATTTTCTAAAGAAAGTTTTACCAGTCGTCGATAACAAAATTTCCAGAAAGAGCTTCGATAAACAGGGCAACGTGTCTTTCGGCTTGAAGGAACACATCGAAATTCCAGGCGTAAAGTATGATCCCGAAATCGGCATATTCGGCATGGATGTATGCGTCACGATTACTCGTCCTGGATACCGTGTGAAAAGTCGAAAGATGGGAAAGACCAAGCTTGGCGCTAAGCATGTTTTGAAGCCAGAGGAAGCTGTGGTGTTCGTTAAGGATGTTTTGGGAGTGGAAATCGCAGATTAGGGGAAACGTGTATGGGCAAGCAGAAACCTAGGAAAGAAAGAAAACACGGCAAGGGAATGCGACCCTGCAGCAGATGTGGAGCTTATGGTCCTGTCATTCGACGTTACAATTTATATGTATGTCGACATTGTTTTAGAGAGGTTGCAAAGAAACTCGGTTTCAAGAAATATGAGTAACGAGGAAAAGCATGATGGACACGTTGGCAAATGGTTTGACAACCATCATAAACAACGAGATGCGTAATAAGCGTGAGTGCATAATTAGCCCTGCCTCTAAACTTTTAGGCAGAGTTTTAAGAATCATGCAGTTGAACGGTTACATCGGCGAGTTTGAATTCGTGGATGATGGTCGTTCTGGCAAGTTTAAGGTTCAGCTTTTGGGAAGAATAAACAAGTGTGGAGCGATCCGACCTCGCTTCTCAGTAAAAATAGACGAGTTTGAAGAATGGGAGAAAAAATTCCTTCCCTCACGAGAAGTAGGTTTGATAGTAATTTCTACGCCTAAGGGAGTGATATCCTTTAAAGAGGCAAAGGAACAACGCAACGGAGGCAGACTGTTAGCATTCATCTACTAGGAAAGGTGTCCTAAATGCGCGTGACTGAAGTCTCAAGAACCATTCAAATTCCAGATGACGTAGAAGTCTCCATCGATGGAAGAAGAGTGACTGTCAAGGGCGCAAAAGGAACCTTAACCCGAAATTTTGCTTACGCTCCAATAGCGATCGAACGCCAAGACAAAACCATCCGCATCTGGGCGGAGTGGCCCCGAAAAAAAGAATCCTCGCTCGTAGGCACAATCCATTCGCACATTCAGAACATGATAACAGGAGTCAGAAAGGGCTTCACGTACAAGCTCAAAATAATTTTTGCACACTTCCCAATCTCAGTCAAAACTAAAGATAAATATGTTCTCATCGAAAATTTCACCGGAGAACGTAGCCCAAGAAAAGCCAAAACGATAGGCAACGTTCAAGTCAAGGTTCAAAGCGAAGACATAGTTATTCAAGGAATGAACCTTGAAGACGTAAGTCAAACAGCCGCCAACATCGAACAAGTTACCAAGGTGAAACGGAAAGATCCACGCATCTTCTTGGATGGAATATACGTGTACGAAAAGGTTGAGGGAATGGAAGGATGACTGAACAGAACATTGCAGACACAAAAAAAGCACTGAAGCTTAGGGCACGCATGAAAAGAAAAAAGCCTGCGTTCGTCAGACCTGAAAGTTGGCGATACGTCCGCTTGAAAGAAAACTGGCGTAGACCAAAGGGCTTGGATCATAAAATACGGAAGAAGTTCAGCGGATGGCCAGCCGCCGTAAGCGTTGGTTATGGAGGACCAAAGATCGCGAGAGGATTGCATCCCTCTGGGTACAAAGAAATTTTGATCTATAACGTTGAGGGTCTCATGGAAGTCGATCCGAAAACTCAAGCCGTACGAATTGCACATACGGTTGGTAGGAGAAAAAGGGCGAGGATAATTACTGAAGCAAAAAAGAAGAAAATAACAATCCTCAACCTTAAAGAAGCCAGAGAAACGACTGAAAAAGAGGAGAAAGTGACGGAAGAAAAAGAAGAGAAAGCTGAAAAAGAAGAAGAGACAGAAGAAAAAGCAGAAGCTCCGATGGAAAAACCGAAACAAAAACAAGCGAAAACCAAGAAACGTAAAGAAAGGACTGAAAAGCAATGACAGACCTGAGAAGTCAAAGGCGTCTAGCAGCGCAAATACTGAAAATCGGACAAAACCGCATTTGGATTGACCCTGAAAAAATAGAAGACGCAGACGCTGCGATAACCAGAGAAGAAATCAGAAAACTAATTCATGAAGGCGTAATCAAACAGCTGCCTGAAAAAGGCGTAAGTCGTGCAAGAGCACGAATCCTACACGCGAAGAAAAAACGAGGATTAAGAAGTGGACCTGGCAGCCGAACAGGTTCGCCTAGAGCGCGAGTCTCCAAGAAAGAAGCTTGGACGAGCAAGATTAGAGCTTTGAGAAATAAACTCCAAAAACTAAAGACAAACAAAACAATCACTGAGAATGCCTATCGAAAAATGTACAAGATGGCGAGTAGCGGCAGGTTCGAGTCAGTCGCAGATTTAGAGCGTTACTTGAAGTCGCATGAGCTCTGGAGGAAACGTTAATGGCCAGAAATTCAACCTATTGCACTCCGTTTAGGCGTCGAAAAGAGGGGAAAACAGATTATAGAGCAAGAAAAGCGTTCATTGTCTCTGGCAAACCGCGATTAGTCGTTCGCAGCTCCATCAGCAACATAACCGCTCAGATTATCGTGGCTAAACCAAACGGGGATGAAGTTTTGGTTTCAGCTCACAGTAGAGAACTTGTCGATAAATACGGATGGAAAGCTCCGCGAGGAAACCTTCCAACTGCCTATCTTACAGGTTTTCTCTGTGGACAAAAGGCTAAAAAACAAGGCACTGAGGAATCGATTCTTGATATAGGGTTGAGATCGCCCTCAAAAGGCGCTAGAATTTTCGCTGCGTTGAAAGGAGTTTTAGATGCTGGCGTAGAAGTGCCCCACAGCGAAGAAAAGCTGCCTGATGAGAAAAGTATTGAGGGTGAACATATTGTGAAGTATGCTGAAAGTTTAGCCTCTAACCCTGAGGCGTATCAACGCAAGTTTTCAAAGTATTTAGAGCGGAAACTTGCTCCAGAAGCGCTCACTAAACATTTTGCAGAAGTCAAGGCGAACATGGTTGCCGCATTCAAGAACGGGGGTAAGAAAAAGTGAGACGTAGAGACGATAGGAGAGGGGGCAGAAGAGATAAGTCGGAAAACTTGGAACAATGGGTTCCTAAGACTCGCCTCGGAAAAATGATTCAAGAGGGCAGAATAACCTCCATCGAAGAAGTTTTCGTAGCTGGTTTGCAGGCACGCGAACCACAAATTCTCGATGCACTGATTCCCGACCTGCAAGAAGAAGTGATAAACATAAACCTAGTTCAAAAACAAACCGACGCTGGTGAAAAATCAAGGTTCAAAGCGATAGTTGCCGTTGGAAACAGAGACGGCTATATAGGTTTAGGCTCTGGAAAAGCAAGCCAAGTCAGAAACGCCATTGAAAAAGCGGCTGCAAACGCCCGCTTAAACATCATACCCGTTAGACGCGGATGTGGAAGCTGGGAATGCGGCTGTGGGAAAACCCACTCGATACCCTTTGAAGTAGAAGGAAAATGCGGAGGAGCAAAGATAGTAATCGTTCCTGGACCCAGAGGTTTAGGCCTAGTGGCAAGTGAAGTCTCAAAAGTGATTCTAGGTCTAGCTGGCATAAAGGACTGCTGGACTAGAAGTTATGGTTCAACGAGAACGGTGCCTTCCTTCGCATACGCAGTCTTTGATGCGGTAAAAGAAACTTACAAGCTCATAACTCCGACGGATTGGGTGAAATAGTTGACTGAACAACAGAAAGAGCCAAAATGTCTTGCGGTTGTGCGAGTCCGCGGAACAGTGAGAGGTTCACTAGAGGCTAGGGAAACCCTGAACATGCTTAACTTACCTCGAAACAACTATGCCGTGTTAGTTGATGATAGCCCATCCTTTCTCGGCATGCTAAAAGCAGCGCAGAGCTTTGTTACATGGGGCGAAGTCTCCAAAGAAACAGTAAACATGCTGATAAAAGGAAAAGGAAGACTCGTAGGCAACAAGATATTAACAGAGGAATACTTGCAAAAGATAGGCTACAAGTCTTTGGAAGAGCTTGCTGAATCAGTGCAGAATTGCAAAGCCAAATACTGGAAGCTTCCGAACATTCAACCTGTTTTCAGACTGCATCCACCAACCAAGGGCTTTAAGGGAAAAGTGAAAAAAAGTTTCGCCGCTGGCGGCGAACTGGGCTATCGAGGAGAAAAAATCAACGAGCTAATAAACCGCATGCTCTAAACTGTAGTTTTTTACATTTTTGTTTGCGATATGTTTTATAGCTACTTTAGCTATTTTTGAGCCGTCATGTCTTGGGGAGAGGATGAAGTTGAGCGCGAAATGGCGGAGAAATAAAAAAAACCCTGAAAAGTTTAACGTTTTCAGAGCTTTCCGTAAAACCAAAGAAAGGGATGTTTCAGACATGTCTCGGTTCATGAATTCTTGGGCTAAGAAAAAGGCATGTCCTAAAAAGCTTACGCTTCCAAAGATTTATGAAGGAAAAAAGACAAGAAGACGTGAGCCGTTGGTTGATGTTCTTGAAGAAAATGACGAGATCATAGTGATAGCGGAATTCGCGGGGTTCAACAGGGAAAACATAAGAACTGATGTTAAGAATCAACGGTTGGTTTTGTCTGCAGAAGCTTTGGATCGCAAATTCCATAAAAGTTTAAATCTTCCAAAGCGAGTGATTCCAACCACTATGCGAACAGCATATAAGAATGGTGTGCTTGAAATACGGCTAAAGAAGGCTATTGAGAAGAAAGCTATCGGCAACGTAGCAGGTTAGAGAATGCCCCATAAACTCAGAAAAACCAGAAAAAAACGCGGCTCAAGGACCGTAGGCTACGGCAGAGTAGGTCAACACCGAGATCAAGGTTCCAAAGGATATCGAAAGTCAGGACGACACAAACGCGGTTGGTCATGGGTTCAAAGGTATGAACCAGACTATTTCGGAAAGAACGGGTTCACCTCGCCACAGAGTTTGAGGCAACATGTAAACGTGATTAACGTTGGAAGACTCGATGAAATAGTCGAAAAAGTGTCAGTTGAGAAGGAAGAGGGTAAACTTTTTGTGGATTTGGAAACCCTTGGGTTCACCAAACTTCTGGGCACAGGAAGAGTCACGAAACCATTAACCGTGAAAGTGGCTTCTTGTTCAAAATCCGCTGTTGAGAAAATAAAAGAAGCCGGTGGGCAAGTCTTGACGGAAACACAGGAACAAGGAGAGTAATCGTTAACCAATGGCTGGTCGGTTTCTGAGTTTGTTCAAGCCTATTGCAAGAGGCATACCTGAAATTAAGGCTCCAGAACGTAGGGTTCGATTCAACGAGAAACTTTTTTGGACGGCTCTCGTGTTGATCATCTTTTTGGTGATGTCTGAGGTTCCCCTTTATGGAATTACAACAACGGCTTTAGGAGAACTTGCCGCGCTCCGCGTAATTTTCGCTTCTAGCCGCGGCAGTCTTATGGAGCTTGGCATCGGTCCAATAGTGACCGCCGGATTGATACTGCAACTTTTAGCTGGCTCTCAGATGATCGAGGTCGACATGAATAATCCAGAGGATAGAGGTTTGTTCACGACTGCAAGCAAGGTCTTTTCAATAGTTCTCACAGGGATTCAGGCTACGGCTTATATAATCGGCGGAATGTACGGCGCTTTAACAGGCACAGTAGCGATAATAGTTTTTCTTCAGCTGGTAGCATCAGGAATCATAGTTTTGCTGTTAGACGAGCTTGTCCAGAAAGGCTGGGGTTTCGGCAGTGGAATAAGCTTGTTCATCATGGCAGGCGTTGCACAGAGCATTTTCTGGGAGAGTTTCTCTCCTGTAAGCGCTATTGGCGAGTCAAGGAGCTACGGGCTTTTTGTTGCGTTTGCGCAAGTGTTGTCAGCAGGTCAGCCTATATCGTTGCTTTGGTTGAGAGAGAACGCGCAGAACCCATCCTTACTTGGTTTCATGGCTACTATTGTTGCTTTCTTGATTATAATCTACATGGAAGGAGTGAGAGTTGAACTGCCTCTGTCATACGCTGGCTACAAAGGTTTCCGAAGCCGATACCCAATAAAACTGCTGTACGTTTCCAACTTGCCTGTCATATTTGCATCAGCTCTCTTCGCTAATGTTTACTTCTTTTCACAAATAATATGGAACTCCTATGGGCAACCTACTCCTGGAACGAATTTCTGGCTTGATCTCCTTGGTCAGTATAAGTGGGTGGCAACAAATTCCACATCATCCTCTTCTAACCAATCCCTTTCAACAGTAGGTGGACTTGCATATTATGTAACTGCTCCACGCAATTATGTTAGCGCAACTGCAGACCCTGTTAGATCCCTAACGTATCTTGGAATACTTATCGCCTTTTGTGTGATTTTCTCATTAACATGGCTTGAAGTTGGCGGTTTAGGGCCATCAACTGTGGCTCAACAGCTTGTTGACTCGGGCATGGAGGTTCCAGGCTATAGGCGATCTGGAAAAGCCATTGAGTCAATTCTTAAACGCTACATTCCAGCCGTTACAGTACTTGGCGGAGTCATTGTAGCGTTGATCGCAGGCATTTCAGACTTTTTCGGGGTCTTCGGTTCAGGAATGGGCATCTTACTCTCTATCGGAATAATCTATCAATATTATGAAACGCTGATGCAGGAAAGAGCGGCTGAAATGTATCCAGCCTTCAGAAGGATATTTGGAGGCTAAACCCTCAAATATTATGAGCGTGCGTATTAGTAGACTGAAAAAGAAGCGAGATAAACAATGAAAATTTGGGTTACATAAAAGGTGTCCGAAATGTTCGAGTTTCTGCAAAACATCCCCATGTCCACTCTTTTCATGTTTTCTTTAGCTGCTGCGGTGTCCCTGTTAACTTCGCTTATGAATCGTCTTCTCAGCAACCCTCAGAAAGCTAAGGCGGCTAGAAAAGAAATTGCTAATTGGCAGTCAGAATTGCGAAAAGCTCAAAAAGCAGGAGACAAGAAAGCAATGGATAAACTCATGAAGAAACAACGGGATATAATGCAACTTCAAACCAAAATGATGTGGCAATCGCTGAAAGTAACGTTGATTTTCTTCATCCCACTTCTGCTTATATGGCAATTCCTAGGAGGATTCTATTCGGGAAAAGACCTTGCTTATTTCCCAGGCATAGGAGCCAAGCTTCCTTTACCCATCTTCAGTATTTCTCTTATATGGTGGTACATGCTGTGTTCCTTTTTATTCGGCACTGTTTTTTCTCACGCTCTTGGATTAATGGAGATTGAGTGATCAAGTATGCCTAAACCACAACAACGCACAAGAACCAAAAAACGCATAAGCAAACCTTCACCAAGCGGTAAAAACAAAGTTCGCTACAAAGAAAAAAAAGCCAGTCAAGCACACTGTCGCCTCTGCGGACAGCCTTTAGCTGGGAGCGCGCATCTTTCCTCTCAGAAAACAAGCAAGCTTAACAGAAGCAGGAAAAGAGTGTGGCGCCCCTATGGTGGACAGTTGTGTCATAACTGCTTGAAAATCAGTTTAAGGCAAGCATCAAGAAAAGCTTAGAATTGGGGTTCTGAGACAGACTGATGAGTGAACAGAAAACTGGAAAAAACATGGTTATTTGTGTTTGCGGAATGGCGGGAAGTGGAAAAAGCACATTAGCAAGAAAACTTGCTAAAAAATACAAGTTTAAATATTATTCGGGCGGAGATGCGCTTAAAGCCATAGCGATGGATGAAGGCTACCGACCTGTTAAACACGGTTGGTGGGAAAGCGAAGAAGGAATGCGTTTTTTGACAAAAAGAGGAAAAGACTCCAAATTTGACAAAGCTGTGGATAGGAAACTCTTGGAACTAGCGCGACAAGGAAACACCATCTTGGACAGTTGGACGATGCCCTGGCTTCTCAAAGACGGTTTTAAAATATGGCTGGAAGCTTCACCTGAGAAAAGAGCTGAAAGAATAGCTAAAAGGGATAAAATGTCCCTCGAGGATGCTTTAAAAGCACTTAAAAACAAAGAGAGGCAAACAAAGATTATCTATAGAGAATTGTATGGTTTTAACTTGGGAGAAGATTTTGCGCCTTTCAAGTTGATTTTAGATACTGATAATTTGAAGGCAGATGAGGTGTTTAAAATTCTGTGTATGACAATAGATAATCTTGTTCTTGATCCGGAAAACTGCTAGCTCTAACACGTGATTTCAAGCTGGGTTTTTATTTTTCCACTCTTGCGTCCACGGTTTTTGCCGAAAGTAAAATATACACTTTAAAGACAATAGGTTTGTGTCGGAATCAGACATGTGTTCTAATAAAAAAGAAGAAACCGTCGTTGTCGATGCTTCGGCAGCCAGCATGGTGACAGCAGACGATCGAGGATCTAAACATAGAGTTCGGCATCTAGCTTTCGGGTTCGTCGCGGGCACAATTGCATCTGGTATATACTTTTTTAACTCCCGTTTTGATGAAGAATCAGTGGTGATGCTTTCAACTTTTAACTTTCTCTTTGTTTTCTTAATCTTTCCTTTGGATGGAAAACTGTACATAAAAATGCTCATGTTGCTGGTTGGGAATTTTTTGGGCTATGTTTGGAATAGGCTTTTCTCCCTTTTCGCAAGTGTTGTCGTCCTTCCTCTAAGTCCAGTTTTTAGCACTGTATATCTGATACTGAGTCCCTTCCTCAATTTGATATGGATCGTTACGTATTGGTCATTAAGCCTAACCGTTTTTTCTGGTCATAAGAAACAAGAAATGGTGATTGGAACTTGATTGTGGAGGTTTTAGAAGCAGTTTTCTTGGTGCTTGCTGTTTTGATAATGGCGTATGTTGTAAGACACTTTGTTTTTGCTTTTGTAGCTCTCAAAAACGCCAAGAAACAAGATGGCGCATTTGAAGTGGAGAAGCTGCATTATAGGCCTTCTGTGTCGGTTCTTATTCCCGCGTGCGACGAGGAACGCGTAATCGGGAGACTACTGCAAAGAATGACTGAACTGACTTATCCGAAGGACAAGCTTCAGATAATCGTTATCGATGATGCCTCAAAGGATCGCACAAGAGAAATTGCTGAAGAATTCGCAAAAACATACGCATACATTGAAGTCATGCATCGGAATGGAACAGAGGGAAGAAGAGGAAAAGCAGCTGCGTTAAACGCTGCGATTCAACGTATAAGAGGCGAAGTAATTTTCTTTTTTGACGCGGACTATTATCCGCAAAAAGACATTTTGGAGAAACTTGTCCAAGAGTTTGTTGATCCAGAAGTTGGCGCAGTGCAGGGAAGAGTCACTGTTTTGAATGAACCGAAGAATCTAGTAACAAGACTTGTTTCGTTAGAACGGATAGGTGGTTACCGTGTTGATCAGCAAGCACGGAACAGTTTAGGGCTCATTCCTCAGTTCGGCGGAACGGTTGGCGGCGTCAGGCGTAGTTTGCTGGAACGTTTAGGCGGATGGGATGAATCCATCTTGGCTGAAGATACGGATTTGACTTTCCGTGTCTATCTGGAAGGCTTCAAGGTTCGCTACAACAATGATGC
>DATKKK010000006.1:0-33422 GCA_035542975.1 Bathyarchaeia archaeon | reverse complement strand
CCAGTTGACGAACTGCAAGTGAACGACGTCATCATCGTTAAGCCTGGAGAAAAAATCCCCACAGACGGCGTGGTGATCGCTGGATATTCTTCGGTTGACGAGAAAATAATCACGGGCGAAAGCATCCCCGTTGAGAAAAATGTTGGAAGCGAAGTCATAGGCGCCACCGTCAACAAGACGGGTCTCTTGCGAATCAAAGCCACGAAAGTCGGAGAAGACACAGCGTTAGCGCAGATCGTGCGTCTAGTCGAAGAAGCCCAAGCCTCGAGTGCACCCGTGCAAAAGTTCGCTGACCGTGTGGTCTCTAAGTTTGTTCCCATCGTCTTCACAGTTGCCGCGGTTTCATTCACTTACTGGTACTTCACGAGCGGTTTCTCCGCTGCCTTCTTCGCACTGCTGGCGGTTATATTGATTGCTTGTCCGTGTGCGCTGGGAATTGCCACGCCAACCGCGATACTGGCGGGTGTGGGCAAGGGCGCAGAATACGGCGTGCTCCTGAGGAGCGGCGAGTACGTCGAAAGAGCGCGAAAACTCAAAACTGTAGTGTTCGATAAAACGGGAACGCTGACTAAGGGTGAACCTTCAGTTACCGACATCATCACGTACAATAACTATGAGGAAAAGGATGCGCTGAAGCTTGCAGCCACAGCCGAAAAAGGTTCGGAACACCCGTTGGCAGAAGCCATACTCAACAAGGCAAAAGAAGCCAAACTAGACGTTCCAGACGCAGAATCCTTTGAAGCATTGCCTGGACAAGGAGTTCGATGCATTTACGAGAACAAGAAGATGTTGCTTGGAAACCGAAAGCTCATGCAACAAGAAAAGATTCCGATTGACTTGGTTGAAGCTGACCTTCAGAAGCTTGAAGAACAGGGCAAGACGGCGGTGATTTTGGCCGTTGACGGAAAAGTTGCGGGGATAATCGCGGTGATGGACACGCCCAAAAAGAACGCAGTTGAGGCAATTAACAAGTTGAAGAGTATGAAGCTTGAAGTGGCGATGCTGACAGGTGACAACGAGCGAACGGCAAAAGCCATTGCAGGTCAGTTGGGCATAGATCAGGTGATTGCTAACGTGTTGCCGTGGGAAAAAGTAGACGTTATCAAGAAGATGCAGAGTGAAGGAAAAACAGTGGCCATGGTCGGCGACGGCATCAACGATGCGCCTGCTCTGGCGCAGGCTGACATAGGCATAGCTATTGGCAGCGGCACTGATATTGCAAAGGAAACAGGTGGCATAGTGCTCATTAAGGATGATTTGAGGGATGTAGCATTAGGGATAGAGTTGAGCAAGAAGACCATGCAGAAGATTAATTCGAACCTGTTCTGGGCGTTCATATACAACACGGTGATGATTCCTGTGGCTGCCACGGGACTGTTGAACCCGATGTTTGCGGCTGGTGCGATGGCGATCAGCTCGTTGACTGTGGTTAGTAACTCGGCAACATTGAAGCTGGCGAAGTTCAAGTTTGAGAAGTTCAACGTGTAAGAAGAGGGGAGGTGAGGTTGAGTATGGCTAAAGATCCAGTTTGCGGCATGAACGTGGACGAGAGGACCGCGAAGTTCAAGTCGGATTACATGGGTAAAACATATTATTTCTGTAATCAATCATGCAAAGTTACGTTTGACAAAAACCCCACGAAATATGCAGCGGGGCAATCGAAAGGTTCAGGATGCGGCTGTTCATGCTGCTGCTAAGCGCAAAGTCAAGCAGTATACAATCCGTTTTTTCTTTTTTTTATTGACAATGGTTTCATTGAGTGGCAAGCAAGACGTGTTGCAGAAACACGTTTTCTGGAACAGCGCCGACGAAATCCACTTTCTCGTTAATAATCGTTTTAGGAACCCCCATAACCCCATATTTTAGGGCTAACTGCGGAAACTCGTTTCCGTCGATGACCTCAGCCTTGATCAAATCGTTCTCCATGGCAAACTTGTGCGCTAAACTCGCAGCCACGGGACAGTGCGGACAAGTAAGGGTTACGAAAACCTTGATGTTCACAGGCGTTTTTATCTCCCTGAGCTTTGCCTTCGTTTCTTCTGCCAAGTCTGTTTTTCCATGCGAAACCGCCGTCAAAGTTTGCAGCAGGGTCTGGAACTCGTAGCCGAACGGAAGCCCATAAAACCTGATTCCATAGTCTTTCTCGCCCAAGATGACGAGTGCTGGAACCTTGTCGACTCCGTAATCTTTGGCTAGTTGCGCGTCTGCCACAAAATCGTGAACTTCAGCTTTGATCTTGTCGTTTAGCGCTGCCAATTCCATGACTAATTGTTTGGTTTCGGCGCAGAAGTGGCATTCCATCTCCTGAGTAAACATGACTACCCTAACGGGGTTGACCAAGTTTTGTGCTAGTTGGTTTCTGATTTCTTCCTTGTGCTCGTCAGGTATCAAACTCATCTCCATACACGCCTCTTGTAATGTTTTGATTTTTCTAAAACCTACGACCAGATTTCTACAATTTCATATTGGCTTTCTCGAATATTAGTCTTCTCAACCCGTCAACCATCCTATTTCCTAGTGTAAGAAGAAAATTTCATAAACTTGGTCCTGTTTAGATCAAGTTACGGTGTGGTTTGTTTGACAAAGCTTCATGGAAACGCAAAGCTTGTAAAAGGCTTCAGAATTGACGTTGACGACGACAGATCGCATGCCGTGTGCTTGGATCTTCAGCCAGATGATGATGGAACTGACATGGGACCATCGGCTCTTGAGCTTGCACTGATGAGTCTCGCAGGTTGTTACGCAACAATTTTTGTTCTAACAGCACGGAAAATGAGGATCACACTTAAGGATTTAGAGGTTAAGGCGCAGGGAATCAAGACTGAAGAAGCAGGAACAATCACTGAAGTAAGCTTTGACATATTGGTGAAAACAGACGCCAGAGAAGACAGAGTCCAGAGAATACACGAGTTGACCGCGAAAAGCTGTCCAGTTGGCATAATCTTCGACAGAGCAGGAACCAAAACAACCTACAAAATAAGAACTGAAAAAGAGTAAGCGTTGCTAGCTCGGGAATGGACAGTTCTGTGTTGGACAGCCACCTGAGTATTCTGACTCTGCCGAAACAAACTTGCCTTTCTCAGTTCTCACTTCGCCAATGTAAAGAACCTGCTCAGGCTTGCTTCCATACCTGAAGACTGTGACGCCTTTGCACTTTAGCTTCAGCGCAAGCCCGTAGATTCTTCTAACGTCCTCAACCGTCGCATCGTTAGGCAGGTTGACGGTTTTAGACACAGCGTTGTCCGTGTACTTCTGGAAAGTCGCCTGCATCCTAACATGCCATTCTGGTTCAATGTCTAAGGCGGTGACAAAAAGCCGTTTAACGTCATCAGGAACGCCCGCAATCTTCTGCACCGAACCCGTTCTAGCTATCTCTTCCAACAAATCAGCACTGTAAAACCCTCTCTCTTTAGCTACTGCCTCAAACAGCGGGTTCGTCTCGAACAGCCTCGACCCGCTTAGCACATTTCTTATGAACGAAATCGCAAAAACAGGCTCAATCCCAGAAGAACAGCCAGCGATTATGCTAATCGTTCCCGTCGGCGCAATAGTAGTTACGGTTGCGTTTCTGAACGCTGGGTACTTATCTCTCCAGATGCTCCCGTCAAAGTTTGGAAAAGATCCTCTCTTCTCGGCGATTTCCACGCATTTCTTATGCCCCTCATCCTCGATGAACTTGATTACCTGCTCGCCAAGCTCCAGAGCCTTCTCAGAATCATATGGGATTCCAAGCTTGATGAGCATGTCTGCAAAACCCATCACGCCCAACCCGATTTTCCTGTTAGCACGCGTTATCTCCTCCGTCTCTTTCAACGGATACTTGTTCGCGCTGACCACGTTGTCGAGAAAATGAACCCCGTTCCTCACGGTCTCCCTCAACTTATCCCAATCTATCTTTCCATCTTCAACCATCCTCGAAAGATTAACTGAACCCAGATTACACGACTCGTAAGGAAGCAACGGTTGCTCACCACAAGGATTAGTCGATTCCATCAACCCGACCTTCGGCGTCGGATTACGTCTGTTAATCTCGTCTATGAACACGACTCCTGGGTCTCCACTCATCCAAGCCGACTTCGCCATCAAATTCCAAACGTCTCTAGCCTTCAGTTTGCCAGTTTTCTCCTTGTTCCTCGGGTTAACAAGCCAGTATTCCCCGTCTTTCTCGAACGCTTCCACAAACTCATCAGTAACAGCGACTGAAATGTTAAAGTTTGAAAGAAACCCAGGCGTCTGCTTAGACGTTATGAACTCAATAACGTCTGGATGGTCCACTCTCAAGATTGCCATCATCGCCCCGCGTCTTTTTCCACCCGCCTTTATGACCTCAGTAGCAGTATCGAAAACGCGCATAAAACTCACGGGACCCGAGGCCACGCCCTTGGTTGACTTGACGATGTCGCCCTTCGGTCTCAATCTGGAAAAGTTGAAACCTACTCCACCACCGCTCTTTTCAATTATTGCCATGTTCTTCACAGCAGTGAAGATTTCATCTAACGAGTCGCCGACTGGAAGAACAAAACACGCGGACAACTGACCAAGAGGCGTTCCCGCGTTGAAAAGCGTGGGTGAGTTGGGAACAAACTCAAGCCGAGCCATCATTTCATAGAAGGTTTTTTCGCTTTCCTCAGGGTCATCGCCATATTCAGCGTCCACTTTCGCGATGGCTTTGGCGATGCGCATGAACAATTGAGCTGGCGTTTCAACAACATTCTCATTCAAGTCCTTCAAGAGATATCTTTTTTGCAAAACCTCAATTGCGTTAACCGTCAGTTTCGGGTCTCCGATTCCAAGGTTTTCCTTCAGTTTCCTTATTTCTTCCTTCTTCTTCCTGTAAACTTGGTATTCCTCGGCGACTTTCCCGTAGCCTTCCCTCTTCAGCACCTCAATAACGATGTCTTGCGTGTCTTCAACAGACGGGGTTTTTTCTTTGAACCTCTGTTCCAGAAGCCTGACTACTTCTCTCGTTATGTTCTCGGCTTTTTCTCCGTCTCCAAGCTCGACTGCGATGAAAGCCTTGTGGATGGCATCCTTAATCCTACTCGCGTCAAAATCAACGACTCGCCCGTCTCTTTTCCTAATCTTGCTGATGGACATAGCTATTCTCTAACACAATCTGCTTTAACTAAGCGTATTAATCTTTTGAAAACACATAGCCTCGCTACAATCAGGCTTTTTTAACGAACTGATCCTTAGTTGCGCCACAAACTGGACAAGTCCAATCATCCGGCAACGCTTCAAAAGCCGTTCCAGGCTCAATCTTGTGTTCAGGATCACCAATTTCTGGGTCATAAACATAACCACAAATCGTACATTCCCACTTATCCATTTACATTCACCACGTTAATGGCAAAATCTTATCAATTCACCTTATTTAAGGTCTACTGCCTGTTGCAGGCTGGTGAAACATATTCCAGAACTGCCCGAAATAACCATCATCGCCAAACAGATGAATAAAGAGATAACGGGAAAAAAGATCGCAGACATCGAGGTTAAGCAGCCGAAGAACCTAAACATGCCCGTCCCAGCGTTCGCCAAGATAGTTAAAGGAAAAACCGTCATCGGAGTTTCAAGTCATGGAAAATGGCTGTTCATCAAGTTAAGCTCAAACTATTTTATGCTCGTAAACCTTGGAATGGGCGCAGAACTACTCTATTTCGCTAAAGCTCAGAAGCTTCCAGAAAAGTATCATTTCAAACTTGCTTTTTCCGACGGAACGGGCTTCACCGCTCACTTCTGGTGGTTCGGCTACATCCACCTCGCAAAAGAAAACGAGTTGCCCAAACATAAGATGACGGCACAGCTTGGAAAACCCGCAACCGATAAAACATTCACACTTGCATACTTCAGAGAGTTACTTGCAGGCAAGAAAACTGGAATCAAAACCTTCTTGCTCGACCAGAAAAACCTAGCAGGAATAGGCAACGTATACGCGCAAGACATCCTGTTCAAAGCCAAACTACACCCGAACAGAAAGATTTCAACTCTGTCAGAAAAAGAGACAACCAACTTGTACCATGCTGTTCGAGACGTGTTAAACCACAGCATCAAACTGAAAGGACTGGCGTATGAACGCGATTTCTATGGACAAAAAGGCAAGTTTGCTATCGACAATTTTCTCGTGGGCTACAAAACGGGAAAACCTTGCCCAGAATGCGGCACAGCGATTGAGAAGATTAAAACTGGAAGCACCTCTTCTTACATATGCTCAAAATGCCAAACACTAACGTAAACTACCTCATGCTACCATCATCTCAAGAGTAGAACAAAAAGAGGAATTGTTTTTGAAGAAGCAGTCAGCGAGAAAAGGGTTAAATTAGGGCTTTGAGTTTTCCGATCAGTTCCTTCTTCATTTTCTCGTCTGTTTCTATTTCTTTTCGGGCTTTCCGCCAGTCTGCAGAGCAACGCCCATAGCTTGATTGTTCGCCTATGTACTTGTGGATAACCGCGTCAACTTTCTCTTTGTTCTTATCGGTGATTTCTACTCCTGCTTCTTTCAGGACGCCACCGAACCATTTCCAACAAGTCATTCACGTCACCATCCAATTCTCAAGTATATTTGCTAACCTATTTTGTTTTTCCCTTCTTCCTTTTCTGCTCATACCGCTTCGCGCATTGCACACAGCAGAAGACGTATTCTTTGCCGTCAATCCGCGTCTTGTAAGCGGCAAGCTTGCACGTTTCAGAGGGAATCTCAGTCTTGCAGAATTCGCATCGAATAAACTCGGGCTTCATTTTTTCACCTCGTCCTTGGCTTTCTGCTTCTTGTAATAGTCTTCTATCGCAGCGTGCAAAGCGTCAGAAGCAAGGTTCGAACAGTGCATCTTAACCGGTGGTAGCCCGCCAAGCGAGTCTGCTACGTCTGCGCGGCTGATTTTCAAGCCTTCTTCCAACGTTTTTCCCTTAGCCAATTCTGTTATCATGCTGCTGGTCGCGATCGCCGAGCCGCAGCCGAAAGTCTTGAATTTAATATCCTCTAGACGATTGTCTTTGACCTTGATGTAAATCGTCATCAAGTCTCCGCACACGGGGTTTCCAACCGTGCCAATGCCGTCTGCGTCTGGGATTTCACCCATGTTGCGTGGGTTCTTGAAGTGTTCCATAACTTTTTCAGTATACATTATTCACTCAACTCCTTAGGTGTTAAGGGCGAGATCGCTCTTAACCTTTTTACTATACCCGGCATCAAGCTTACCGCGTAATCCACTTCTTCTTCAGTGTTCTGCCTTCCAAGAGTAAACATCAGCGAACCATGAGCCTCCTCATGTTTCAGTCCGATCGCGAGAAGCACGTGTGACGGCTCAAGAGTTTTAGCCGTGCAGGCGGAGCCTGAAGAAGCGAACACGCCTGCCATGTCCAAGCTGAGCAGCATTGATTCGCCTTCTATGAAGCTGTACCTGACTGAAACGTTGTCTGGCAAGCGTTTGGTTGGGTGCCCGTTCAAGAAAGAGCATGGAATTGGTTTGAGCAAGCCTTCGATAAACCTGTCTCTAAGCTTGACTAGCCTTTCGCTTTCAGTCTGCATTTCTTTTTTAGCTATTTCTGCAGCCTTTCCAAACCCAACTATGCTCGGCATGTTCTCGGTTCCTGACCTTAAACCTCTTTCCTGTCCGCCACCGTGAAGCAACGGTTCTAACCTCACTCCGTCTTTAGCGTAAAGTGCGCCCATGCCCTTTGGACCGTAGATGTCGTTGGAGGAAATCGTGAGCAAGTCTATTCCTTCGTCCTTAACGTTTATCGGCACTTGTCCGCATGCGGCTGTGGCATCAACATGCAAGTAGGCGTTCTTAGTGTGGACTATTTTGCTGATTTCTTTTATGGGCTGAATCGTTCCAATCTCGCCGTTCGCATAAACTATGGTGACGAGAATTGTTTTGTCTGTAAGCTCCTTTTCCAAGTTTTCAAGGTTCACGAAGCCATAGTTGTCGACTGGAATAAAAACGGTTTCAAACCCTTTTGTAGTGAGAAATTTGACGGAGTTTACAACTGACATGTGCTCTATGCTTGAGGTCAGGATGCGGTTTCCACGGTCTTTGGAGCGGTTGGCAACGCCCTTGATTGCCATGTTGTTGCTTTCAGTTGCTCCTGAAGTGAAGAGTATCGACTCCTTTTTTTCAGCACCAATTAGTTCTGCAACCCTTGCTCTTGCTTCTTCCAAAGCCTTTCTGGCTTCTTGACCAAGCACATGCAGCGATGAGGGGTTTCCGTATGACGACTTCATGTAGGGCAGCATAGCTTCTACGACACACGAATCAACAGGCTTGCCTGCAGAGTGGTCCATGTATACGCGTCTTTGCGTCGACATTGACTGGTCGCTTCGTTTAGAAGCAGAGAACTGCATCTGCGCTAAGAGCTAGGTCGTTGAGTGTTGCCGCGCCGACAATGTTGGCTTCCTTCGTGAAATCTCCACGCGGAATTCCTAACAGTCCACAACTTTGTTCGCAAACCATGAGTTTTACGCCTGCTTTTATGGCTTGATCCATCACTTCCTTGAGTGATGGGAAGCTGCCCATTTTGATTTTTTCTGCTTCGCCCTTCTTTACAAGCGTTATGCCTTTTATAACGAAGTATACGGTTGCGTCTATGTTCATCATTGCCGCCGTGCTTGCTAGAATGAACGGTGCGTATGCACGTTCTGGGTTGTCAACTCCGCTCGTTTGGACGTACAAGATTTTTTTCTTTTTCTCATTCATTTCATCTCACACTCCATTTTTTTATTTAACCTTCTTTATCAACACTCGAACCACGTTTCCTTCTTTGCTCACGCTCAGCACTTGTTGTCCCAGATGTTTGACGAGGCTTTCGATGTCTGGTCCAGCGGCTGGATCGTCAGCCAGAACCTCCAATGTTTCTCCAACTTTCAATTCGTCCATTGCCATTCTTGTTTTGAAGACTGGTTCGGGACAGTATAAACCTTGACAGTCTAGTGTTTTGTCAGGTTTAGTTTTCATAAAATCGCCTTCTAGATATTGTTCGAAAAAAGGAGGATAAAAGAGTTTTTCTCAGATTCAATACAGAACGCATGGTGGACAAGCATTGTCTTGAAATGTTATGTAATTGGCTATGGAGCGGTGATTTTTATGGCTTGCGTTGGGCATTGGGTTTCGCAGGCTAGGCATTGTATGCAGTCGCTTTGTCTTGCAGGGTCAGACTTCTTCTCAGAAACAGGGTTTCCTTTAGCGTCTGCCCAGTCGAACACGGTTACAGGGCACACTTCGATGCAGACTCCGTCGCCGGTGCAGACATCCCAGTCAACTGCCACGTTATTGCCGTGGATGCCGAGTTTCTTAGGAGGTTCCACAGGTCCCCAAACGTCATGACCTTGATGCTTGTCAACGACTGTTCGTGTTTTCTGGAAGTTCGGGTCGATCGGCAAAATAGATTCACCTAATGCATAAATAAAGGGAGGGGATATTAAAATTTTCCATATCAAAGTCGATCAGTACTTTGATAATTTAGGAATGTTTTTTATAACCGTGATAACAATCTTTCATCTGGCGAATTTGCATGAAAATCAACGATTTTTCTTTCCTGATTGGCGGCGAAGCAGGCGCAGGAATCGCGCGTTCAGGGTTTCTGTTTGCAAAAGCGTGCATGAGAGGAGGTTTACACGTCTTTGGAACCAATGATTATCAGTCGCTGATAAGAGGGGGACACAACTTTTACGTCGTCAGAATCTTGGAACAGGAAGTGTATTCGCAGGTTGATTATGTTAATCTGCTGGTTGCGTTGAACGCTGAGACTGCGATGCGTCACAAGAACGAGTTAGTTTCAGGCGGCGGCATCATTTACGATGAAGAGGACGTGGTTTTGAACTCGGAAAAACTCGGCACAGCTAACTTGAAGCTTTATCCTATTCCTCTGAGAAAAATCGTGGTAGACCAGTTGAAGCAGCCTCACAACCTTATAATGCGTAACACTGTGGCTCTCGGAGCCGCAATCGCAGTTGCCTACTATGACTTCATACTACTTGCAGAAATTCTGAAAGAAACGTTCAAACCTGAAGTTGCGGAGCTGAACGTTAACGCGGCTCAAACAGGTTACGATTACGTTAAGGATAGGTTTGAGAACAACTTTGAGTTTAGGCTACAGAAAACGGCTTCTGCAGGTAAACGAAGAATCTTTCTGAGCGGAAACGAAGCCGTGGGACTTGGCGCCGTTAAGGCAGGATGCAAATTCTATTCAGGCTATCCCATGACTCCGACGACTGGTCTGCTTCATTTCATGACTTCAAACGAGAGAAACTTCAACATGATAGCCATGCAGCCGGAGGGAGAAATAGCGGCAATCAACATGATCGCAGGTGCAGCATTTGCAGGCGTCAGAGCGATGACGGCAACGTCGGGCGGTGGCTTCTGCCTCATGACGGAAGGCTTGGGGATGGCTGGAATGACAGAGACGCCTATCGTAATCATGGTTGGGCAGAGACCTGGACCCAGCACAGGGTTGCCAACTTACTCAGCTCAAGGAGACTTGAGGTTCGTTATCCACGCTGGTCAAGGCGAGTTCCCTAGAATGGTTATTGCTCCTGGAGACATTGAGGAGTGCTTCTATGAGACCATGCGAGCTTTCAACTGGGCTGAAAAATACCAGATACCCGTCATTCTCCTAACCGACAAGCATCTTGCTGAGAGCGAAGTATCCGCGGAGCCTTTTGACACAGACCGTGTTAAGATTGAGCGAGGATCTTTGATAACTGGACAGTATGAAGACACAGAGGAGTATCGCAGGTACGATGTCACCGAGACAGGGGTCTCTCCCAGAGCCCTTCCATCCACTAAAGGCGCAATCGTGAGAGCCAACTCAGACGAGCACAAGAAGGAAGGGTTCACAAGTGAAGACCCTGCTGTGACGACTATGATGATGGATAAACGAATGAGAAAACTCGCTACGATAAAGAAGGAGATCCGTGAAAGAAACGTTGAAACAACCAAGTTCTATGGTTCTGAAGAGGCTCAGGCAACGGTTATCTCGTGGGGATCGACGAAAGGCGCAGTAAGAGAGGCGATGAAGCTTCTAGGCGATGAAGGCAAAGCTGTGAACTTTCTGCAGGTAATCTATTTGCAGCCCTTCCCAAAGGACAGGGTCACAGAAGTTCTGAGCAAAGCCGAAAAAACCATCGCAGTCGAGAACAACAGTACTTCTCAACTCGCAAGCCTCATCCGAGACCACACGTTGAGAGATGTGGATCACAAGATTCTGAAGTACGACGGCAGACCGTTCAACCCAATCTGGCTTTCTGAAAGGATCAAGGAGGTGCTGTAAAGAATGGTTACGTTGAACGACCTTAACACGCCAGCCAAGAACACGTGGTGCCCAGGCTGCGGAAACTTCGGCATCCTCTCGGCTGTGAAGAACGCGATTGTAGAATTAGGCATCGAAAGGGAACAGGTGGTCGCGGTCAGCGGCATAGGTTGTCATGGAAAGATAGGTGATTACGTAAACGTGAACGCTTTTCACAGCATCCACGGCAGAGTTCTGCCAGTAGCGACAGGCATAAAACTTGCTAACCCTGAGCTAATAGTGCTTGGTTTTTCAGGAGACGCTGATTGTTACGATGAAGGCTGGGACCATTTCTGCCATGCGGTCAGGAGGAACATAGACGTGACGTTGATTGTTCATAATAACATGATTCTAGGCTTGACAACGGGGCAGACAACTGCTACGAGCCAAACTGGTTTCAAGACTAAGTCTACGCCTTTTGGTTCTGTGGTTCCGCCGTTGAACCCGATAGCCCACGCGCTTGTAAGCAATGGGTCGTTTGTAGCGCGAGGGTTTGCTGGTGACCCAAAGCATTTGCAGAGCTTGATTGTGCAAGCCCTCAAACATAGGGGCTTTAACTATATTGATGTGTTTCAGCCTTGTGTGACTTTTAACTATCTTAACACGTATGAATGGTTCCGTGAGAGAGTTTACAAGCTGGAAGAAACGGGACACGACACGAGTGATAGGCAGAAGGCTTTGGAAAAGAGCTTCGAATGGGGAGAACACATTCCGATAGGCATTTTCTACAAGGAGAAACGACCGACCTTCCGTGATAATCTTCCGCAAGTGAAGGACATGGCGCTCACAAGGATGCCTCTGGAAAACGTAGACGTGAGCGCTGTTCTCGAAAGCATGAAGTAGATGCTGGTTTGGGTAAAATATAAAAATAGTCTAACAATAGAAGAGTCTATTGTGATGAAAATGGAACCGAACAAATCTTATTCTCTACCACAACTACCATTTGGGTACAAAGACTTAGAACCGTACATGTCTGAGCAGCAATTAACTATACACCACCAGAAACATCATCAAGCATACGTTAACGGCGCAAACAACATACTGCAAAAGCTTGACAAGGCAAGAAAAGAAAACACAGACCTAGACGTAAAATCCACGCTGAAGGAATTATCATTCAACATAGGCGGGCACATTCTGCATTCGAAGTTCTGGGGCAACTTGGCGCCAGCAAACAAGGGCGGCGGAAAACCCTCTGGAGCCTTGGCTGAGGCTTTGGAAAAGGAATTCGGAAGCTTCGAACGTTTCAAGAAAGAATTCACACAAGCCTCAACAAGCGTTGAGGGCTCTGGTTGGGCAGCACTCACGCTCTGCAAGCTAACTGGCAGACCGTTGATAATGCAGATAGAGAAGCACAACACTAACGTTTATCCCGGCTACAAGATTCTGATGGTTCTCGACGTTTTTGAACACGCGTACTACTTGGACTACAAGAATGACAGGGCAAAGTTTGTGGAAGCCTTCTGGAACATCGTTAACTGGACGGAAATAGCGAAGAGACTTCAAGCAGCACAAAAGTAGCTCTCATTTATTCACCCTTTTTCTTTCGTTCTTATACAATGGAGTTGCTCTTGTTGAAGTCTCCGATTAATCTTTGATAAAGCTTGTTCTGTTTCCCAACGTAGGCTTCAGTTGGGCGACTTGTTCTTTCATTTGCTGATTATATTCGACACGCCGGATTCTTGGGGCGAATTTTCAGATGTGAGTGGTCAGTAACATGGTCACTTTTGCACAGAATCTTAATCATGGGTGAACAGTCTCTTGAGAGATAATGAGGAAAAGTGAATGAATCCCATTCGGCGAATCAATAAATTCCCCCTAGTAAAAGGCAACTATGCCCTTCCAGTCAAAGCTTATCAGAAAGCGCTGCTTGTTCTAGTCGAAAAGCAGTTCATTTACTAAAGGGAGTGAGTCGGCATGGATGTTAAGGCGAATCAATCAACATTCAAGAGCTACTTAGCGTTTTTCTTCGGTCAACACATCTCGCTGCTCGGTTCATCAGTTGTTCAGTTCGTCATCGTCTGGTGGATAACGCTTGAGACTGGAAGCGCCTGGTATTTGGCATTAGCCTCAATCGCGGGCTTTGCGCCCATGATACTGCTCACTCCTTTCGCCGGCGTTTGGGTAGATCGCTACAGCCGCAAACTCGTGATTGCGACATTCGATTTTGCACAGGCTCTCTCGACGATCTTGTTGATTTTCCTGTTTGGGTATGGAATCATTTCAATCTGGTTAATCCTAGGCATCCTCATCTTCAGAAGTTGTTGTCAAGCTTTTCACCAGCCAGCAGTGGGAGCAATCGTTCCCTTGATGGTTCCTCGAAACAGGTTAAGTCGAATAAACGGGTTAGAATTCGTATTGAACGGCGTCATGACGCTTCTCGGTCCGATCATCGCAGCTTTATTACTTGCTTTCTGGAGCATCAATAGTGTTCTGTGGATTGACCCTGCAACATTCGTGATAGCAGTAATCCCCCTGTTGCTGATTGCAATTCCTTCTGTCAGAATGGAACAAGAAAAAGCCTCGTTCAAGAAGGACTTTATGGGAGGGCTCTCATTCATCAGGGGAGCAAGAGGACTCATGCCATTAATCTTCATGGCTACTGCCCTCAATTTCCTGCTGACTCCGATGTCTACTCTGCTACCGTACTTCGTTAAATTTGTTCATTATGGAGGCGCAACCGAACTAGCATTCGTCATGGCGTCAATACAGGCTGGAATGTTATGCGGAGGCATATTCATGACTCTTGCTCGGGAAATTAAGAGGAAAATGATGGTTTCGGCAATGTTCATCTTCATATGCTTCATCATGTACGGCCTAGTTGCTTTTTCACCCGTGGGTTTATTCGTGTTTTTGGGTGCCTGCTTTTTCGTGATGGGCTTCGCGATTGCCCCTGCAAACGTGCTGTTTCGCACGATTCTTCAAACCTCAGTTCCCGCAAACATGCTAGGCAGAGTAAACTCTGTCGTCAGCTCGTTAGCCAGCATGGCTTCTCCGTTTGGTATGGCGATTTCAGGAGTCGTTGTAGGCTTGACTGGAACAACAAACCTCTTTGTTGGGTGCGCGGCAGTAGGCGCAATGGTATTGTTGGGGGCTTGGTTCTTCACAGACTTGAGACACGTTGAGAACCTGGAAGCAACCATGTTGTCTAACGTGCAGGCAGATGTTGACGCAGGTCGTTCCAAGCTTCCCACAGAAAAATCATGACAGCCCATGTGCCTAAGTCTTTGAAAACACTTATCTGGTATCATCGTTAAAGTCTAAAGATACATTCGAGTTGGTGTTATGGAAGAGTTTGACGTTTTAGTAGTCGGTTCAGGCTCAGGAATGAACGTGGCTGCCGCCGCAGCTGCAAGCGGCTTGAAAACAGCTGTGGTTGAGTTTGGTCCGATGGGCGGAACATGCTTAAACCGCGGCTGCGTCCCATCCAAGATGCTCATATACCCAGCAGACGCCATTGCAGTGGTTGAAGAAGCGGAGAAGATAGGTGTAAACGCAACCGTCACGTCAGTTGATTTTCAGAAGATAATGCAGAGAATGCAACAGTTCGTGGCTGAAGACAGCGGACATCAAGCCATGGCAGTAGAAGCCGACCCGAACATCAAGTGGTTCAAAGACGTAGGCGAGTTTATCTCAGACTACACCATGAAAGTCAGCAACCACACGATACGAGGAGAACGCGTATTCATCGTTTCAGGCGCAAGACCCAACATCCCACCCGTCAAGGGACTAGCGAACATGAAGTATCTGACAAGCGACACCGTACTGAAACTAACCATGCAACCAAAAAGCATGATAATAATTGGCGGCGGCTACATCGCAGCAGAATACAGCCACTTCTTTGCCAGCATAGGCACCAAAGTCACCATCATACAACGAAGCCCGAGACTGTTACCTGACGAAGAACCCGAGATTTCTGAACTCCTCAAACAAGAAATGAGGAAAAGGATGGAGATCTACACAAACCACGAAGTGATTGAAGCCGCTGAGAAAAATGGCTTAAAAACAGTCGTCGCCAGAAACCGCGAGAATGGGCAGACCAGACAGTTTTCAGCAGAAGCGTTACTCGTGGCTACAGGACGCGTTCCGAACTCTGACCTGTTGAAGACAGAGAAAACAGGCGTCGAACTAGACAGTCGAGGTTACGTGAAAGTCAACGAGTACCTTGAGACTGGAAAGAAAAACATCTGGGCGTTCGGAGACGCCATCGGCAAACAAATGTTCAAACACGTGGCCAACTACGAAGCCGAAATCGCGTGGCACAACGCAGTTCACGATCACAAGGCAAAAGTAGATTATTCCTCAGCGCCACATGCAGTTTTCACTCACCCGCAAATCGCTTCCGTAGGCCTAAAAGAAGCTGAAGCCAAGCAGCAAGGCTACAAGATTCTAGTGGGCACATCACTTTACAAGGACACTGCATTGGGCGCTGCAATGGGAGAACCTGAAGGCTTCGTAAAAGTCATCTTGGAACAGAAAACAGGAAAACTGTTGGGTGGACACATAATAGGTCCATACGCATCAGTACTCATACAGGAAATCATCAACGCCATGGTTTCAGACGACAAAACCTTCATGCCAATCGCCCGAGCAATGCACATCCACCCCGCTATGTCTGAGGTTGTGCAAAAAGCGTTCTTCAACCTGCACGAAGCCTAGCTTGCAGTTTCAAGCTAAATCGTTATATCACGGCTACGCTCATACCTCAACTATCAAATGATGAGTGAGGAAAAGATGAAAAAAATCAAAGTCGAAGGCAAGAACAACAAACACAAAGTCCTCATGTACGCCATAAGCACCTGCGCATGGTGCAAGATGACGAAACAATTCCTGAAAGATAACAGCGTTGAATTTGAGTATGTTGACGTTGACTTGGCTGATGGCGAGGATCATGAGAAAATAAGGGAAGACATCGAAACCAGAGGAGGTTCTCCGAGCTACCCAACAATAATAGTTGACGGTAAGACTCTGATCACTGGTTTTCGCAAGGACTTGATTAAAGAGGCACTTGAGATTTGATCACACTTGAAAAAGTGCGTAAAAGAGCAGAAGCAGATGCAAAAACCTACGGCTACTACCTGAACCCAGACCAGACTTTTCTGAACGACCTTCTAGAAGGCTTGAGGAAGAACGAAGAACGCTACGGTTACCCATCATGCCCATGCCGACTTGCCACAGGAAACCTTGAACTTGACAGAGACATAATCTGCCCATGCGACTACCGAGACCCAGACGTCGCGGAATTCGGAACATGCTACTGCGCACTCTACATGAGGAAAGATTTGTTTGAAGGCAAAACTCCGATAACCCCGATTCCTGAACGCAGACCGAAAGAAAAACAAGACCGAACCTACGTAGTGACCGCGGAGAAAACGGTGGAAAAACCCTCAGAAACCGTTGCCGCAGTTGCCAAAGAAACTTCACATGTCAAAAAGAAGCTTTGGTACTGCAAACAATGCGGCTACGTTGTCTTCCGAGAGGACCCGCCTTACGTTTGCCCGATTTGCAAGGCAAAAAGAGAGATGTTTGCAGAAATAACGATAACCGCAAACGCGCATGGCTGAAGCTTTTGCACAGTCTACTTTGACACTTTTATCTCTATGTTTTTCCATTCCTTCTTTATTCCACGTAAGGAAGTCACCGCGCCGACGACGACTCCGCTCAGAATTTTTGAAACAAACTCGTTGAGGTCTATCTCTTCACCATCAACCAGAAGCTTAACACCCAACATAATCACCCTTTGAATTATTTTGCTGTTTAAGAAGTAAAAGCTTTCTGCAAACCTTTTAGGCAAAAAACCTTCTATGAGAGAATAGGGTCGATTAACTTGCGCGAGAAACCTCAACCAGCGAACTCTAACGAGGCTAGTGTGCTGAAGATTATCAAGCTTCTGGAAAAAGAGTTTCCAAACGCAAAAATAGCCCTAGACTACACTAACCCCCTAGAACTTTTAATCGCCACAATCCTCTCAGCACAATGCACAGACAAAAGAGTAAACATAGTTACCAAAACCTTGTTCACAAAATACCGCAACGCTGAAGATTATGCCAACGCTGACCTGAAAGAGTTTGAACAAGACATAAAATCCACGGGCTTTTACCACAACAAAGCTAAGAACATCAAAAACTGTTGCCAGATGCTCATTGAAAAGTTCCACGGACAAATCCCCAAAACCATGCAGGAAATGCTTGAACTACCAGGCGTCGCCAGAAAAACCGCCAACATAGTGCTACAGAACGCCTACGGCATCGTGGAAGGAATAGCCGTGGATACACATGTTCGCCGAGTTTCTAAAAGACTGGGACTTACAAACCAAGAAGACCCAGATAAGATAGAACATGATTTGATGAAAATCGCACCGAAGGATTGTTGGATGAGAATCACGGACTTGCTGATCTTTCTCGGCAGAAACGTGTGCGTCGCAAAGAAGCCTAAATGCGATGCTTGCGTGTTAAACAAGCTTTGCCCGTCAGCATTTACTTTTGAAAAATGATTGTAAACAAGTTTTTGACTCACAATTAGCTAAAGTCTTCCTTGAGAAGATCGATTAATTCTTTTGGAGACAAGATGCCATTTATCAGATCCATCACCGGTGGGTCATCTGTTTGATGCATAATGTATATCGACTTGTTTTTTGCGTAGGCGTAGCCGATGTCAACGGACACACTCTTACCAACATAACCTTCAGGGTTAACAACGTAAACAACATCTGCATCATCAATATTCTTTAAACATCCCAGAATTCCACGATTGCCCATTTTCTTTGATATCTGATAATTAATGTTCTCTTCTTTAAGTCTACTTTCCAATTTCTCCATTTCGGATATGAACCTGAAACTTCCACAAACATACAATTTTCTCATAACGTTCCTCCATGCTTAGAAAAATGTATTGATCTCTCACGGCTTATAACCTATAAATCCTCTATATGAAAACTAATTTAAATCACTGGAGTGAAATAGCTCGATTATGGACAAAATAGTTACGATTCTGGGTTTTGCAGGCAGCCTGCGCAAGGGCTCCTACAACAAATCACTGTTGAACGCCGCTTTGGAGCTAATTCCAGAAAACGCGAAGCTTGAAGTTTTTGACCTCGAAGGAATCCTACCTTTCAACCAAGATTTTGAAAGCCAACCACCCCAAATAGTGAAGGAATTCAAGAGGAAAATCAGAGCGGCAGACGCGATTCTGATCGCAACCCCAGAATACAATTATTCAGTGCCAGGCGTTTTGAAAAATGCCATTGATTGGGCTTCCAGACCTTACGGAGATAATGCTTTTGAAGACAAACCGGTTGCCATCATGAGTGCTTCGGGAGGAATGCTGGGTGGAGCCAGAGCGCAATATCATCTTCGACAGACCTTCGTAAGCTTGAACATGCATCCACTCAACAGACCAGAGGTCATCGTGACTTTTGCAAGCGAAAAAATTGATGATAAAGGCAAAGTTGTCGACGAGAAGACAAGAGAAAAAATAAGCAAAATGCTCGCAAACTTGGTTGATTGGACGATAAGACTGAAAAAATAGTAGTATAGGAATAAGCGGCTAAACTTGCTGCAAAAAAGTTATTAATTCTGTTTTTCTTACTCAACGCTTGAACGGTGATAAACCCAGTGTCCTTTGAAATCCAAGAACTCCCCGACATTATAAGAGTGATCGTACTGATAAACCTCAGCAAAGGAATCGCGCAGCCGAAATCTACACTTAAACATCAAATCGACAAGGTCTGCACAGGGTTTGCATGTATAGAAATGAGCGATCTTGAAAAGACTTTGAGTGCGATGGCTTCCGAAGGACTGATTCTGGGCCACGATGAGACCGTTCAGCTGACAGAACAAGGCGCTAAACTAGGCAGAGAATGGCAAAGTCTACTTTTGAAGAAGGAACCCATCCTCGAAGTCGTTGCGGGTCTTGTTGATGGCTCGATCACGGGACTAGTGGTCATCATCTCGGCCTTCGTCGCGGGGTTAGCGGTCAGAGCAGCGATGTTTGCAGCTTTCTTAACCTTAACAACCGTGTCCATCACCAACTTTTCCAGCTTTCTGCTCGGCGGCATAACCGAGGACCTAGCAGACATGATGACCCTGCAAACTCTGATGAACTACAGCCTAAGCGACATTTCTGATCAAAAAGAACGAGACAAGTCACTGCGGCTAGTTAAGCAGCTGTTCGCAGTGTTACATGAAGAGATAAACAGGTCAAACCTTTTTGCGGCCACGATATGTAGCACGACCACTTTTCTGGCAGGCAGCATCCCCATAATGGCCTATCTGATGTTGCCATACCCCTTTGATATAATCTTGTCTCTATTAATAGTGGGAGTCGTTGCGGGCTTCTTTCTCGTTCGCTATCGCTCTAAAAGAACGCGTGTGCATTGGAAAGTCACGCTGTTTGAAACGCTAGCAATCATCGCAATTGCTGTCGTCGTATCACTGCTGCTTGGCGGAGCAGCATAGAAAAACATGCCTGTTCTAGGCCATCTGTTTTTTCTCAGAACTTGCTCTGCTTACCAACAGGCGTCGATGCTCCTGCATCATACACTTGTCCATTGCAACTGTTAATCCCGCTCTTTTTGCCAATTCAGCCGCTTGCTCATTAACTATTCCCAATTGCATCCAGACCACTTTCAATATGCTGTGAACTTTTTTCAGCTTCACAGCCTGCTCCACTATAGGCAACACTTCTTCTGAAGGCCTGAAAACGTCAACAACTTCGATTGCTTTCTGAATTTCATTTGGCATGTCTAAGAGGCTCTTGTAGGCTTTTTCGCCTAGAATTTCATTTGCGGATGGGTTTATTGGTATAATTCTGAAGCCGTGATTCTTTAGATACTCTGCTACTTGATAGCTGGCTTTGGAAGGATCTTTGGACAACCCCACTATTGCTATGGTTTTGTATTTTGTCAAAACCTCTTTTATTACCTCTTCGTTCAAAGCTTCAAACCTCACTGGAGAGTTTATACTATGTACGCTCTTAACTCTGTGCTCTGTAGAAGACACGTTCGGTATTTTCCAAGCATGTCGTTTAACAATCTTTTAAGGTCTTCTTCAGACATAAAACCGACAATCTGTCCTGCAGGTCTTCCACTGCAGAAGAACATCAACGTTGGCGTGCTCATGACTCCGTAGTTGTTGGCGATTTCCTGATTCGTCTGGTCTTCCAGGATGTTCAGCTTGACAAACTTTACCTTCCCACTAAACTCGTGACTTACTTTGTCGATTATCGGGGTTAGCCTGAAGCACCAATGGCATTGGTTATGCCAGAAGTAGATGACTGTTAGAATGCTTGATTTTGAAACTTCTTGCTGCCAATTGTTGACGTTAACTTCAGCGACGTTTTCCATGACTCATCCCCCTTCAACCAAATTGTTCAGTGGAAGGTATTAAAACGTTTTAACGTAGAGTTTTGGCCTTTTCATAGGCGTAAGCTATGCTTTCGCTGGTTATGACGCCGAGAACTTTCGTTGGTGCTTCTTTGTCGACCACGGGAACCGTGTTTATTTTTTCCTGAGCCATAATCTTGTAGACTTCGAGAATGGAATTGTCTGGAAAAGTTGAGAACTGTTTAATTGGCAACTGCTTAACTTGAAGCGTGCTTCTTTGTTCAGGTTTTATTTTGACGATTTCGTCCCATGTTACTATTCCTAGAAGGCTACCGTCTTTTTCGACCAGAATATCATGGTATCTTGCTTTGAGCATCGTTTCCAACGCTTCCGTGAGCGTGGCTTCTGGCGCGACAACCGCTGCTTGTGGCTGCATAACATCTTTGACTCTGACTCGTGCAAGAGTTGTGGAAACGATGGTTGATTCGGCTTCTTCAGTTGCGCCTATGTAGATAAATGCGCCGACTATTATCAGCCAGAAATCATAGAATATGCCGAAAACAGCCATAAACACGCCGAGCAGTCTGCCTATAAACGCGGCATATTTGGTTGCGTCAGAAAACTTTAAATGCTCAGCAAGAAGGGCTCTGAGCACTCTGCCACCGTCCATTGGAAATGCGGGAATCAAGTTAAAAGCGCCTAGCAGGATGTTCAATTGTGCCAGCTCCAGAATCATGTTATCTGTGGTAACGAGCAACGATAAAGCAGGCGTTGTCACCGTCAAAACTTGGCCTAAACCAAACAAAACCAATCCAATAACAAAACTTGTTAACGGACCTGCAATAGCCATTCGCCACTCAACTCTCGGGTTCTCAGGAATCTCCTCGATCTCCGAAACTCCACCGATGGGGTAGAGGACTATTTTGCGCACTTTAATGCCGTAATGTCTCGCAACCAAACAATGCGACAATTCATGAAACGTGACGAAGACGAATAGAAACAAGGTAAGGACAAAAAAGTAGAGCGAGGGCCAAGAGAGAAAAAGTTCAAGAATCATTAGCAGTATGAAAGTTATATGAAGCTCAATCGGGATGCCCCAAATCGAGCCGATTTTGAACGAATATTTCATAAAAACAGTTTAAGCGTTCGATAGTTTTTTAGACTTTCGCTTAACTATGCACACTTGGTTTTTCCGTTTTTTGATGTTTTACTCTTATTCGTTGAATAAAGTAGGCTAGGATAAACATTAAAGCCACTATCGCAACTATGCTTGAAACGATGTTTATTACTAGGTTATCGGTTTCCATTATGAACGCTACTGAAACTGCTTCAAGGAAGACACCAATGTAAAGGCTTGTGTTGCTGCTTGAGAATTCAAAAAATTCTCGCAGAATGGCACGTGAATACCTTACTATCAAAATCATAATGGAGACTAGAGCTACGAATACTATAACAAGAGTGTAAGTGAGTTCCGTCCAGTAGTCGTTAAGGTTGAGCAAAAGACCAACTTCATCTCCTATTAAACCGCCTCCAGCACCAAAAACAATCGCTGCCAACCGATTGATCCTTTCATCCTCATAACTGATCCCCAACCAACCGCCGATAGCCAGCAACGCTATTCCATACCAGAAATGGTGAACGTGAATCCCCTCGCCGACTAGGACGATGGTGCTTGGATTAAGGATTGTAAACATTCTGGCTATTATAAAAGAGGCTATGAACGTAATCAGAGCCCTTATGGACAGACTCGGTCCTCTAACTGTCTTTCCGCTTGAGGCTATTTAGTTGCACGCTCCAACTTTCGTATGCAATTTGAAGATGCTGAAAATCTTATTTATCGTTTGTCGTGATAAGTGGACAACATAGCAACTGTGCGGTTACCAAGGCGTCTTATGGCATCCTGCTCAAATGAACATCGAAAGATTGTTCTTTACCGCGGCGAAAAACGGCTAGTCTAATTTTTTCCCCGACTTTTCTCAGATGAATCTCTTTCAGCAAATCCTCAACATGATAAATCGGCGCGCTGTCCAACCTCAAAATTATGTCGCCGTTAACGATGCCTGAATAATCCGCTGGACTACCATCCACGACCTTTGTAACCAGAACTCCATGGTCAACAGGCAGACTATAGTAGCGAGATATGTCTTCAGTAAGGCTTAACCCTATTATTCCAAGCCATGGTCTCACAGAAACGCCTGTTCTGAGCACCTCGCTAGTGCAGCTTCTTGCTGGATTTATCGGAATCGCAAAACCTATCCCCTGAGCATAAGGAATTATCGCAGTATTAATTGCCACCACTTTCCCTTCAAGATCCACGAGTGGACCACCACTGTTACCAGGGTTTATGGCTGCGTCTGTTTGAACAAGATTCTCAAGTAGTCCTCTTTGGGCTTCTATGGTTCGGTTTAGGGCGCTTATTACCCCTGAGGTTACTGTTGGACCACCTGTCAAGCCGAAGGGGTTTCCTATGGCATAGACTCTTTGACCCACTCTCAGCTTGTCCGAGTCTCCAAGCTCCGCGGCTGGCAAGTGTTCTTTCTTGAGTTTTACAACTGCGGTATCGTGCACGGAACACGAGCCTGCTATTTTTCCCTCTAGAACTTCGCCGTTCCATAAAGTCACAGTTATCTTCTCTGCTCCACCGACCACGTGATTATTTGTGAGTATGTAGCCTTTCTTGTCAATTATGGTTCCTGAACCCATCCCTTCCACGGGCACGGTTTGATAAAACAAGTGTTGAACGTGTTTGACTATGCTTATGTTGACTACGCTCTTGCTTGTTTTCTCAAGGATGTCTAACACGTTTTTTTCGTCAAAAGAAGACAATTATTTTCACCTTTCCTTTTCAATAGGGTGGGAGGCTAAACACAGAGTGCATTTGCTCATGTTTGTTTTGGGTTCTGTTTTTATGCAATGTTGACACATCATGCCTTTTCTACGAATGATTAGGCATGTTTGACAGAAGAGCTGCAGAAATTCTGTTCTTTGGTAGGTGCCACTAACGGCGAGAGTGATCATGCTGCTGATTGGAATGTGAATTTCTTCGATGCTGTCTATGCTGATTACGTGGCCTCTTACTTTTTTTGTGTATTTGCTTACTGCGGATTGGGATATTCCGAGGATTTTTGCTACTTCGTTTTGTTTCATGCCGTGTTTTTCAACGAGCTCTTTTGCCATTAACGCTTTTATGGCGGGTATCACGGATTTTACGGCGACTTCGCATGGTGTTATCAAGGCGTAATCTCCTTTTCGTATAGTTTAGGCGGAAAAATATATAAAGATGACGTATGTCATATTTTTTATGACGTATGTCATGGCGAATGGCAAAACATCAATTTACAAAAATTCTCGTCTTTCTCCCAGGAATCATGACGTACGCCAAAATTACCAAACAAAAAGTAGCACCCACTCAATTAAAAGGCAATATGTCCAAAGATTAAAACATAAGACATGTTCCACAAGGCTTTCTGCTCATGTTTGATTTTGTACGGATCCAAGTGAAACTCCAGTAAAACTTGTGAAGGATGTAATCTGTAAATATTCAAACCCTCTGCATTTCTATTGGGTTTCTGGTCTTAGAAAACGTTAACGTCGAAAAACTTAAACCCGAAACATAGTAAATCCTCAAAGAGCTAAGTGATAACTCTGTGAAGATCAGCATAGTCTCCTTAACCTGCTGCGCTGGATGTGTTTCATCATTCCTAAATGCAGGCGAGGCTTTGCTAGAAATTCTTTCCGAAGATTTCGACATAGTTTATTCACCTACGTTTGTTGATTTAAAAGAAGTTCCTGACGTTGACTTGGCTATAGTTGAGGGCGGAGTCAGAACTGAAGAAGACGAGAAACTAATCAGAGAAGTGCGAGCCAAATCTAAAACTCTCATTGCCTTGGGAATATGTGCAACTCATGGCGGAATAACCAGCTTGGGCAACATTTCTTCGCTCAAGACCCTTCTTGAAAAACAATACTCCCTTCTAAACTCAGGCAAGCTTCCTGAACTCGAAGATTTAATGTATCCAATATGCAGCTTCGTTGACGTTGACTATTACATACCAGGCTGTCCGCCTATGCCGATGCTAATAGTGCACAGCATAAAGAGCATAGTTAGTGGAAAACCGCCGGTTCGTCATGAAAGCGTTGTTTGCATTGAATGCCACCGAAAAATAGTTCCTGCAAAACTTGATCGCCTTTATGGAATCTACGAAAAAGAAGCAAACCATGAACTGTGCTTGGTGAGTCAAGGCTTCGTCTGTTTGGGATCTCTCACCCGTGAGGGTTGCGGTGCACCGTGTCCAAGAGCGAACTTTACCTGTTTCGGTTGCAGAGGACCGCCTGACTCGTTCTTGTACCGAACGATGGATTTGTACCCTTTTTTAATCAAAGTACTATCAGCAAGAACAAGCATTCCCGAAGAGAAAGTGAAGGAGGAACTGTATAGAAATCCCTTCATATTCCACACTTTCATCTTCTCAAAGTTTGAACGATCAAAAGCAAGGGAGAGAGTCGTTTGAGCCTCAAGAGAGAGATACATATCTCGCCGACTACGAGAATCGAAGGACATGGAAAAGTCACGATAACCCTTGACGATGCAGGCAACGTTTCCGACGCTTATTTCTACGCCACAGAAATTCGTGGCTTCGACTATTTCTTAAAGGGAATGGAGGCTGAAAGGCTTCCCTTCATAATCTCAAGAATATGCGGCGTGTGTTCCACAGCACACGTTATCGCGTCTGTTAAAGCCATAGAAACCATATACGAAACTGAGATAACAGAAACCGCCAGAAAACTACGCGAACTCTTGTTACTAGGACAGATTATCAGCAACCATTCCCTGGTCTTCTTTTTCTTGACACTCCCAGACTTTTGGTTCTCGCCTGAAGAAGACCCTTCAAAGCGAAATGTCTTCCAAATCATGCGAGAAAAACCAGACGTGGGAAGAAAAGCCATAGCCCTGCGAAGCTTTGCGGCAAAAATCTTGGACGTAATCGGAAAACGCGAAGTTCACATCGTTTCAGTAATACCAGGCGGCTTGATTAACCCACTTAAGGAGAGAGAACGTGAGGAACTGCTTCATGAAGCAAAAAATGCGCTTGAAATCACTAAAGAAGCTCTTGTTCTTGGGAAGGAGCTTTTCGACAAAAACTGGGCGGATTACAAGAAGGCGGGTGACTATAAGACTTACTACATGGCGCTGACGAAGGATGGTGCATTAGACTTCTATGACGGTGGGATTCGAGTAATAAAGCCCGAAGGTGACGTCTTTTCTATCTTCTCGGCTCAGGATTACATGGAGCATATTGAGGAGAAAAGCTACGAGTGGACTTACGCAAAATTCGCTTATCTCAAAGCCTTAGGGCTGACGGAAGGAATTGTTCAGGTCGGTTCGACGGCAAGAATAAACGTTAACAGCATGGCGATGACAGAGCTTGCTGACAGAGAACTGAAAGAGTTTAAAGCGAAGTTTGGAAGCCCAGCATACGCGACTTTGCTCTTTGATTATAGTCGTCTTATTGATTTGGTTTACGCGTGTGAAAGAACGATTCAGTTGTTGGAAGATGAGACTTTGACGAGGCTTGACACGAGGGTCACAGTTAAGTCTAAGGCAGGAAGAGGCGTCGGAGTGGTTGAAGCCCCGCGGGGAACGCTCGCTCATGAATACGTCTTGGGCAGCGATGGACGACTGAACAGTATGAGGCTGATAATTCCAACTCAGGTTAACAATGCCGCTATCAACCTAAACGTGAAAGATGCTGCCACAGAATTCATACACAAAGGCGAAATCAAGCCAGGGCTTTTGAACAAGATAGAGATGGTGATACGCGCTTATGACCCATGCATAAAATGCGCCACGAGACAAGCTGACGGAAACGTTAGAGTGGAAATCAGAAACAGCAGGGGCAGACTACTCAGAATTCTTTGAGAGTTTCAGGGCAGAATTTCTATGGCTTGAGTGGGGCAGTTAACTTGGCACGTCCTACACATGATGCAGTTCACTTCATTCACCACTTCAGGTTTTTCAGATTTCTCGATGCGGAAGACTGATACAGGACATATTTCAACGCATATTCGATGGGTGTCTCCCACGCATTTTGCGTAGTTAACAACTATCTTAACCATGCTTCTCTGCCTAGTTTGAGGAAGTTTTCAGAAACTATTAAACATTCTTGCTATTTGACACTGTTTTGTCATCTTTCAGGTTAGGTTTGTTGACCACATTTAATATGTGTGGCTTTTTTGGAATCATGGTCTGTTCTAAACGGTGGGCGTATCGCTTGTAAAAGAACCATTTCAGAATTTCTACCATCGCTAGGTAAGCGCCAACGAATGCTGCCAAGAATGCGAAGAAAGTGATTGGGAGTACAACGAACTGGAACCAGCCACCAATTGGCGTAAATGGTATCAGTATGCTGATTGCGACGATAGTTAGGCTGCTGATAAGCAATGGTTTGCTTGGGGTACTTTTGTAAAAGGGAAATCTCCGCGTTCTGATTGCAAATATAACTAGTGTCTGTGTGCATAGAGATTCGATGAACCATGCGGTTTGAAACAGTGGTGCATTGTTCCAAGCGTTAAAAACGTAAAGCATAATGTAAAAAGTCAAGAAATCAAAAAGCGAGCTAACGGGTCCAAAATAAATCATGTAATCTCTGATAAAAGTGACATCAAGCCTTTTCGGTTTCTCAATATATTCCTCATCAACGTTATCGGTAGGTATGGTTGACTCGGATAAATCATAGAGAAGGTTGTTCAAGAGAATCTGCTTGGGCAGCATCGGCAGAAAATTCAGAAACAGTGAGGCTGCGGCTGCGCTGAACATGTTTCCAAAATTGGAGCTAATTCCCATCAATACATACTTCATGGTATTGCCGAAGGTTTTTCTCCCTTCCAAGACTCCTTGCCCAAGCACGGTCAAATCTTTATGAAGAAGTATTATGTCCGCAGATTCTTTCGCCACGTCAACAGCATTGTTAACGGACACGCTTACGTCTGCAACCTTCATCGATGGCGCATCGTTAACACCGTCTCCTAAAAATCCAACAGTATGACCGTTAGTTTTCAGCGCGTTAATGATTCTGTCTTTTTGTGCGGGTGTTACTCTGGCAAAAATGTTAGCTTCTTCAACAACAATAGCAAGCGCATCATCACCCATCTGGGCAATCTCACTACCCAGAACGATTTTTTTGATTTCAAAGCCCAACTCATCACAGACTTTGCGCGTGACCAACTCGTTGTCGCCCGTAAGAATCTTCAGCTCTATCCCGTATTCCTTCAAAAGTTGCAGCGATTCTTTAGATGTTTCTTTGGGCGGATCCATGAAAGCGATGAAGCCAAGGAAGACCATGTTCCTTTCGTCATCCACTGAATAAACAGGCTTGTCTTCCTTCAGCTTCTTGTAGCAGATTCCAAGAACCCTGAAGCCCTCAGAGCTCAGGTCACAGTATTTTTGTCTTATTTTCCTGTGTGTCTCTGGTGTTGTGTCGAATATCTTGCCTTCAACTTCGTAGTATGAACAAACGCGAATGATTTCTTCTGATGCTCCCTTAGTTATGAAGAATCTTTCCTTTTCATGCTCAACAACAACCGAGACTCTCCTTCGCGTGAAATCAAAAGGAACCTCATCCACCTTCTGATAACCTTCAGCGGTTTCCTTCTTATGCTGGAGTATGGCCTCGTCAAGCGGGCTTTTAAGCCCAGTTTGGTAAAAACTGTTCAAGAAAGAGTACTGCAACACCTTGTCACTGTCTTTTCCTTCCAAGTCAATATGTAAGATTACTTTAACTTTGTTTTCCGTCAACGTACCTGTCTTGTCGGTACATAGAACATCCATGCTTCCAAAATTCTGAATCGACGCAAGCCGTTTCACGATGACTCCTTTCTTTGACATCGCAATCGCGCCTTTTGAAAGGTTTAGCGACAGAATCATGGGCAGAAGTTCAGGCGTTAAACCTACAGCCAATGCTATCGCGAAAAGCAATGAGTCCAAAACAACACGAGTGTCTACAACTCTGAGGAAAAACACTCGACCGATGAAAACGAAGAAGACAAGAAAAAGAGTAACTTCCATAATCATGTAACCAAATCTTCTTAATCCCCTCTCAAACTCGGTTTCAGGTCTTCTTTCCACTACTAACTTGACAAGCTTTCCATACTCTGTGGAGCCTCCAGTCTTCACAACAACAGCCGTAGCTGAACCGCTCACTACGGAAGTGCCCATAAAGAGGTAATTAACCCAACCGCCTATTGTTGAAACGTCTTCAGGCTTTATCGGCACTGAAGTTTTTTCTGCCGGGAATGACTCGCCTGTTAATGCTGATTGGTCGATGAAAAAATCTTTGGAACTGACTACTCGTGCGTCGGCAGGCACGATGTCACCTGCGGAAAGAAAAATAATGTCGCCTGGAACTACTTCTGATAGCCTAACTTCCTTTTTAACGCCGTCCCGGAGCACTGTGGCGGTGGTTGCAACCCTTTCCTTCAATTCTTCCGCCGCTTTTTCGGCCCTGTTCTCTTGGAAAAAGTCAAGAATGACACTCATCAACACTATTAAAAAGATGATTATGGAATCAGTTAACTCTCCAAACAAGCCTGAAACAACGCCGGCCACCAATAATATTACGACAAGTGGGTTCCTGAAACGCAAAGCAAACCCAAAAACACCAGCTCTCCTCTTTTTTCGCGCTACTTCATTGCGTCCATAAACATCAAGAAGCTTTCTTGCCTCTTCAGATGTGAGACCAGACTGAGAACTGTTCAACTTCGACAGAACGTCTTCGATAGGCATGCACAAAATTTCTTCATTACACATTTGTGCAAGTTTTGATTTTTCGCTCGAATCTTCCTCGTTAACCGCATAGGAGGCAGTTGCCATCTTTCCATAATCCACTTAAGTTATCGAGAACTGTAAGGCAATTAATTATCATGTGTTAAATGCAGAGTGCACAGCTGTGTCTTATAATCGTTTTCCGCAATTTACAGAAAACATCTCTAGCTTAATTAACTACTATAATTTCCTCCTAAGACAATATCCGTGGGTTTTCTGTTCAACCGCCAGGTGAACCGTGGAATGGAACGTTCTTCCACATAACGTCCCACCAGTCTGCTTCGGTTATGGTTTCGCCATGGACGATGATTTCGAGAATATTCTTCAGAAGTTCATGGTGTCTCTTCTCATCCGCCAATATTGCTTCAAGCAGAAGCTTGACTTTCGGGTTTTCAACAGTTGGTAGTTTCTGACTGATTTTTTCGATGAGTTCAGCTTCCATTTTTATGTGTTTTTCCACGAGGCTTCTTTGCTTGTCCAAATGTTCTTGCTGAAGAGCTTGAGAAACCTTCGTCAAGAGCGTGACTGCAGAAGCATACATTTCCGCGTGTTTCACGGAATCCAAAGATATTCCTTTCAGAACCCCTTTAACAGTGGGGTTTCCAATGTCGCTCAGGGAGTTGTTTAGTGATCGGACGATTTCGTTCTCGATTTCTATCTGTTTCTTGAGAAAAGCTAGCAATTCATCCTTTGAGCTCAACCTATTTATCTCCTTGGTTTTAGACTTGTTATGTTGGTTGGATAAGTTTTTCGGCAATCCTCTTTCCTAAGGCTCGGCACTTTTCCAGTCCTGATTGGTCTGGCGCAAACTTTGACAGAAGCGGCGGTTCCGTCACGCTCATTTCGAACTTGTTCTTTAGAATTTCAAGAACCATCCTTGGAGCTTCTCCGCTCCACCCGTAAGAACCGAAGGCAGCCCCTATTTTGTCTTTCAAGTTGACGTTTTTGACCGCCGCGTCTTCGAAAAGCATTTTCATTCCTAAAGTCATTTCGTGATGATAGGTTGGAGCGCCTATTATTATGGCGTCGAAGCCTGCGAGCGCTTCTGGTTCCATATTGTAGCTTAATGTGACCTCTACTCCTTGAACTGTTCTGGCGCCTTCTGCTACGGCTTCAGCCATTTTCTGTGTGCTTCCTGTTCGACTGTAGTATAAAACGAGGAGTTTAGGCATTTACACTTCACCCTTTGTTATTTTAGGAGTTATAGTTTTGATTATTTATTTGTTTGTCAAATTACATGAAAAAACAGCATAATTGATTTGCATGTCAATTTTTCTCTTTAATTACAGTCTTTTTCTTGGCTGAAGTTTTTTCTGGTTTTTTCTTTGAAGCTTTAGATAAGGTTCCAAGTTTTTCTTTGATGCTTTGAATTGAGGCTCCTAAAACTTTTATTTTTTTGATGTCTCCTTCTCCGAGAGCTCGGCGTACGGCTTGTTGTATGATCGGCATTTTTTCTGGGTTCATGCCGACTATTGTTGCTCCAGCCGTTTCTACCGCAACTGCGTCTCTGCCAACGATGAGTATATTTGTGTCTATTCTTTTGGACTTGAAAGTTGCGTGCGTGCCGTCTAGGACGGCGAGGTCTATTCCGCCGATAAGTCGGAGCGCCTGTTCAAATGCTTGCCTAGCGTTTTGACCGACTTCGACTATGGCAACCTTTGAGGTCATTCTAAAGCCCTTTATCTGCTACGTCTTTTTCTTTCAGAGTTAATAGGTGTCTGGCTAGATTGATAAAGTTAGATAGCGGTAATGAAACTCGTCTTTCACGTTTATCAAGAAGCTCTGGATGCTGGAGCTGTCCAAATGGGGGAAATGTTTCAATGTTTCGATATGTTGTAGATAGGTTGAGTAATCTTTTTCATAAGAAACTACCACCGCATCGTAGCCTAACCCCATTCCTCTCTCCGCTATTATGGTTTCAGATGGAGTTTCCTGTTGGGCGCGTTTTATTCCCATTTTGGTTGTTGCTTCAAGTTCTTCTGGAGTAAGTGGTCTGTGTCTGATGAAGGTTATGGCGAGTAGTTCGTAGCCGAGTTTGCTGAAGTCAGGTATCATAGTGTATTCTTTTATAACGCCTTCTTTCTCTAGTTTGTTGATTAGTCTGCTTATTGTAGGTTGGGAGACGCCCACTGCTTTGGCGAGTTCTCGGTCGCTTCTTCGAGAATTTTTCATAAGCTCAGAAGCCAGCTTCAACTCAACATCCTTCATAAACATTTCACACGCTCACACTAGCCCATCATCTTCATTTAAGGCTTCAGAAATCGACGCTACTGTGGAGCCAGGGATGGGAGTTGAACCTCTCGCGTCATGGCGATTTCTCCCGTACAATCCTTCTTTTTCTATGTTTGAATCTTGGGTAAAATTTCATCCAACTAACCGCGCTAAAGCGATAGCACGCTACAATGCAAGAGGATTTAAGTTACTGAGATGAATTCTGTTCATGAAACTCACGCGAGAATTCTACTCCAAGGACACGAAAGAAGTCGCCAGAGAAATTTTGGGGAAAATCCTTGTTCATAAAACCGAAGAAGGAACTCTGAAGGGAAAAATAGTCGAAGTCGAAGCATACCTTGGACTTGATGACCCAGGCTCCATCGGATTTAGAAAGGTAAAGAATATTCCTCAAGCACTGCTAATGCCCGCAGGATTTGCATTCGTTTACTTCACTTACGGAAACCATTGGATGTTGAACGTGAACGCAAAAACTGGAAAACTAGGAGCTGTACTGATAAGAGCGTTAGAACCCCTTGAGGGATTAGAAATCATGAAAAGGAACAGAGGAAACAGCAATACAAGGAATCTCACAAACGGACCGGGAAAGCTGACAAAGGCATTTGCGATAGATAAAAGACATAACGGGCTAGACTTGACAAAAGATGAATTATTCATAGAAGACTGTTCAAGAGAAAGAGTAGAAGTCGTAAAGTCAAGTAGAATAGGTCTCTCAAAAGGCAAGAGCAGAATGCCGAGATTCTACATTATGAACAATAGGTTTGTTTCGAAATCCAAATAGAATCCAAAAACGGTAAAGTTTTATCCGACACACAACAGTGCGTGCTATGAGACGTGTTCGGCAAGTTCGAGTAATCTTTTTGCGTCAGTTGGAGGGTGCCCTGAGTAATATTTACTGAAATATCCAAAAACCTCCACTTTTTCGCGGAGTTTGTTAATCTTGTCTGCCCAGACTCTGATTTCATCTGTTCTGTCTATTTCAACCTTTCCAAGCGTGCCATTCACTTTGCTCCTGTCTCCTTCCCACCTGATGTAAACGAAGTCTGCATTCATTTGTTCCGTTTCTGGCATGATGCTTCCGACTGTTAAGACCAAAGCAACCCTATTTTTTCTTAGAACGGAATAAAGCGCATCGGTAAGCATTTCTCTGTTTCTGACTTCTACTGCGTACCTGTGTTCCCGCGGCAGTTTCGACAGGAATTCCTCTAACCGAGGGATTTTTTTCGGTCCAAACGTTCGCGGAAACTGCAACAACAAAGGCCCAAGTTTGTTCTGCAACGTGCTGGTTCTTTCCATGAAGAAGTCGACTTCTCCATTGCAATTTATCAGCATTTTCTTGTGCGTTATGGACTGAGGAAACTTGGCTGAGAACAGGAAATCGTCTGGGGTTTGCTCCTTCCAATTCTGAAAAGTGGTCTTGCTTGGAATTCTGTAGAATGTGCTGTCTATTTCGACAGTATCAAAATGTTTGGAATAATAGGTCAGATAATTGTTTGAACTAACTCCTTTGGAGTAGAAATTCTCAGCCCAAAACGGATAGCTCCAACCCATTGTTCCCATGTGTAGTTTATTCATGTTTCAGTCTCTCGTCTTCAGAAGAAGCCAGTCCTTTTCTCCTGCCTTCTTGAATTTCGCCAACACGAACTTTCCTTGGAGCCTTTCTCCTTTCAAACTGAATTCGATCATATCGTCTGTCCAGATTCTTGTCTCAAAAGTCCCTTTGTCCCAAATTTTCACCGTTCCAGCACCGTATTGACCTTCTGGTAT
>DATKKK010000005.1:0-27896 GCA_035542975.1 Bathyarchaeia archaeon | reverse complement strand
ACGCCAATACTCACAGGCTACCAACTTTATCACAACTACATTAGACCACATGAAAGCTTAGATGGAAAAACTCCTGCTGAAGCTTGTGGAATAACAGTTCAAGGAAAGAACAAGTGGATAACTCTTATTCAGAACGCAAGTCATCCAACGGAGAACTAACAGAATCTTGGCAAGTAATCTTTATCAATCTAGATTTTTATAGAATCTTCTTGAGGTTAAATGTCTAATCATCAACGTACTCAAGATATTCTGATAGGCGTGATTTTTGGCATAGTCTTGGGGCTTGTAGTCAATCTTTGGTCATCTGTCTATGATCATCTATTCTTTGAAAATACTCCGAGAGAGTCGCTTGTTATGTTGTTCATCATATATTCGATAGGCATCGTAGCTATTGGAGTCTATTTGTGGCGATACATTGAAAAATTGGGGAATCAACCGAAAAGTAACAGTCTCACGGAAACTATTTATCAACCGTAGAGGTAACAGAACCTCAACTATCGTCTTGTTACTCAAAAGATTGGCACTTCTTTTTATTATAAGCTACAGATATGCAGTTTTATGAGAGAGCTTTGCCTTTCGTTCATGGGTAGAATCTTCTTGTCGTTCTCGGAAACGGTATAGCATCGATTATGTTTTCCAAGTCAAGCATCCACGTTACCAGCCTTTCTAAACCCATGCCGAAACCAACGTGTGGAACCGTGCCGTATTTGCGCAAGTCCAAGTACCAATCATAATCCTCCACTTTCGAACCCTGTTCTTTGATTCTTTCAACAAGTTTCTCCTTGTCATCCTCTCGTGCGCCGCCGGTGGATATTTCGCCGATTCTTGGCACAAGCATGTCCGTTGACAACGCCAGTCTTGGATCATCATCGCGGATCTTGCAGTAGAACGCCTTAATCCCCTTTGGATAGTCATAAACGAAGAATGGCTTGCCAAACTCATCTGCCAAAGCCTTCTCCTCCTCATAACCCAAATCTTCACCCCATCGCGTCTTGAACCCCTTCGCCTTGAGCCTTTCGATGCCTTCAGTGTAGGTTATCCTCGGAAAAGGCGTCTTAACCAGAGCTAACTTCGAAATGTCCGCACCCAACTCTGCAAACTCGCTCTTGCATTCTTCCGCAACTCTTCTGCAGATATAAGCTAAAAGCTCCTCTTCCAACCGCATTAGATCCGCCATGTCTGCAAAAGCCTGCTCAGCCTCGATGTGCCAATATTCTGTTAAATGCCGAATCGTTCGGCTTTTCTCAGCACGAAAAGAAGGCGCCACACAATAAACCTTCTCCAGCGAGTAGATCAAAACCTCAAGATAGAGTTGAGAGCTCTGAGTTAAGTACATGTTCTGATCGAAATACTTCAAGCTGAAAAGCGTCGAACCGCCCTCTACAGCGCTCGTTACGAACATGGGTGGAGAAACCTCAACAAAACCTTGTTTTTCGAAGAATTCATCCGTAAACCTTTGAATCTTACTGCGCACCTTCATGACCAAGTTCATTCGACGACTGCGAAGCCACAAATGCCGAACATCACGCAGAAACTCCTCACTCTTGTCCTTCGCTATCGGAAAAAGCTCAGCCAAACCGATAACCGAAACATTGTCAACAGAAAGCTCATAACCACCAGGCGCACGTTTATCTTGCTTAACACTGCCTTCAAGCGATATAGATGACTCAATCGTAAGCTTCTCAGCATCACCCCATGCTGGGCTCTCTGCTTTGATAGTGCATTGGATAACGCCTGTAGAGTCACGCATAACAAGAAAAATCGTTTGTTTTCCCTCCCTCTTGCGATAAACCCACCCTCGAATGGCAACTTTTTTACCCTCGTATCTTCCCTGCAAGATCTCCGTTATGGGTATGAAAGACATCTTTTTCAACCTTTTACTTCAAACACTGCCTTCAAGCCTAAATGTCTATGCGTTCTTAAGCTTTAAACCTGCTTGACATTGGATTCAAACGGTTTGAAGAAAAACAAACAAGGCGATGGACACAGCTCCCATTGCGAGCATGAAAAACAACAACGACTTCCACAAGTAAGAAGCCCATAATTCTTAAATCCCTCGTTTCTGAATTTATCAACCGACTAAAAAAATGCGAGATAGCACCGAAAGCAGATATAAAGTGCGGGCGCTCAAACGTTCCGCCATCGCCATAACAAGCGTAATCATCGTTGAACTTGCCCTAGGGTTAATCGTAAACAGTTTGGCAATAGTCAGCGACGGCTTACACGCAATGCTCGACGCCTTAACCACGTTCGTGTTATTGGTAGCTACCCGCGCTTCCATCAAGCCGCCAGACGCGGAACACATGTACGGACATGAAAAATTCGAAGCCATAGGCGGATTTTTTGGTGGAATCTCACTCATATGCGTAGCATTGCTGATAATTTACGAATCTCTTTTGAAAATGATAAACGCTGAGAACGTCAACCTTGGAATAGAATACATTGGTTTCATAGCCATTGGCTATACGTTCTGCATAGACTTCTTCAGAGTAGGAACACTCTTCAAGGCACGAAGCAGCGAAAGCACCACTATGAAAGCAGGGTTCTACCACGCAATCGCAGATCTAAGCTCCACAATCATAGCATTCATAGGATTTGGACTAGCGACTTTAGGATTCAGCTATGGAGACTCCATCGCCTCCATAATCCTAGGCATCCTGCTATCCTACCTTAGCATAAAGCTTGTTTGGAGCACCGGAATGGAGCTGACCGATACGATATCAAAAGACGTAACAGAAAAAGTCAAGAAACAAATCCTAAACACAAAAGGAGTCAGAAAATATAAAGACCTGAAAATCAGGAAAGCAGGCGAAAAAACCTTCGTTCAAGCAACCGTGCAAGTGCCAGACTACATGAATCTAGAAGAATCCCATGACCTTGCCTCGAAAATAGAAGAAGACATCAAAAAAATGTTAGGAAAAGCTGAAGTCTCTATACACATCGAACCGCATCTGAAAGAAATGCTTACTGAAGAACTTGTAGAGAAGCTAGCGAAAAAAGTGTCTGAGGTAAAAGATGCCCATGAAATAAGCGCCGTGTCAAGCAATGGAAAACTTTACATAACGCTGCATGCCAGCGTAAACCCAAAACTATCAGTTAAAAAGGCTCATGAAATAGCAGAAAAAATTGAAAACGAAATAATCGGAAGCATACATGACGTTGAAAACGTAACCGTTCACGTAGAACCATTCAGCGAAGAATTGCATAAAGGATCTGCTGCAGATGAGAATGAAGTCAACGAAATAATACACAAAGCAACAGAGAACTATCAAAATGTTTTAAAAATCCAGAGAATTGTAACCTACGTTTCTGACAAAAAACGCTACATTAACATAGACTACCGTTTCACAAAGCAAACGTCAGTAGAAGAGGCTCACAAAATCGCTTCACAAATAGAAGAAAACATAGAAGAACACTATGCCGAAACAATAGTCACGGTTCACATGGAAACTGACGAATAACAAATTTTTGCAGAATAAGAGTTCTGCTGGAAAAAAGGAAATGCAAGGGCAGTTTTAAAGATAAAAAAAGATGTGGAGTTAGGTGAGAGGAACCTCTTTAATGAAGCCCAAGTCCTCTAGGCTGTTGAGCATTACTTTCTTTTCGGAAACTGTGTAGAGCACATTTTCTATGTAAAGAGACCTTTCCACCCAGTAGTTCGTGTCACTAACGTCTACGCCCGCTTCTAGGTGAGTTATTTTCCCTTTCAGTACGAAACCATTTCCCAAAGATAGGTTGAACACGTAAGCACCTTGCCAAACAGTTTGTCCATAAGCATTCGCTGGAACGCCTCCTGAATATTGGCTTTCGTCTATCTTAGCCACCAAGACAGGAATGACTAGGAGATTCTTTGCTTTGTCAAAGAGAAACGCCTCATGATCGGTCAAAATTGGAGAGTCTGACCCACGGTCTCCAATCACGTACTCGTACATTTGTATCGGGTTCGTGACGTTGCTAACGTCGAAAAGAGCCAATTTTATCCCTTGATACCATGCAAAGTATGGTCCCGCTTCCACCGTTTCCTTGCCCACACCAATAAGATGCGTTTCATCATAAGGATGCAAATAGTCAGAGTAACCTGGAATCTTCAGCTGGCCCAGAACAGTAGGTTGAGCGGGGTCTGTTAGGTTTATCACGAACAGCGGATCGATGCTTTTGAACGTCACAAGATAGGCTCTGTTGTCCATGAACCTGGTCGAATGTAAGTTTTCTCCTGTGGCAAGATTTTCAAGTTTTCCAACAACTGACAAACTCATGTTAAGCACATACAAATTGTTTTGCTGAGTTCCGTTTGACCAATCTGTAGTCACTATTCTGAAGTAATCGCCATATTCATCCATTGAGAATTGGTTAATCTCATACCCGTACACACTGCCCTCAGCTTCGCACGTCATGTTGTTGGCTTGTATACGTATGCGGTAAATTGCTGTGTTGTAGCTACTCCATTCTCGAAACGTCAAGTACATGTTGTTTAACGAAACATACATGTTGCTTGTACTGCCCAACATGATTGTCAAGTATACAGGCGCCTCTTCTGTGTTTTGTATGTTCACAGCAATGAAGGTCGTGTATTGGTAGTAAGTGTCATTGCCGTTGATGTAATGTATGTCAGAAGGCTCTATATGAGAAGTCTTGCCGTTTGATGTTATTTCTGGAAGAACAACCGTGTCATTGAGTACGTATGCTTGCTTATTTACCACGAAATAGATGTAGTCACCTATCATTCTTGAATCGAAATAGCTTCCAGTAAAAGTGAGGTCGCGTACGAGGAAAGGATTCTCTCTGGTATGAATGTCATAGATTCTTAATGAAGTCTTACAGTCTGCGTAATAATAGTTGTAATAGACTTTTGAAGACAAAGTGTACTCGCAACTAAAGACTGCTAGCCGATCACCCTTGACGAAAACTCCAATCGGATAAGCGTCCTCAAAATCTATCGTGGACACGACCCCAGCAAATGCTGATGGATACGCCCTTAATATTGAGACGACATTGCCTGATAACACGTACATGTACCCCTCGTCATCAATTTTAACCGTGTCCAATTCATCAACCCCAGCGACTTGAACATTTGTAGACGAATAATCAAATGCAGAACCCTCTTCGTTAGCGATGACGCTTGCACCCTTGGCAAATGATTGAAGACCAGGCACAGAACCAAATAGTGTCGCGTCTGTAGATCCGTATAGTGGAAACCACCCTTGAGTTGCGGAGTTTGACGCCAAGAAGTTTTTGATTTCATCTGAAGAGGAGAATGTCGATAGAAAATTGGCATGCGCAGCAGGAATCGGTGACGCACCCGTCAGAAACTCTGGAAGAAAGATTCTGTAATCATAGATTAATGCGCCTAAAACGGTAGCTAAAAGTATGGCAGCGAGCCCATAGAACACTGCTTGTCTTTTAATTTTCTTCTCCATGCGATAATCGCCTACTACAGAATAAGAATCGATGGTATTTTATGCTAAGCATTAGTACAGTTTCATTCCAAAAGTTAGTACGGTCGCAAAGACCATACGCGAGCCGCTTCGTACCAGAATATGGCTGAAACAAAAGCTCCAAACACGACGATAAACAGATTTTCTCTTGTTAAACCCTGCATAAACACCAAAAGATAAGCAACGTAGAAAGTTGTTGAGAAAACAGCATAAAAGAAATATCTTGGAAACAAAAGTCTTCCCAACTTCACGAAGTGCCTAAGAACGCCTATCTTGACTTCGCCCACTAAAGAATACTGACCGCCAACGTCTTGTTTTTGCACCAAGCCCAACTCACGCAGCTGCTCAAGATGATGCTGTGCCACGCTTGGACTGCTAAAATGTAAGGCTTTCTGGACTTCACGAATACTTAGAGCTCGACCGCTCTTCAAGAGAAGCCAATAGACCTTCCAATCTTTTCCGCGAAGTGCATACTCAAACTCAGTTTCATCCTCAGCATTCAAGCAGCAAACACACTTCCATGTAGTTCTTGTTCTTGAGACTTATAATTCCAAGCATTAGAACAATAAAGAATGTTACGCCAAATGCTGTTCAGCTTTGAGCAGAGAAAAACTCGAATCCCATCTTCAATTTTTTCAAGTCTTCAAGCATTAACTTAAGAAACAACACCCATGACAAAAGCCACCAACCCAAAAAGAAACCAAACCAAAACGATTTTCTTGATTTTTCTAGCGTTTTCCCGTGAATAATCTTTCAGAAGCATAAAAGAAGACGCAACAAGTCCAATATCAGTCATAGCCACGAACGGCAGAAACCAAACAGAAACCTTGTTTAAAAACCAAGGCAACAGACTCAGCAAAACCGCTGAAACATAGAACAATGCGGCTGCAACTGCTGCGTTTCTTTCTCCATAACGCACAGCCAAAGTCTTAACCCCCTGTGCCTTGTCACCTTCAACATCTACGATTCCTTTAGTCACTTCCCTGCCAGTGTTAGAGAGAAAAACCATCGAGATAAAGAGCAAGACATTCAGCTTAACAGTGCTGGCAACCGCAATGCTTCCATAAATAAACGGGATCACTACGCACATGCTAACCAGAAAATTGCCAGGCAATCCACTACGCTTTCCGACGGTGGTATAGATTACGAAGATGACCCATGCGATTAAAGCTGTTAAGAAACAGAGAAGGCTCGTCAGGTATGCCGATGCAAAGCCTATTCCTGTAAGAACTGACGCAAAAAACAACGCTTCTCGCGGTTTGACTGAACCGCTCGGAATTGGCCTGGTTGGCTCATTCACTGCATCAATCTCTCTGTCATAATAGTCGTTTATGACCATTGACGCAGCAGTCAACATAAACCCTGTAACGAACCCGTAAACAAGGTTAAGCCAAGAACCAGCAAAGTTAATAGAACCTGCTAGTGCTGCACCAACTATCACAGCGAAACCCATCATTAAACAATTTACTGGACGCATCAAACGCACATAGCCTCTAAACCCGTTCACACTCAGTCAAGCCTTCTAGTAAGATTCGACAAGAGTTTTATTAAAGTAAACTATAAAAATCGCTTGCTGACTCGAAAGTTTAATACGTTTAACCTGAATAACTCAATAAAAGTTTGTAGGTGACAAGTTTTTGACCGACAACTACGCGGCAGAAAGATTAAGAGTAATAATCCCAGTAGGCGGCAAGGCAACGCGTCTGCTTCCACTCACGGCAGAGACCAGCAAGGCATGCATACGCCTTGTTAATAGACCATTAATAGAATTCTCGTTGCTGTCACTTGCGCGCCAAGGAATCCGAAACTTCATTTTCGGCGTGAAGGGTTACACGAATTACCGAGATTTACACGATTATTTTGAGTCAGGCTACGGGTTTTCCTCGAGATACGGAATTAGCCCACGTGTTCACATCAAATACCAACCCAATGTGGATGACCTTGGAAGCGCAGACTCAGCAAGAATAAACATGGAATACTACAACGTAAAAGACCCAGTTTTCGCCGTGCAAGGCGACAACATCTTCGACGTCAACGTAAAAGAACTCGCAGAGTTCCATGAAAAAAAGGGAGCTCTCATGACGATAGCGTTAAGAGAGGTTGAAAACGTTGAAGGTTATGGCATAGCTGACATAAACAAACAGAGACAAATCGCCAGGTTTGTTGAAAAACCATCGCCGAAAGAGGCTCCATCAAACCTTGCTAACACAGGTTTGTACGTGGTTTCGCCTGAAATCAAAAAAATATTCAAAGAAGAAGGCATCAAACAGATTATAAAGGAGAATCATCGCCTAGACTTCGGTTTTGACCTCATCCCATACATAATAAAAACAGGCAGGCCAGTGTACGGCTACACGTTGAAAGGAAGCTGGTATGACGTAGGCACACCTAAACGGTACTTGGAAGCCATGCATGACTTGCTTAACGGTCGCTTCACTTCATTAACCGACTTTGGCGGCAGAATACTCGAGAATAAACGAATGTGGGTTCAAGGCGAAAGCAGCGAATCAATGAAGAACAGAAGGGACATCATAAAGGAAATCAAAGACCGAAAGATAAGCATCGAAGGCGCTGTTCTCATTGGGAGACACTGCAAAATCGGCGAAGGCACTAGAATCGTTAATTCATGCATTGACAATTACACGCAGATAGGCAAAAACGTGGTAATAGAAAACTCTGCCGTCATGGACAGAGTAATAATCGAAGACAACGCAGAAATAAACGAAAGCATCGTAGGAAGACACGTAACAATCAATTCTTCCCAGAAAAAACAGACGAGGATAAGCTCAGTCTCAGTCATCGCAGACGACGTGACAATAGAAGAGGGCTGCAAAATGGAAGCCACAAAAATCTACCCACATCAACACGTGAGAGGAGAATTCACTAACCAAACAGTGATGTCTGGCTAAAAATGAACACTGATTTGCCAGAATAGACGAAAAACCATTGCAGTCAATGACTACATTGAAAGCTTAGGGGCAGCCTTTCTGCGAGAACTTTTTGAAACGAAAACAGACTTACCAACTTAACATGGAAGCGATCCACTCACTGAGCAAGATTGCAAAAAAATATGTAGTGGTTGCTTTCTTAGCGGAATGGTGCAAGGACTGTGCATCAAACATTCCTGCTCTGGCTTTAGTAGGTGAAGTTACAAGTTTGGAAGTTAGAGTTTTCGGAGGCATAAAGATAGACCCTTTAAGCCAGTACTCGAAAGTGGTGGATTCCGCCTTCGCCGACAGAAGTGGAGATGTTCATGATATAGAAGTTACCCACCATAATTATTCTCGACAGAGAAGACAATAAGCGGAATGGACAATCGAGAATCCTAAACAGATGCCCACGTTAGAAGAAGAGTTGCGCGAAATAACTGAATCTAAGCCATAGTGCCTGATTGAAACGCGGCAGCTTTAAATTTTCACGGTTGCAGAGGTTAAGAACTCACTTTTTCAGCATTGCCTTGAATGAATCGTTCCTCGTTGTAATGCAGTTTCTTCAGGTATTCCTTCTCCAAATCCAAATCTAGCGCCATGCAAGCTTGCATAAAATAGACAAAAACATCTATGAGTTCATGCTTAAATTGCTCCTCAGCGAAATTCTTCCCATCTCTATAATACTGTTTCCGAACACGCGAAATCTCGCCTAATTCTTCAACCATGACGAGGACGAAATGCTCCATGAACCTTAATTTGTCCTCAGCGGTCTCGCACTTTTCATACATATTCCACCTCAGTTTTCGATCAAACTCTCTTTGCATCTCGAAAAACTGTTTCAGTTCCAAAACAGAAGCCTCCTTTCTAAATCTGGCTGGTCTGATAATAAACGTTTATGCTCGGAACCACTTGAACATCAGATAATTTATGTGTCCTTTTTCCAAATCAGGCACGGCAATGATGAAGCGTTTTCTCACGGTCGTTGCAAGCCTTCCAGCCTTCACGATCTCCGTAGCCGTCATCTGCGCCCGAGCCTTCTTAACTGAAACCATAAAAGGCGCATGCTCAACACCAGGCCCATGCTTGTAAACAGCAAAATCGCAGCCAAATTTGATGCCGGGCGTCACGATTAGACCGCTTTCCCGCAAATCGCGATAGACAGCGTATTTATCGTCAAATTCTTCATAAAGTTGTTTAGTTTTTTGGCGCAACTTCTTGAGGTTGACCTTCCTTTTTTCTGAGTCCTCATAAACACTTATCTTTCGTTCTTCGGCAAGATAAAGGCCTTCCATCAAATCCAAGATTAGCGGAACGGTAAATTCTGGGATTTTAGGTTTTGCAACGCCTATAGGTTTTCCGTAGTAGCCTGCTCTGTAAAGCTCTGAACCTTCAGCTGTATTCCACACGACCAAAAAGTTTTCGACGAGTTCGACTTTGAAGGCTTTAGGCATCGACGTTTTCGCCTTTTACATCATGAAGGATAAAATGCGCGCAGCATCTGCTGCATCCTCTGCCTTGTCTGCCGAATCCTCCAAGAGCTGTATGACGTCTCTCATAAGGATTAATGCTGGAAAATCAAGCTTGCTGCTGAGAATTTTTATCTCCAGTTCGCGGTAAATCTCGTCAACAGCGCGCTCAGCAATTTCGACCTCGCGGGCTTTTTCCATGGCTTTGATTGAGCCATAGTTGAGAACCATCATGGTTTCTCTAAGCTTCAACACAGCTTCCAGCACGGCTTCTGAAAGCTTTAGCAAGTCTTTCTTTATATCCATGGAAACGTTCCAGTTGTGTTCCATGATTTCAAGGAGACGAAACGCTATGCCCTCGGAGAAATCGGCAATTTCGCTTGTCAGGTTTGTGAACCTCAAGAAGTCTTCTCTGCTGAGCAGAATGGCACCTATTTCTGCTAGTTCCTGAGATACCAGTCGGCGAGCGGTGTCTACTTCGTCTTCGCCGCTTCTGATTTCGTTGAAAAGCAGTCTAGCTTTATCCTTGTCGTTGCGAACGAAATAGTCTATCATTTGAGGAACCTTCCTGGTCAGGTCTAATGCTTTCCTCAAGTGGTCTTGGCAAACGGTTAACGCACGTCGTTTCACTCGTTCCTCGGTTTCTGCTGGAAGCACCAAAGTTTTTCCCGCCCCAAAATAGGGCTTTTTTATTCAGCATTACATATGCTGTAGTATTAAAAAAGGTAACGTCAACTTTCGTTCTTAATTAGCTTGCCTAAATCTTCAAAGTTGATTTTGCCACGGAAGTACTCGTGCAAAAGCTCAGGTAACGCCTCAATCTTTGTTCTAACCTGCTTCCAAGAGTCGCGGTCGCGAACAGTAACCATTCGATCGCTTAATGTATCATAATCCACGGTTACGCCTAAGGACACGCCAATCTCATCCGCACGAGCGTACCGTCTGCCGATGGAACCCGCCTCATCAAACTCAGCTAGCAAACCTTCGTCAACCAGCATCTTGTAGACTTCCCGAGCCTTTTCAGGAAGCCCATCCTTGCTTACGAGGGGATAGACGCCTACCTGTATAGGCGCAACGTCTCTTGGAAAGCTGAGCAAAATCCTATCGTCTTTAACATGGTATGCGTACTCGAAGACTACGTAGAAGAGACGGTCGATGCCGAAAGTCGGTTCTATCACGTGAGGAATGAAGCGTCTTCCACGTTCTATGATTATCTCATGTTTAATATCCACGTGCTCGGACAGTATCTTGTGTTTGTCAAGCATCCAATAACCGTTCTTCTTAAAAGCCGCTTCCATTTCTTTCGGGTCAGCTTGGGAAAGCTTTTCTGCAACCTTTGCAGCTTCGTTTTTGAAGACAGGACCAAGCTTCGCCATGATAGGCTTTATCAGAACGTGTTCTTTCTCGATCGGTTTCTCGTATTCTTTGAACACGTACATGTCTTGACCGCTGAATTCAGTGTGCCTTTTCAAGTCGTAGTCTGTTCGGTAAGCGGTGGCAGTGACCTCAACCCAACCCCAACGTTCAACAAGCACTTCGTGGTCGAATGTTTGCTTCGAGTAATGCGCTCTCTCCCATGGATGCTTCTCGATAAAACGTTGCTTTTCAGCGGGAACACTTAAGCTGATTAGCAGTTTTTGGGCGAAAGCAATGAAAACCGCTTGCCACTCGTTTTTAATATAGCCTTTTTTCAGCGCTTCTTTCACAGTGACCTTGACAAGTTCTTCGGAATCCTTCAATCTTTTTTCAGTAAGCAAAAGCTGTAGTGTTTCGTTTTCAACATCTTTTAGGAGATAGCAGTCTGGCTCTTCTGGATCAAAGAAGAACTCCAAGTCTCCGATGGTGAATTCTCTTAACCGCAGCAAGCCTTGCCTTGGCGAAATCTCGTTTCTTAACGCGTGTCCTATTTGTATGACACCGAAGGGAAGTTTTTCTCGTGCTATTTCGTAAAGCCGTTTGAACTCCACGAATATGCCTTGCGCGGCTTCAGGTCTTCCGTAGCCAACTGCGTCCGAGTATGGACCCATGGTGGTCTTGAACATAGTTAAGAAAAGTTTAGGTTCGTCGAACGTTCCCCCGCATTCGGGGCAACTGATTTTTTGTTTTTCAACCATTTCCTTCAGTTCAGCTAAGCTTAGTTTTTCAGCTTCTGCTGAGCTGATGCCCACGACCTCACAAAGTAAGTGGTCAGCACGGAATCTTTTCTTGCATTTTAAGCATCCAATCATCGGTTCTTTGAAATGTTCAAGGTGCCCTGAGGCTTCGAAAACTTTTTCAGGAGTGATTACGGGCGACTCTATCTCCAAAATGCCAAGTCTGTTAACGAAAAGCTCTCTCAGTTTCTTCTCAATGTTCTGTTTCACTCTTGCACCTAATGCACCATAGGTTGGAAAGCCGCTGGCACCGCCGTAGATTTCGTATGATTGCCAATAAAAGCCTCGACGGCGTGCTAACTCGTTAATAATTGTGAATTTATCGGACTCTGTTTTCTTTTCTGCCATCTTGCTCAGCCTTTTAGATGCCGTTGGGATCTAAAAGATTTAAAGGCTTACTTAATAATAAATTTTCAAACGTAGTTAACGGTGGTTTCAAGCTTGCGAACCTTAACGTATCAAGACCTACTGGATTTAGTGGACGGAGTCGCAATTTTCTCTGCGGGAGGCGGGGGCGCCCTTGAAGGGGGATACAAGATAGCGGACAAACTAGCATCCGAAGGCTATGCTGTCGGGTTAATAGCGCCACTAGAAGTTCCTGATGATGCGAAGGTTGTGAATTTTGCCTGTGTAGGTGCCACAACAACGATAGAGTACGATTCAGAGGCTGCACTAAAAACGTTAAAGACGTTAGAGGATTATGTTGGTTTTTCGGCTTTTGCCACGATTCCCGTGGAGCTTGGCGGTTTCAACACTTTGGCAGCAGTCGACGTTGGTGCTAGACGCGGTGTTCCTGTAGTGGACGCGGATGGAGCGGGCAGGTCTGTTCCAGAAGTCCATTTGAAAGTCTACACCATAGACGGTATTTCTTTGACTCCTATGGTTGTTGCGGATGTGCATGCGAAGAACATGGTGGTTGTAAAGGAAACTGCAGACGCAAAAGCTGCTGAAAGGATTGCGCGAATTCTGGCGGCGGAATGGAATCACAGTGCTTACACGGTTCGTAGGATTTTAACAGGTGCACAAGTGAAAACCTCACCTATACAGCTTAGTCTTTCAAAGTCCATCAATGTGGGAAAAATCTTGAGGAAGGCGGTTGAGCCTGTAAAGGCGGTTTTGAAAGAAACAGGCGGTTTGAAACTTTTCGAAGGAGTCGTAGATGAGGTTGAGCGGCAAACCCGAGAAGGTTTTACATTCATCAACGTGAAACTTCATGGCACACGAGAATACAAGGGAAGCATATTCGAGCTTAGAGCTAAAAACGAAGTGCTTGCAGCTTATCGCGATAGAAGACTTGTGGCAGTCGCTCCTGACATTATCACACCAGTGCATCCTGAAAAGGGCAATTGTGTTACGGCAGAGAAAATTGAAAAAGGTGACAAGCTCGCCGTTTTAGGTTTGCCTGCTCCTGAAAAATGGAAGACGCAAAAAGGCCTTGAGCTTTGGCGAGACACTCTTCAACGGGCAGAAATCAATGAAGAATACGTGCCAATTGAGAAGTTAATATCGTGATTTTGCGGAAAATCTAGTGCTATGCGATAGCGTAGTCTTTTTTAAGGCAATCACTAGATATGAAGTAAAAACAAGGTGTAATAACTTGCCAAAGATAAGAGTTGCTTTAATAGGCGTTGGAAACTGTGCCTCAGCCCTTGTTCAAGGCATACACTATTACGGTGACTGTGGTAGAGAAGAGGAAAGCATCGGGTTGCGCAACCTCTTCCTAGGAGGATTCCATCCGAAAGACATCGAAATAGTAGCAGCCTTCGACATCGGCAACCAAAAAGTCGGCAAGGATTTGTCTGAAGCCATTTTTGCACCGCCAAACAACGCACCAAAACTTGTGGATGTTCCATCATACAACGTTTTTGTGCACAGAGGCCCGATCTTAGACGGAATCGGCGAATACGCAAAGCATGTTGTTCAGATAAGCAACCTGCCTGAAGCTAACGTTGCGAAAACATTGAAGGAAAGTGAAGCGGAAATCGTGGTTAACTTGCTTCCAAGCGGAGCGATTAAGGCTTCGCAGTGGTACGCTGAACAAGCCTTGGTGGCTGGATGCGGCTTCGTTAACGCTACGCCCCACTTCATGGCAAGTGATGCGGCTTGGGCGAAACGATTCGAAGAAGCTGAATTGCCCATCGTGGGTGACGACTTGATTGATCAGGTAGGCGCAACCACGCTGCATAAGACTTTACTACAGTTGCTCTCGATGCATGGCGTGAGAATTTCTGAAACTTATCAACTTGACGTTGGCGGCGGAACAGAATCTTTGGACACGTTAGAGCGGACGAAAGAGGTTAAACGCATTGTTAAGACGGAATCGGTTGAATCGGCGTTGCCTTATCCTGCTGCGGTCGTGGCTGGTTCAACGGATTACGTGGATTTCCTGCAGAATAGGCGTGACAGCTACTTCTGGATAAGGGGGACGTATTTTGGTAAGGCACCGATGCAGATTGATCTGAAGCTTTCGACGGTTGATGCGCCGAACGCGGGTTCAGTCTTGTTTGATGTGATAAGAGCGGTTAAAATTGCTTCTGACAGAAAACAGAAAGGCGTAGTACTGCCGATTTGTGCTTATGCCTTTAAGCATCCGCCTCAACAAGTGCCGCTGGAAACTGCTGAAAAAATGTTTACAGAGTTCATAATGGAAGAAAAACAAGACTAGATGACTATTTAGCTGCAATCTTCTGCAGTTCACGTATGACTTTGGCTTTTGTGCCGCTTTTTTTGATTTTTTCCTTCAGCAGACTTATCGTTTTCACAGGTGTTGGATCTATCCCTCTCAGCACGGCTAAGTAAACGCTCGTGAAGTCTCCATTGCAGATGACCGACGCCATTTTTGCCAGCATACTCTTGCCTAGGCTTCGAACTTCGAAGGTCTTCACTGACTGCTTGCGTATCAGCTCTTTTGTCGCTTCGACCCTTATTCGTATCGCTTCTGGCTCATCATCGTCTCGAATGAGAATTACGGAGAAGCATTTTGCAAGTTCTTTCACTGCTTCCCAACCGACAATCTCGTTATGGTTAAGTTCAGGGAAAAACTCCCATTTCGCTGGAACCTTGCTGTTTTCATTAAACTGCGTCTTGAAACGTTGAGCCACAGCACGATAGAAACCAAAACCGTAAATGGTTGGAATAGTTCCGCAAACGTTCGACGCTAAGGTTTTGGAGAAGTTGGCTTTTAATGGTTTTTCAGGCGAGTTGGTTTCGCTAACTTGTTCTAGGGTTTTTGTGATTTCAGAAACCTCGCTAGTCACACCCTTGACTAAGCCGATTTTTTCCATCATCACAAGCGGAGGCATGAACAGATACGGAAGCGTGGCGCGTGGAGCCATCCCTGAAGGAACACGTAAATGTGGCAAGCCTAGTTTTTCAGCAAACTGCTGCAGCGTTCCACCTGAACTTATGCATACAATCTTACATTTTCGTTTTAAAGCATCGAGAAAAACACTCAGAGATTCTTCGGTTTCTCCTGAATAGCTCACTACAAAAACTAGCGAGTTCTTGTCGGCGTATGCAGGAAGCGTGTATTCTCGGCAGACCTCGATTGGAACGACTGTTTTTTCTCTTGACCAGTCTTTTAAGAGCTCGCCGCCTATGGCTGAGCCGCCCATGCCAGCCATGATGATTGCCCGCGGTTTCGGATAGTCTAATGATATGGTTTTGGCTAGTTTTGCTGCTTTTTTATAATGTTTAGGTGCTTCGACGCAGAATGAAAGCATGTTGCTTTTGTCGATTTGCTTGATTCGTTCAACATCATCCAGAATCGCTGTTTTTAGCACATGGTTCGCCTTCTTTTCAGATAGTATATGGTTTTGGCTTTTAAGCAGAAGGTCTATAATAACCATTTTAGAGTTATGTTTCTGAACAGGTTAAGGCGGAAAGAATGAGTAACAAGAAACTCTGCATTGCAATACCTGCCTCGGTTGTTTCAGATACGCCGCATTTGCGTGAGAAAACCGCGAAGATAGGATTGATTGGAAGAGCCGCGGCGATATTCAGGGTTGACGAGATCATAATCTATCCTGACAACCCTAAAGTCAATCAAACACGCGACACGGGTTTGGTTGCCACTTTGCTTGCTTACATGGAAACTCCGCAGTACTTGCGGAAGAGGCTTTTCAAGCTTGAGCCAGAATTGCAGTACGTAGGTGTGCTTCCGCCTTTACGGACGCTTCATCACCCACTTAACCGCAGAATGAAAGACTTGAAGACTGACGAATTTCGGGAAGGCGTGACCTTAAGCAGAACCAAAGAGGGGACGTTGACAGACATTGGCGTGGAGCAACCTGCGTTAGTTTTGGGTACTGAGTTGCCGATTGGCAAGAGAATAACCGTGAAAATAACAGAAGTTGCGGGGCAAGTTGTGGCTAAACGTGCAAATCGTGACGAGATATCTGATTATTGGGGTTACGTAGTTACGGTTGAGAAAAGAACTTTGGGAAAGATCGTGAAAAGTGGCAGTTTTGACTTGGTTGTTGCTACCTCTAAGTTTGGAGCTCCATTCACAAGTGTTGCTGAAAAATTAAGTGACAGATGGCAGAATGCAAAGAATGTTCTAGTAGCGTTTGGTTCGCCTACGCGCGGGCTTTATGACATAGCCAAAAGTGAAGGCGTAAGGTTGGATGATGTTGTTGATTTTGTCGTGAATACCATTCCATCTCAGGGAACGGAAACCGTTAGAACAGAAGAGGCGCTGATTGCTTCTTTGGCAGTTTTCAACGAGTACTTCTGTGTCACTAAGCCTTAATTTACCGTGGAACCACGTGACGTATGTCTTCTTGAAGAGAGAAAGCTTCTGGAACCGATAACTCTTTTTCTCGTTTGGATGGATAAAGAATTAAATGTTTGTTCTGCTATTGTGCGGGTATGAGCTTCGACATCGTAATGCCTATAGCGCTCTTAATCGTCTCGTTGGTAGCCATGTTTCTGAACAAGAGAGTTGAGGGGGAGTTGAAGGGGATTTTTGAGGAGAAAGAGTTTCGAGTTCGAGACGCCGTGTTGCTAGTTGCTTCGGTAGCGGTGACGGTTTCGTTGATTGTTTTCGTTCCACAGTTGGCTATCATGATAATATTTCTGTTCTCCTACAGCATGATATTGTTCATTTTCGGCTATCTTTTTTCAAATGTACGGAAAATGCAAGCGGAGCTTTTTCTCGCAGCTTTTGTGGTGGTTGGCTTTGTCTTAGGCGCAGTTAGATTGCTAGTTTTCAGTGACAACGACATTGCTGTTTACGGTGCTCTAGCGTTTTGGGGTCTTTCTGTTTTTGCTTTGGCTTCGCTTGTGTATGATATGCGTAGGAAGTCTACCGGTGAGAGGTGGTATTTGGCGGTTTTGTCGCCGGCCTTGTTCATATGTTTGTACGTGTTTTTCAGTCGAACTTCCATTTGGTTTCCGTATTTGCTGAACTCTTACGCATTAATCTTTGCGGTTCTGATCATTCTTTACTTGAGCAGCATGTTCAAATGGAACACCACGCTCATTTTTGTCGCTCTCTTAACCGTGATGGACATAATCTTGGTTTTGTTTACTGGCACGATGGTGTCTGCAGCGAGAAGCGTTTCAGCACTTAGGTTGCCAGTCTTGGTTTCTCTGCCAACTATTCCGACAATGTTGTACGAAGGAAACGTGCTTTACATGTCTCTCGGCTTGGGCGACTTCTTCTTCGGTGGACTGCTTACGATTCAAACGTTCAAGAGATACGGCGAGAAAGTTGCCGTTTTAGCTGCGATCGCTATGGCAGCATCATTCTTTATTTTTGAAGCATACTTGCTTACTTATGAAGTGACGGCTTTTCCTGGAACAGTGATGATCATATGTGGATGGCTACCGATAACTGTGATGGCGGAAATAGCCAAAAAACGATCTCAGCTAAACTAGCAACATTTTCGACAGGATGATCTTAAAAATCTAGAAAAGGTGGTTAATAGTTAGTGATGGTTTTTCACCTATGTCACTCACTATCGCGTTCTTGAAGCCTAATATGCAAAGCCTGTCAACAACATCCTTCGAATTTTTCTTGTAGGTGTTTATGAACACAGATGGTCCAGTATCCATCGAATACCAAGCCTGAATCCCTTCTTCTCTCATCTTTATGACTTCTTTTATGATGCGCACCGTGTCTGGTTCCCAGAGAACCATACGTGACTTGCCAGTCATAGTTATGGCATGAAGGCTCAACGTGTCCTCCTCCGCAAGCCGCCCAACAGTAGCAGTGTCGCCTTGTCGAATGGCTTTTTTCATTTCCTCAACCAAGTTATTCACATTTCGTAATCTTGCCTTGAAAAGCGGACTGCCGAGCACTTCAGCATGCGCCTCATCCGTCTTAAGGTCCGAAGCAATTGGTAGAATCACCATGCAAAAATCCATGTTTACAGGAGCTTTCAACCCGTCAGCATAAGACCTACCGTTCTTATTCGCATACCATATAGCAAAGCCACCAGCCAAACTTCTAGTCGCTGAACCCGCTCCCAACCGGACAATCTCAGAAAGCGAAACACTATCAAGGCGAAGCCTGAGCGCTTTAGAAGTCGCCAACCCCAAAGCCGCAAAGCCAGAAGCAGAAAAACCCAAACCCTTACCAATCTTCAAGCTGTTCTCAGAAACCACCTTGAAACCACCAGAAAACCTCGCCAACTTCCTTAACTTGCTGAGAACGATCTCCACACGTTCCCTGTCCTTTTCCAAAGGCTCTTTTTCATTAATCACTATCTCGTCTTTCTTCAACGAATTAGACGCTTCCACAGTCGTCGTTGTGGCCAACGCTTGAATGCACACAGAAATACTGTCATGGTAAGGAATCCTCTGCTTAGGCTTCTTCAAACCATGATACTTAATTAACCCTTGAATCGGATGCGCAACCGCCGTGACCTTCAACGCTAACCGCCGCACAGGAAGGTTATGAAGACAAGTAGGGAATTCTATATATTTAAGTGCATGAAAAAACAGAAAGATGGTAAGAGAGAGGGCTTAACCGAATAGTGCGCCTAATCCTTCGAGCGCTGCTTCTTCTTTGGCTTTCTCGTCTTCTTTCTTCTTCTTTTCGTCTTCCTTCGGCTTTGCTTCTGCGGCTGGCGCGGCGCCCGCGGCTGGTGCAGCTGCCGGTGCAGCCATCATCGTCGGTGCTGACTTGATTGCCTCGTCAATCTTGACCTCAGCCAATGAAGCCACTAGTGCTTTTGCTCGTACGGTGTCAACGTTCACTCCTGCCGCTGTCAGAACCTGCGTTAGGTTTTGTTCGTTAATTTCTTTTCCTGCCTTGTGAAGGAGCATCGCAGCGTAAATGTATTCCATACCATTTCACCTCTCCATTCAGATATTTTAACTTTTTTCAGTTTTTTCTGTTGGTACAGCCTTTTCCTCTACAGTAGGCACTCTACTACTTAAGCTTAACATTTCCATGTGCGCCTTCCGAATCAAATCCTCAATCGTCTCTTTTGTCGGTACGGCTGCGTTAATCGAAAGCGCGTAAGCTTCTCGATGAGCCACCTGCAAGAGCGCAGTTATTGTTTCTGCCGTTGGATAAGCTATGCTTAAAGATAACGCAAAAGCATCTGCATAGGCTGATTCAACACTTTTCCGCGTCACATCCACATCCAGTTGAAGCTGTTCCCCAGTTATTATCAAACCCTCGTCAAACGCAACCTTCATCGCAAGCCCAGCTTCAACAGGCTTAATGCCAAGCTTGGACAGAACACTCGCAAGTCTTTCCGAAATCACTTCACCCTTCTTCACAACCAAAGTGTCCTTACTCACCCAGACGCTTCCAGACTCAATCCGTGTTGGCAAACCAGCCGCATTCAACTGACTGATCATCGGACCGGGCGGCTGTCCCGTATTTCCCTCGGGAACCACAACGTCAAAAGCCGCTACATCACCAGCCTTAGCTGTTGTTTTCACCTTACCCTTTTCCAACGTAATCGCCAAGTTAAACGGGTTCAAATCTGTGAGCAAATACACGTTCGGACCCGTCAAATGCTCCATAAGCTTGTTCAGTTCAGGCTTTTCCTTACTGGTTTCTTCCACTGCTTTTTGCATCAAAGTGTTCTTCATGACCCGCATGTACACTTTGCCTGCTAAATTCTTCTTGAAAGCTTGAAGTTGGGTTGCTCTGACCTTCTGCAAACTGGCTATTCCAATAACCTTGTGCTTTTTGATGAGTTGTGATATTTCTTCGACTTCGTCCATTTTTTCCTTCAAAACTTGTTGTGACGGCATTGATTCTCCCTTCTTTAAGCCTTGATCTTCACAGGCGTGCCCATGGCAGTTTTAATATAAAGATTCTTGATGTTCTTGGTTCCTCTCTTAAGTTTTCCCTCTAAAACCCTTAAAACCGTCTGAATGTTCTCGGCAAGCTCCTCTTCCTTCATACTTTCCACGCCAACGCGGCAAAGAATAATGGGTTGAGAACGCATTCTCAAGACAATAGTTTTACGATGCTTAGCAACCAAAGCAACTATGTCTACAGAAGGCGGGACCGCCACAGGCATCTTTCCTCTCGGACCCAACACAGGACCCAAGATTTTACCAACCAAAGGCATCAACGGAGCCTCAGCTATGAAAAAGTCATAATCATTAGAGATTTTACGCAAATCCTTCTTATTGCCACCAAGGCTTTCCAATTCGGCCCTCTCGATAACACGATCTGCGTTGGCATTTCTCGCCTTCAACGCTAACTCGCCAGAAGCGATAACGCATATTTTGTTTGCTTTTTCAGGTGAAGAATTAGGCAGTTCTATGATTTCTTGAATCTTGCCCTCAGGCGATTTCATGTCTATCTCTCTAAGGTTTAGAATCAGCTCTACTGATTGGTTGAACTTGCGTTTTTCAGACTTCTCTTTTGCCTGTTTAACCGCATCGAGGATAGTCTTTTGGTCTAAGGGCATCTTTAAGCCTCGCGCCTATGAGGGAAAGGAACGGGGTTATAAAAATATTCTCTTATCATTCACTCTTGCTGAATATCTCGTCATGCTTGCCCGCATCGATTTCTTTCTGCACTTCACGCGGATCTTTGCTTTCAACGGTGACTCCCATGCTGACGCAGCTTCCTAAGACTTCTTTTGCGGCTGACTTCAAGGTTTTTGCAAGAAACTCGGGACGCTTGATCTTGGCTATGCGTATCACCTGTTCCATGCTAAGGTTCCCAACTTTCGCTGAGTGTGGAGTGCCTGAACCCTTCTCGATTTTTAGTTCACTGACCACCAATGCCGACGTGGTTGGTGTTCCGACGGTAACTTCAAACGCTTTAGTCTCGGGGTCAACAACAACTTTTACGGGCACCTTCATACCTGAATAATCCTTGGTAACCTCGTTTATCTTGTTGACAATCATCATCACGTTGACGCCTAAAGGTCCCAGAGCAGGACCCAACGGCGGACCGGCCGTCGCTTGACCACCGCTTACGAGCAATTCTACAGTTTTTTTATCAACCATTTTAGGTTTCACGACTTTCAGTTTTTGATTTCTCAACTAACTTTACATAATCAGAATGTACAGTGATGGGCAAAGTGAAAGTTGCTTCCAACAACTCAAGCGTGACTTCAGCCTTAGCCTTGTCGATACGAGTTATTTTAGCCCGCATACCTTTGAAGGGTCCGCCTGTCACTTCCACTATGTCATCCTCATGTAATTCTTCGATTATCGGTTTCCTGATGACGTATCTTTCGATGTCTGAAAAGTTCACGATGCCTGGAACTCTAGATCGCACGTGTCTTATGCCGGAGATGGCGTCTTCGACGAAATGTGGTCCTTCAGCTTCCATGAAAACGTATCCTCTCAACGCTTCAGGCACGAGAATAGCCTTTATCGGTATTTTGTTCATTTCAACTTTTGCGGCAACAAGCCTCGCTACGTTTCTTTCCTGTCCAGTGGTTGTTTTCACGACAAAAATCTTCGTTGAGAGTTCGTTTTTCTCCATTTGACTTTTCTTCCTAACCTGAGCTAGTTGAGGTGCTGCCTGGGTTTATGGCGGAAGCCAATAGTTTAATGACGAAGCCGACGATTCCGATGACGCCTATGCCTAAGAAACAGATTTTAATTGAGAGCCAAAGCTCGCTTCTTCCAGGTTTGATTGCAAGTTTCAATGTTCTCGCGCATTGAGATAGGAAAGATCTTAAGCTCATTTTTCATCGCACACCAAACATTTCAGATACGATATAAACGTTGCTGTATCGCGAACCTCGGAGAGAATACCCAGAACGTTTCTATTAACTTTTCTCTCTACTATTCGAACTTCATTGCCGTTAAGAGAGGCCTCTAGGAAGATCCTACCCCCCTATAAATAGGTTCAAATTCTGCTTGAACAGCAAATTTCAGGAGTGCAAGGCTTCTGTTGTTCTATGGTCGCTGATCAACGAAAATCAACAATCGTCATAATCGAAGCTAGACTTTTTCGAATCTTAAACTAATTTCTTCGAGCATCGTGATAAGCGGCTGTTTACTGTCGCCTTTTATTCCCTTCCAATCCAAAACCGCGGACTCAACTTTCTCCAACGTGCGTTCAACGCATTGTCGGAGAATCCCAACGTTAATGTTTGGAACAGCATACTTTGGAATTATGTGTCCAAAAGCCAGCTCTTTTTCCAAAGCCAACCGAGTGAACTTGCTATTGTAATGTGGACCACCCAAGCCTAACACTGTTTTAGCCGAGGACACGCCAAACTTTGAAGCTGCCTCCATCGCTGCATGGGCAACCGCCTCAGCAGCCTTTAAATCGCCCCATTGGACAGGCGAGCTTCCGAGCTCGGCGAACATCGCAGGCACGTCCAAAGAAGGCCCGTGATGAGTGCATTCATAACAAACATCATAATCAAGACGCATTTCTTCTTTAAGTCGCATCATCGTTTTTAAAGCGTCTCTCATGGCGTTGGCCGGTGAAACCGAAACAGTTCGTGCCAGTCCGCCCAACTCGGCTTCTCCAAAATTGCCTGGCGTATGAACTGAAAGTGTTGGGGTGCCGCTTATGCTGCTGTGTCTCGAAATGAAAACTATCAGTTCAATGTTCATGAAGGATTCTGGCAATCTTTGTGCGTGGATAGATTCTTCGTTTAGAGTCACAAGTCTAACAGTCCTGTCTTTAACAACGGTTTGGTAGACTGGGTTTTCCTGAAATCTTTCAGAAGTTTCGTTGAAAGGGTAATGGTTTAGGATTTGGTTTTTTATGTTTAGGCTTGCGATGTCTTTGTTTGAAGCTACGAGCAAAATCATGGCTTATGCCCGCTAGAACGGTTATGTGGCGAGTGTTTAATATTGTTGTGTTGGTTCGACAAAAAAATAGAAAAAACTTACTTAAACTCTCAAAGACGACTAAATTCGCGTTGAAAGGCGACTTACATGTGAAGGCGTCTCTAGTTCAACCAACAACATTTTCAAAACTTCTCTCAACCTCACCTCAGAGTTAACTAAACATCGTTTCGAAGGAAGCGCCGGATGCAAGTTTTTCTATCCATCTCTAATCAAATAATCAACAAACTACCTTGTGCCTTAAGCTCCATTTTCCTTGGAAAAGGTTTATAACTTGATCGTAAGGTTTGGTCTGCAAGGTGAAAAGTATGCATCTAATCAACTTTAAAGAATTATCAAACCAAGAATTTATCGAAATTATTGACAAAGGCATAGAAATCAAGCAGAACCCTGAGAAATATCGAACAACTTTAGAAAGCAAATCAACGGCTCTCATTTTTCAGAAAACCAGCACTCGCACGAGAGTCTCTTTCGAAGTTGCCATGACCCAACTAGGTGGGCATGCGCTTTTCATAGACTGGAGAACCACAAACTTTGCGTTAGCAGACATAGCTGACGAAACTCGGTATTTATCGCGTAATGTTGATTGCATAATGGCTAGATTGATGAAAAACTCAGATTTACAGAAAATGGCAGAAGCTTCCCGCGTGCCCGTCATCAACGGTTGCGACGAAAAATACCATCCAAGCCAAGCAATAGCAGACCTAATGATAATGAAAGAAAAGAAAGGCAAGCTGAAAGGCATAAAACTCGTCTACATAGGCATCCACAACAACGTCTGCAACTCACTCATCGAAGGATGCACCAAAACAGGAGTCAAACTAACAACAGTGACGCCTCTATTCAACGAACCCACAAGAGACAACGAGCTTCTGGAAGCTGCTAAGAAAACGGGGTTATGGGAGACAACCCTAGACGCCAAGGCATCGGTCAAAGATGCAGATTTTGTTTACACGGACACTTGGGTGGACATGGAATTCTTCACCGACCCAAAATTCGCGGCGGAAAAAGAGAAACGCCTCAAACAAATGATGCCATACCAGATAAACAAAGACCTCTTGAAAAACAGCAACGCTTACATAATGCATGACATGCCAATCCACCGAGGATACGAAATAACCGCAGACGCCATCGAAAACCCAAAATCCATAATATACGAACAAGCCGAGAACAGACTGTATTCTGCCAAAACCATACTTCTGAAACTGTTAGGAAAATACTAAGCCTACTCGATTATTCGCTTGAAGCTCACCGAAGCCAAAATAAACATAACCACATCGAAAATGGCTATAGCAATAAGATCAATCCAAAGATTCGACAGATCACCAGTAATCATTAAACCCCTTACCGCATCAACCACGTAACTCATAGGGTTAACGGCTGAAAAATACTGCAAGGCAGGCGGCATCATCTGAACAGGATACAAAGCGTTGCTCGCAAAAAACAGCGGCATGATTATGGCTTGACCTATACCCATGAACCTCTCTCTTGTTTTCATAAACGAAGCAACAAGAATGGATATGGCGGCGAACCCGCCAGAAGATAAGAAGATGATGATGAAGGCTGAAATAAAGTAGAACACGTTAGGCACAAAATGAACCCCGATGAGCAAGGCAACGGGGATTATTATCAAACCTTGAAATATGGCTCGGATGCCAGAAGCCATAGAACGACCAATCACTGTAGCATACCTCGAAGCAGGCGTGACCAGAAGCTTCTTCAAAATGCCAGAATCCCTCTCCCAAACCATCATCAAACCATAAAAAATGCAGAGAAAAGTCGTTGATTGAATCAGTACGCCTGGCGTGATAAAATCGGTGTAAGGTATATTTCCCGTATTCAACCCTCTTACGGTGCTCATAACTGGACCGTAAACAACTATCCACAAGATTGGCTGAACCGCTCTAAAATAGAGCTCTGTTCTATCGTGTCTTAATCTTCTAAGCTCAAGCTCGATCATGACAAGCAGGTTTCTTAAAGACTCCTTCAACGTTCATCCTCTCTTTATCATTCTTCTAACGCTCGTAACTTCGGTGATTCTGCCGCTTGCTTCAAGCCTACTTCCAGCGTACTTCAAGAATACATCATCCAAAGTTGGCTTAGTGATGGAAATCTTGCTGGTCGAAACATTTGCACTCTTCAAAACATCCATGACGTACGGCAAGGCTATTTCAGCGTCTTCGACGAGCACGCTTAACTCGGAATTGCTAACGATGACCTCCTTAACAAAGCTCAGTTTCTTTACTTTTTGAACAAACTCTTCGCTGACGCCGTTGCCGTCAAGACTAAACAATAAGACTTCGCCTCCGAGAGAATGCTTAAGCTCTTCAGCCGTGCCCAATTTCACTATTTTCCCTCTGTCAATTATGGCTATTTCGTCAGAATACAAATCCGCCTCATCCATGTAATGCGTGTTAAAGAACACGGTCACACCATAATCCTTCTTAAACAAGGTAAGCCTTTCCCAAACAACCTTCTTAGCCGAAGGATCCAACCCTATGGTAGGCTCATCTAAGAACATTATTTTCGGCTTAATCAACATGGCACAGGCAATCTCAAGCCTCCTAACCATACCGCCCGAATAAGTGCTTACAAGATTGTCTGCAACCTTATCTAAACCCATGCTTTCCAACGATTCATTAATGGTTTTCTTCCGTGCTTGAGAAGGAACCCCGAAAATCTTCGCGTAAACCAAAAGATTCTCGTAGCCGCTTACGTCGGTCCAAACACTCATTTCCTGAGGAACATAACTGATAAGCCTCCTCACTTTAGCGCCTTCACTGGTGACGTTTAACCCGAAAACATAAGCCTCACCTGAGGTAGGCTGGAGTTGCGTCGTCAAAATCCTAATCAGAGTGGTTTTGCCCGCGCCGTTTGGTCCAAGCAGAGCGAAAACCTTGCCTGCCTCAACTTTCAAGTCGACGCCGTCTAAAGCCCTTGTCTCGCCCTTGTAGATTTTGACAAGATTTTTAACGTCGACCGCGATTTCCACGAAAGCCTTCTCCTGATATGATGTGAAGTTATGGTTGAGGTATGTGGAAAAGTCTTCGAAATAAACATTATCTGCCTTGCAAGAAAAAACCCATGGGGAGTTATTTAAGTATCATTTGCACGAATTTTTCTGGAACAAACTCTTCCAAATCATCATACGATTGTCCAACACCAATGAACAGAATGGGCTTCTGAGTAACGTACGTAACGCTTAAGGCTGAACCACCTTTAACGTCAGCGTCAACCTTAGTCAGTATCGTAGCGTCTATGCCAACGCTTTTATGAAACTCCTCAGCCTGCATGACCGCGTCGTTTCCAGTCAGAGAATCAACAGTCAAAACCGTTAGGTCAGGATTCACGATGCGTTTGACCTTGGCAAGTTCATTCATCAAATTCTGATTTGTCTGCATTCTTCCAGCCGTGTCGATTAACACCACGTTTATTCCATGAGCCTTAGCATGATTTATAGCGTCGTAGGCCACTGCCGCAGGGTCTGCTCCATACTTGTGCTTGATCATGCGAACTCCTAAACGTTTGCAATGCTCCTCCAACTGTTCAATCGAACCTGCCCGATAAGTGTCACTACAGGCAAGCACGACGGAGAAGCCTTTCTTGTTGAAGAAACGAGCAACTTTGGCTATGCTAGTTGTTTTTCCTGTTCCGTTTATGCCTACAAAAACTATGACGAACGGCTCGTTTTTTCTACGTTTTTCCTCAGCAGCCTTCAGCAAGTCTATTTTACCGTTCGTAGACATGATTTCTAAAAGTACTTCACGCAGGTTTTTTTCCACGATTTTTTTTCGGTCTTCAAGCCGTTTAACTTGTACACCGTTCAAGCGTTTTTCCATTTCATCGCAGATGCGGTCGGCGACTGGAAAGGCAACGTCGTTTTCTGCGAGGCTTATCTTGAAGTCGGCAAGCACGGGACGTAGATTTTCGCTTTTAAGTTCGGTTGTGGTAACCTTGCTTACGAGCCCTTTAAACCCGCTTTTGAGCTTCTCAAACATTTTCTGAGGCTTTCCCCTCTCTCATCTCAGCAACCAAATGCTCAAACTTTTGCCTATCCTCGTTGATTTTTTCAGCAACTTGAGTGAACTGTTGCTGAAGCGATAACTTGGTCTTTTCAAGGTCTTCCAGACGTTTCTTAACTGCTTCTTTTGCCTCTGGAAACGTTTTCTCAACGGACACGCCTGCACCTATTCCGACAATTACTTTGTCAGGGTTCGCAAGTTTTGCTTTAATGTATGAGCTACCGCCAATCGGAACGAGAAGTTCCGAGTTTTCTTTCTCCTTTTCAACTCCTTCCAGCGTCATGTTTGCGTAAGTTAAGTCAGCGATAACGGTGTTTACCATGTTCAATCGAGCCTGCACGGCTTCTGCTGTTTGCTCAAGATACCGCATTTCGACGCTCAGTTTGCGAAGTTCTTCCTCGTTCTTATTCTCCAACTTTCTCTTCTCCAGTAACGAGTTTCTTCAACATTGGGTTTTCGATTTCTTGAGGCGGAACCTCTTCTACGCTTTCAACTTTGATGTGGACACGTTTTACGCGGTGTTTACTGCCTAATTCGGCGTAAACCCTTTCCAGAGCGTGCTCGGCTTTTTCTGCCACAATTTCTTTTCTGAAAGGGGTCTGCAGATTAGGCTTCTTAATCTCGCCTGTTACTCTGAAAACTTTCAATC
>DATKKK010000004.1:0-2826 GCA_035542975.1 Bathyarchaeia archaeon | reverse complement strand
TGCAGAGTGAGCCTTAATCTGGTCTCGTGAGTTCAGCAGGAATTTGGGTTTTCGTTACTTATTTTGACTTCATAAAGTTATAAAGAGCGGAAGTTTAGAGTGGCTCGTAGAGGTTTTTGACTTCCCTAAGGAGGCAATTTGAAATGGAAGAATGGGACGAAGAAACCGAAGACTTTGACTACGACGAAGAAGAAACCACAGAAGAAATCTAAACGCCTGTCCTAGGCCTTAATCCTTCCATTTTTCTACACTTTTAGAATCCTTTATTGAAAAGAGAGCACTAATATCCTACAAAAGTAAACTTTGACTTTGTGGAATAACACATGGCTAAACACGCTGGAGTTCACGAAAAAGGCACGTTTAACCTTGCCGATTTGATGAACGCGTTGAGGGCTGGTTCAGATTTTCGCAAGGTGGGTGCCGTCGCATTGTTCGTCGGCGTCGCCAGAGGAGAGACTAGAGAGAAGGAAACTGTTCAGAAACTCGAGTTGGAAGCGTATGCAGAAAAAGCTGATAGTGTACTCGAGAACATTTGCAAAGACCTAACCACTAGACAAGGCATTGTTGATGTGCAGATTCATCATCTCGTGGGTACGTTTGAAATCGGCGAGGAGCTAGTGTACGTCGCCGTGGCTGGCAGTCACAGAAGCAACGTTTTCCCAGCGCTACAAGAAGCGGTTGAGCGGTACAAGCACGAAGCTCCCATCTTCAAGAAGGAATACATAACCGATAAGAAAGGCGTACGCAAAGCATATTGGGTGAAAGAACAAGAAAACCCGTGAACGCATTAAGTAGTGTGTTTAGTATATCATGCACGTCAACAGCACTAACACTCGTCAACCGAGACTCCGACCCCATTTGAGTAACAAATGGCTGAAAAAACGAATTTAAAGGATATTAAGGAAAAAGAAGCCTTACAAAGACGTAATCAGGCTTCTTTCATCCTGATGTTAAAATAAGCGGAGATATCTCCCGTATTCCCGACTGACATAGATATCTCCAAAGATACATGGGTCAAACTATCTTAAAAGGACTGATAGAAGACGCTTCTAGGGTTTAATTCACTCTTTTTTGAGTTGAACGAAGAAAAGTCTTTTCGGAAGTTCGTCTTCCTCAAATTCCCTAATGAGTAAAGGCAAGTCATAAATCCTGAGCGAAACCAAACTTGGCATTATGGACCGCTTGGAAAATGCAAGGAAGTCTGTTCTGAAAGCATCTCGTTCCTACTATGCTCATCTAGGCTACTATGAAGAGTATACTTACGCTGAAAACACCAATAGACGTGAACTTGATTTCTTTGAATTCGCCTTCCGCACCCATGCAACTCTCAAGGTTAGAGACGTGCTTGATGTTGCGTGTGGAAGTGGCAGACACGTACTCGGATTGGCGCATCGTGGCTACAAATGCACTGGACAAGACTACACCCCTGAACAAGTTCAGATAGCCAAAACCAGAGCCAAACAAGAAAGGGTATCTATGAAACTCTTGCAAGGTGATGCGACAAAATTGAAGTATGAGAGCGAATTTGATGCGGTGCTTGCAGTAAGGATACTATTTCTCCTGCCAGATGATGAAAGCGTTCTTACGTGTCTTCGGCAAGTTCATCGTGCGCTAAAATCAGATGGAATACTGATTTGCAACATCGCTAATCCCTTCTATGATGGTGAAAATTGGTTTTCTCTAAAATCAATCCAACGAGGGCATTACTTTAACGAAGTCTGTGTTCCAAAGATGCGGTTCATAAGCGTTGACCGAATTCAAGATTTTGACCCAATTCGCGGTGTAGCGTGGTGGCAGGAAACGCACATAGTTGAGACTCCAGAGGGCATACACGTCTTTCAGGAACATGAACGTCTACGACTCTTTACCTACTGGGATATGCTTCACTATCTTCAAGCCGTTGGCTTCAAGGAAATCAAGTGCTACCCCGATTGGAAGATTAACTCGGGTAAGAAACCTAAGGCAGAGTGGTTAGTCTTCGTTTCGAGAAAAGACTGATTCTTCAATGGTTCGCTATCCTTCTTTGCTTTCAGCTTCTATGCCAAGGACTTGCTTTGCGGTCATAATATGCAGATGTGAAACCATGACAGTTATACCACAACAAATTGCCACCAGTAACCACATCGTTGGGTGCAGGACAAGAACAATGTTCAAAGCATCACTAATCATTCCTAATGCAACGAATAAGAAGGCACTAAGTGTGAAAGCTTGAGCCATTCTTGCACAAAATCTAATCTCAGCTAATACGTGCTCGCGATTCTTGTAAGGTTCCAGAGTAATCACCATAATACATATCACCACCTTTATCTTCTTCAAATCGAGTGAAATAATGTCTTTTCAGTTTGGCTATAACTTTTCTGCAACACCAAAAATGTGCAGGGCATATTCGGAGCCTAATCGAAAGGTCTAGTCTACTGTTGTGTGTGTTCACTGTCCAGAGCCTGAAAAGTGCCAAAAAAGCCCAAACATATTTGGCTCATATTTGGATCATATAGTGAACGGGGTCTAGAGGGGCGCAGCGCAGATTCTCAAACTGAAAAAACTACCTATACTGGAGGAGCGTGCGCGTGCGCAGAGAAGAAAGCATTCAGTGAAAACGCTTAATATATGCGATGTTAATATGCAGAGAAGAACACAAAACCGTTTTAAGAGGAAAAAATCATGAGCGATGAACTGAGTAAACTCCCACCCGCAGTACAAGAACGCTTACTAAGGCTGCAGCAGTTACAACAGAGTTTGCAAGCAACTGTAGTGCAAAAACAACAAACCGAACTCGAACTCAACGAAACCGACAACGCACTGGAAGAAGTACAAAAAACCCCAGAA
>DATKKK010000003.1:0-30690 GCA_035542975.1 Bathyarchaeia archaeon | reverse complement strand
CGATGTTGTTGAAAAAGCTTTACCGTTGCTAGAGAAATGGCGCAAAATAGGTCTAGCGACCACCGTTCAGCACGTGCAAACTCTTGACGACGTACGAGAAATGTTGACTCGAGCAGGAAAAACAGTTGTTGTAGGTGATGCTGGGCGCTTGAGCTATGCTGGGCAAGTTGTCGGATGCAATTACAGCAACGCGAAGTCGATAGCAAAAGATGTAGAAGCCTTCCTCTTCATTGGCGGCGGACAATTTCATGCGTTAGGCGTGGCTCTGTCTACGTCGAAACCAACGATTATTGCTGACCCCTATGAAAAGCGAGCGTACTCGATTGATGAAGAAGCTGGCAAGATTGTTAAGCAACGTTGGGCGAGCATAGAAGAAGCAAGGAAAGCATCAGTCTTTGCTGTCTTGGTGGGATTGAAGCCGGGTCAGAAAAGGTTTGAGGAAGCGTTAGAGGTGAAGCAGAAGCTTGAAGAGAAGGGAAAGGCTGCTTTTGTTTTTGTTTCGGAAGAAGTTACTCCTGAAATGCTCAGGGAGTTTCAGATGATTGATGCATATGTGAACACGGCTTGTCCGAGAATATCGCTTGATGATGCTTCAACGTTTAGCAAGCCTGTTTTAACCGTAAACGAGGCTCTAGTAGTTATTGGAGCGTTGTCTTGGGAAGAACTATGCAGAAGAGGCTTGTTAGAAAGCTAGATTTGGAGCGTTTCCTCCAGCAAATCGAGCCGCATCCGTCTCCTAAACCAAGTCTTGAACAATATATGACTCCGACTGATGTTGCAGCGGCAATGCTCTACATCGCAGCATACGTTAATGACGATATTGTCGGCAAATCTGTTTTGGACTTGGGTTGCGGTACAGGTAAGTTAGCTTTGGGGGCTGCCTTCTTGAGTGCAAAACAGGTGGTAGGCGTAGACGTGGATAAAGTCGCTGTGGAAATGGCTTTTGAGAACGCGGTGAAAACTGGTCTAAAAAGGAAGGTGCAGTGGGTTGCGGCTGACGTTAGTGTTGTTCACGGAAAATTTGACACTGTTCTGCAAAACCCGCCTTTCGGTGTTCAAAAACGCAATGCCGACAGGGTTTTTCTAGAGAAAGCTTTGGAAACGGGTAAAGTGGTCTATTCGCTCCATAAGAAAACTTTTCTTGCCAAATCGAGGGTTGACAAAACTTTTCTGGAGAACTTCATTGAGGGACATGGTGGAGAGATTCAAACAGTTTATCCGATGGTGATGTCGATTCCGCATATGTTCAGTTTTCACACGAAAAGAAAACACGAGTTCGCAGTTGACTTGTACGTCATAAAGAGAAAATGCTAGCTAGGTTTGCTTTAGTTTTTTTGTCGTGTTATCGAATCAAAAGGTTTATTGATAGGCTAGAAAGTACAGATATATCCATTTAGTGAACGCTTACGTTTCGCAAAGTGTAATCGTTAACTGTATGGATTTGCATGAATAAAAAGAGTGAATTCGAATGAGCGCAAAATCATCTGAGCAAAAATCAGGTCAGCTTGTGGTGCCTGGCGAACGTCTAGGCGTCATCGAGGAATTTACCCCAGACAACGGAACATACGTTAGAAACGGAATCATCTACTCTAAAACTGTTGGGCATGCTTTGATTGATTTCATGCATAAGCGGGTTTCAGTTTTTCCGTTGGCTCACGGACAGAAAGTTCCAAAAGTCGGAAGCATCGTCGTGGGTCAAGTTTCAAACGTTCAACCTCAGAGTGCGGGTGTGCGAATATCGCAGGTAGACAAGAAACAGATTTCAGGTTTCTTCAACGGCGTCCTTCATGTTTCTGACGTGCAGATGAGGTATGTTGAATCGATGTTTGACGTCTGCAAGCCTGGTGACATCATAAGAGCTAAGGTGATCAGCGAAAAGAACAGGACTTACCATTTAGCAACGCAGGATAAAGAGCTCGGTGTAGTTTATGGTTTCTGTTCTAATTGTGGTCATGGTCTGGAGCAGAAACGACAGGGTATGCATTGTCCGCGTTGTGGAAGATTTGAAAACCGCAAAACAGCGGCAGATTATGGGAAAGGAACAATTTAATGACCACGAAGAGGGTGATGTGAGTGCAGGTTAAGGTGTTGAAGAAAACTCCGAATGAGCTTAAGATAGAAGTTGAAGGCGCGGGCCATACTTTGTGCAATTTGTTGCAGAAGAGGCTCGTTGAGGATGAGACAACTGACTTGGCTGGTTATGAGGTGCCCCATCCTCTAGCGTCAAACCCAGTTATCTACGTTCGAACAAAGGGTGGAACGAGACCTGAAACTGCGTTGCGCAGAGCTGTGGAAGCTACGCGTGAAATAAATAAGGAATTCGGCAAAGAATTTGAGAGAGCTCTCAAGAAAGCTTGATTCTTCTCTTTATCTTATCTAGCAATTGAGTTAAGCCATCAATCAAGCGGTCTGTTTTTTCTAATGCGGTTACAGTTTCTTCTAATGTAATGTAATCGTCTAGCCAAGCATAGACTATCAAGGCTTCCGCGGCGTCAGCCAGCATGTGGCTCGTCATTCTTGACGGCAGGTAACTTCTGAATCCTGCTCTTTTCAGAGCTTCGGCGAGCGCTGTTCCCTTGAGTTTGGCTCCTGATGGCTGGCCTTTCTTGTTTGAGAGGGCGAGTGAGTAGGCAAAGTTTACGTAGGCGTCTCCTAAAGACGCCAGCTTGTGATCGGTCAATATCTCTGTTAACTTCAGGTAGGTTTTCATGAATTTGGATGCTGCGGGATAATTCTTCAAAACTGTGCGCCTCACCTTGTTTCGTTATTTGTTCGCTAGGCTTATAACCTCTTTTTCCTCCTTTTTCTGTTGACGCTGTGAGGTATAGGTTTTGGCTAGGAGTTTTAGGGTTGTCAAGCCTGAGATTCGCGTTATAGGCGTTGATGACGGAGTGTTTACTCCTAGGTCGAAGAAATCCGTGATAGTTGTCGGAGTGGTTTTTCGTGGGGGTTACTGGCTTGACGGTGTCATGCATACTCGAGTTAAAGTAGACGGGTTTGACGCTACTGAAAAGATTGCTTCGATGATTGTTGATTCGACTCATCGTAAACAGTTGAGGGTGATTATGCTTTATGGAATTACATTTGCGGGTTTCAACGTGGTTGATATTAAAGGACTTAGTATGAAAACTGGGCTTCCTGTTATTGCTGTTACCCGTGAAAAACCAAACATCAAGAAGGTTAGAGCGGCTTTGAAGAATTTGCCGAAAAGCGAGGAGCGTTGGAGGGCTATTGTGAATGCTGGGGAAACCTGTGAGGTGACGACTAGAAGCAAGGATGCGAAGGTGTTTATGCAGGTTTTTGGTGTTCCCGTTGAGGATGCGGTTAGGATTTTGCGGTTGACTTCGACGCGTAGTAACGTTCCTGAGGCTTTGCGTGTGGCACATCTTGTGGCTTCGGGTGTTAGTGCAACTTAATTGTGATACTGATTTGAGCATGGTAAAGTTTAAAAGCAACAGTGTCAAGGGAGAATGAACGGATAGCGGAGTACGAAGTTATGGAATTTTGTCCTAAATGTGGTTCACGTTTGGCTCCCAAGAAAGGGAAGTCTAAGAATGAATCTTCAATAGCGCTTGTTTGTCCAAAATGCGGCTATCGGAAACAAGCAGCGGGTAAGAAGGTCGAGCCGAAGGTTGAAAAAAAGGTTATTGAACATAAACCGCAGGAGCTTGTTGCCGTGATTGGTAAGGAGGAGCAGAAGTTGCGGACGTTGCCCACGGTGCGTGTTGAGTGTCCGAAGTGCGGGAATAATGTGGCTTATGTTTGGCAGGTGCAGACGCGTGGGGCTGATGAGTCCTCGACGCAGTTTTTGCGTTGCACTAAATGCAACTACACGTTCAGAGAATACAGTTAAGCAGGGTTCTGTGAACTCACACTCTGCGTGTTTGTTCGGTTGGCAGTTTTCAGCCATAGAATTTTTAAGGTTAAACAGGCATAGTAGCTGTTTTGGGTTCTGTTTATGGCGGAAGCAGCTAGAAAAGTTAGCCTTCTGAAGCCCTTTGACGTAGACCAAATAAACATAAAACAAGACGCCTATTTCGTTAACGCCTTCTTAATTGACCTCCCACTAAACGCCACGCCGGACCATGTTTGGCAGGACGTTTTTGAACAAAAATGGAAATCAAGCAGACACATGTGGGACCGAAAAATTTTCGTGATAGGCAGCAAGCTTAGACTTGTAACGCCCGCGGACGATTTTGAGAGTAAACTGAGTTGGGTTGAAAAAATCATAGAAGAAACCAACAAGACGATCGATGAGTACCTTCTTGGTTTGCAGCAGGATGAGGAGAGAAGGATTAAGGCTGAAGTGCAGAAGCAAACAGCGTGGGAAGAGAAAGCAAGGGTTGAGATGATTAAAGATATCCTGAGAAGAAAATCAAGCTAAAACCGCCTTTTCTCACATGTTTTTCTTTTATGATTAATCTGTTTGGTATACTGTTTGGTTCGGCTGCTGTCGATACGCTTCAGTTGTTCAGTAGCAATATTAAAAAAAATAGAAAATGGGGAAATGGGTTTGTTTATGGTGGTGTTCCGAAGGTTCTTGCGTATTTGTTCGTAAGAGTAACCAAGTCTAGAATTCCTACGTGGCATAACTATCACAAACACCGCAGTTTTCTTCATTCTGCTCCTTTCTCCTTTATTCTTACCCCTTTCTAGGTTCAAAAGAGAGAAAAAATATTCAACTCTTCTCTCTTCCAATCTAATAACTGGCAACAAAATACTAAAACTTATCGAACAATTCTTTATAACACAAATTAGTTAACATTTGAACAAGCACGCTGTCCTTGTTTCTACCATAGAAAACCTATTGGGATAGGTCAGTATTGACGGTTCTCCACGCCAATAAAACATGCGAAAAGCCTCGCTACCCCCATTCTAATGATCGCATTCTTCACAATGCTCTATCCAAAGCTTAAGCTTAATATGTGTAAAGCATTTTAATACCCACACTACATATCCAATACAAAAGGAGAACACCAAACATGTTCAAACTCAAAGTCTCAGACGCCAAACTCCTCAGAGACATGATAACAAGCATATCCATACTCGTAGACGAAGCCACCTTCAAACTTGACCCCGAAGGCATAAAACTCCGAGCCATGGACCCATCACGCGTCGCCATGGTCGACTTCGAATGGCCCAAAACAGTCTTCGAAGAATACCAATGCACCGAACCCACAAAAATGTGCATAAACATCACTGAACTCCTAAAACTCCTCAAAAGAGCCGGCAAAGACGAAACCGTAGAACTCGCACTCGACGAAAAAACTGGGCGTCTACAAGTAAGAATAGCCGGAAAATACTCACGCAACTTCACCATGCCCACGCTCGAAGCCTCGGAAGAAGAAGTACCCACACCAAAACTGACCTTCAACGTCAAAATCAAAGCCACCACAAACGGTCTAAGCCAAGCAATCGAAGACGCGCAACTTGTAAGCGACCATGTGCGCATCGAAGCTGATGCAGAAAAACTCGCGTTCAACGCAACAGGCGACCTCATGGGCGCGGAAATCTCTCTTCAAAAGGGAAGCGACACCATCCTAGACCTCGAAGCTAAAGAACCCGCAAAAGCAACGTTCAGCCTGAGCTACCTAAGCGAAATCATAAAAGCTGCATCTGCAACATCTGACATCAGCACGTTAGAATTCTCCTCTGACATGCCCATAAAACTAGACTTTCAGCAAACAAAAGAAGGAAGACTAACATTCTACCTCGCCCCAAGGATCGAAACCGAATAACGTGAACACCCAAATGCAGCGGGCAACAGCCAGGTTCGCCAAGAACGACCTAGCAAAATATCCTTTTCTCAAAGAAACCACTGAATACGTAAGAAAATTAGATTTTAGAATCGAAGACCTCGAAAACCCCGAATTCGCTAAAGTTCTCCAGCGTGCACAAGAAAGACTTGAAGAAGCGATACTGTACACGCGTGTAAGCCGAAAGCTTCGCGAGGAAGACATCGAAATCCTGTCGTTTCCCGTAACGATAATGCTAACGATCGCAACAGAAAACTCGTTCATCAAAAAACGATATGCCCTCGCTGAAGCCAAACAAGCGTTTGAAGACTTGAAACTCGAACCTAAAGAAAAACTTCGAACAATCACACAAAACTTCGCATGGAAACTTGCGCCAATCGAAAACCCAGAACCACCCTTCGAATTCACGTTAAACTTCGTCGACTACCTGAGAAACACGACAAACCTGCACGAGAAAAAATGGAAACTCGTAAACCGTCTCTTGTCAAACGGAAACGTGTACCTGTCAAGAAACGAAACCGCAAGACTACTCAGCGAAGAAGTCCGCAGATACATCGAAAAAAGACAAGAAACAATGGGCACTCCCAAACTGCCGCCGAAAATAATGGAAATAGCCGAACAAACAAAAAAATTCTCAAAAGAAAAAATAGGCGAAACAGAGATGGAAGGGTTTCCCAAAACCGTAGTCCAAGAGGCGTTCCCACCGTGCATACAAGCGCTGTACCAATCGTTCACTTCTGGGCGTCACCTGTCGCACATAGGGCGCTTCACACTGACGTCCTTCCTTATAAACATTGGAATGCCTTCAGAAACCGTTATCGAATTGTTCAAAAGCTTCTCCGACTTCAACGAAAGGATGACCCGCTACCAAGTTGAACATATAGCAGGAACGAAAGGCTCAAGAACCATGTACATCCCGCCCAAATGCGATACTCTGAAAACTCACGGTGTCTGCACGAACCCTAACGAATCATGCAAGAGGATCTACCATCCATTAGGATACTACCGCAGAAAAACCAGAAAAACAGACCGCTCAAATTTGGTGAAAACGGGTTGAATAACAATAGACTTTATATAGTAAGTTAAGGATTACTGAACACTACTTAGGCGGTAAGCACTTCGATGAATACTCAAACCCCTTGTACAACAGATTCAGATACTGAAAGGAAACTAGGAAGCTTGTGCTTGAGTTTTGCAGATGATTTTCACGGTTTCGTCGAAGGAAACCTAAACATCACATCTGAAGTAGGCGTGGTTCTACCAACCTATTGTGAAGCCGCAAACATCGAAAAACTAGTCACCGAAATTGAAAGTCTAAACCTCCGCCTGTCCATTTTGGTTATAGACGATTCTAGCTCTGACGGCACAATAGGCATCGTACGAAAACTCCAGATGAAATTTCCGAATATTCTTCTCATGATAAGACCTCAAAAACTAGGCCTCGGGACAGCAATAACAGACGGGTTCAAACTCTTTCTATCTTTGAAAAGGCCGCCTGAATACATAATCACGATGGACGCTGATTACTCCCATAACCCAAAAGACATCCCGCGTCTTATAAAACCCTTGAAGAATGGCTTCGACCTAGTTATTGGAAGCAGGTATTGCGAGGACGGCGGCACTTTGAATTGGGGTCTCTCACGTCTGGCTATCAGCAAAGTGGCAAACTTCATGGCGTCAAGCCTTATAGGAGAAAAGATACACGACTATACAAGCGGGTTACGTTGTTATTCATCAAAACTGGTTCAGAACATTATCACCGACTTGCATAGTGAAACCTATGAAATACAAATAGAAACGATTAGACAATCGCATTTACGCAAACGCAAGATAGGAGAAGTGCCAATAACCTTCGCGAGCAGAAAAAAAGGAAAATCCAAGCTTAGCTTCAACGAAATAACGCAGTTTCTTTCATACATACTCTTCAAGGCAATATTAGAATACCGACGCTAAGTTTGCGAGAACCTACTGCTGAAAACTTCGATTTTGTGGCAATGATTTCTGTCACATGTAAACATTGCTTAAAAGATCAATCCATTCCTTCCCAATTTTGTCAACATCAAATCTTAAAGCGCTAAGCCTGCAGGCTTTTCGAAGATTTTTTGGATATTTCTTCCTCCAGACTTTAGCTGCAAGTTTTATAAGTTCATCATCATTATTTGCGAGCCAACCTGTTTCTCCATTAGTTATTGTTTCTTTTGGTCCCTGCTTGTTGAAGGTTAACACAGGCGTTCCGCAAGCCAAGCTTTCGATAGGGATATACCCAAACGGTTCATCTGTAAAAGGGTAGAGAGTGAAAAGAGCGTTAGAATACAAATCTATTAGAGTTTCATCATCGATTCTTCCTAAAAAATCAAGGTTGGCGTGTGTTTGTATTTTCTTTGGAATCATTGCAAGTTTGCCACCAAATGCCTTAACCTTTATTCCAAGATCTAAAACGGGTTTTATTAGGTCAAAAATGGTTTCTTTGCCAAAATACGTCAGTGCAAAATCTTCAGAAGGCGTTTCCGTCGTCGGCTTAAACTGCTCACAATCCAAAGGCGGATACAAAACCTTGTTCACTTGCACACCGAACTTCCTGTAAATTGAAACTAAATAACTGGAATTAGCAACAACTCTTGCAGAGCAACTCGCAATTCTGTTTGTTAAACTTTTATCCAACACCTTAAAGAAGGTTGAAAAAGACAAGTAAACAAACCGATAATGGAGTGGAAGTGCTCGCCGCATGTTGTCCAAAGTGACGGTTGGTGGACCTTGTGCATACCAAGCATGCGCTGGCAAACACAACGTGTTGGAAAAATTCAAAACTAGCCCATCAAATTTTGCTACTCCCCTTGAATTCATGGAAAAAGTGGCTTCTTTAGCCCATTCTTCAAGCCACGCGATAGATTCGTTTTTCTTAAAATAAGGGTCTTTTCTGAGATTCACAGTTTTAATCTTCATAGAATCCATTTTCTTCTGAAGTTTGTCGGAAACTGTGGTAGACACTATCGTTATCTTTTTACCGTTTTCCCTGAATTTCTTCGCAATCAGTATCGCTGGTCGGAGTGGACCATACTCACTCAACAGGGGGTCGCAAATGAACGTGATGTTCTCGTTACCTTGCATCAGAGTTTCATCTTTCCTGAATTCTAATAGGTAAACCTATTAATTCTTTCTTAAACTAGTCATTGTTAAGTGACTATCAGAATGAATCTGAACGCTTTGCGAGCTTGGCTGAGACAAAAACCGATTGTTATTTTGTGTTTTTTCATAATATTGGTCGCGTTGGTTTTGTCATTTTTCTCTATACTAAAACATGATGCCTTCAAGTCTACTGCTTGGGATTTAGGCATTTACGAACAGGTTCTTTGGTCAACAGTAAACGGGCGTTTTTTCTGGTACACTCCGGAAATCTTGATTAATCCTTCCTGTAACTTTTTCGGCATACATTTCGCTCCAATCCTGCTTTTGGTGTTACCCATTTACGCGGTTTTCCAAACAACCGAGACAATACTTATTCTTCAAGCTTTTTCCTTGGCCATTGCCGCGGTTCCCCTTTACAAGCTTGTTCTTTACGAAAGCGGCAGTAACAAACAAGCACTACTTTTCGGTCTAATATACTTGGCGTACCCCCCAATTTACGGATTAGCCTTCTTTGATTTTCACGTTCAAGCTTTTCTACCATTCTTGTTCTTTTTCGCTTTTTACTTCTTCAAAAAAGAAGAATGGGGCAAATATCTCGTTTTCATCATCCTCTCATTAATGGTCATAGAATTTGTTCCTTTGATAGTAGTTTTTTTCGGCATCTACGGCTTATGGACAAAAAGAAGAAGCATCTTTCATTTCATTAGAGTTCTGGATTTCAAAGGTTTTCTGCATGATTCACGAATATTTTATTCGATTATCACGATTATTCTCGGTTTTGTTTGGTTTATAATCGCGCGATTCGTAAGTTTAAGCATTAATCCATCTGCTCCTCCTCATCCCAATTGGAAGATTTTCGGCGACCCAACACGTGATCCACTAGGTTTTGCCTTCACCTTGCTTACAAACCCTGTTAAAACTTTGGAAGCTCTGCTAACGCCAGTTGATCTGAAGCTTCTTTACATCTTCGGTTTGTTTGCTCCGTTAGCCTTCTTATCTTTTCTTGATTTGCCGTCGCTGATGATCGGCGCTCCATGGTTCTTTGTTGCTTTCTTGTCTGATTATTCCGCGTATTATGTACCTATTGGTTATCAATACGTCGCTTTTGTTGTTCCTTTTGTGTTTATATCAGCGGTTTACGGTGCGAAACGTTTGTTTAGTTTGAAATACCATTTTGATTTTCGCAGAAAACTTAACTTTTTCTCAGGTAAAGCTATTAAGTTTCGGCATTGGAAAGCCTTCGTGGTTATAATTCTTGTTTTGGTTACTGCTGTGGCGTACATCCGAGTCTTGGATATTCACTTGGTTATTCCAGAAGTTACGGAGCATGATCGTGTTGCAGAGGTTTTAGCAAATCTTATTCCATCGAATGCGTCAGTCTTAACTCAAAACGATCTTTTTCCTCACATAAGCAGAAGATTATACGCCTATGCTATAGTAGGAGGAATTTCACAAAACTTCACATCGAACATCACTTTTGATTATATTTTTGTAGATACGCTGTCGCCTTGGTATGGAGGTCCTCTGGAAGAAGTTGTTTACAATTTGACTCGCAACGGCAGCTTTCGTGTTCAATACGCTGCCGATGGCATTTGGCTCCTTAAGAGAGATTATACTGGTGAAACGTTTTATCCTGTAGAGGAAAATGGAGTTTTTGTCGATTTCTATAACCAAGGTGTTCTGGTGAAGCTCTTTAATAGCACTTCAACGAAAGATAAACCCGCTTACGAAAATGTTTACTTATCCCTTATTGGTACCTTTGGACTGAGCATTCCTGAGACGTGGAGAGAAAAAGGTTCATTTGACTTGGCATTTGAAGGATGGTTGTATGCTCCTATTAATGGAACTTACGTTTTTCAATTGGATAACATCGGGTCTTCAAGAGTATACATAAACGGCGAACAAGTCTTGTATAGTGAAGGCTCAGGCTCGCAAGACTTTGTATCTTCGAATTGTACTGTGGTTCTAGAAAGAGGTTTTAATTCCATTAAAATTGCTTACAGAAGAGAGAATAACGCTCTTCCACTCGTACGCTTAACATGGAGACCTCCATGGGAATCTAAAATCACAGAAATTCAATCAGCATTTCTTTATTCAAAAGCTTCTTCTGATGCTTCTTCACCATTTCTAGACCTAAATCTGGATTTTGGCTCCCAATATCCATTTGTCTCAATCAACAAACAGTACTTCAGTGTCTTCCTTAACTGCAGTATGTATGCTCCAACATCAGGCATGTACCGATTCAACGTATCAGCAGCAGGCAATGCTTCTGTTTCTATTGACGGGAAGCTCGTTTTTAGTCCGTTTGAGAATTTCAACAAAACGGTGTTTGAGGTTTCATTAAGTCAAGGCAACCATGTTTTTCAAATCGATTATCTAAACGTTCAAGAAGATGCCTACCTGCATGTTACGTGGCAGTCTCCGGGAAGTGACGTGTTCGAGGAAATTCCTTTAAATAATCTGTCTTGGCAGAAAGGTTAAGGTGGTGCCAGTTTGGACGCCAAGGTTTCAGTGATTATTCCTACTTACAATCGTTGCAAGGATTTGTACGAGTGTTTGGTCTCGGTTTTTGCGTTGAGGGATAAGCCGTATGAAGTGATTGTCGTGGATAGTGACTCAGTTGATGAGACGGGAAAGTTGGAAGCTTGTTTTCCCATAAGGTTCGTCTCTATCGAGGAAAGAAACAGAGAGCGTGCTCGAAATTTAGGTGTTTCAATGGCAAGTGGTGATATTATAGCTTTTTTAGATGATGATGTTGTGGTTTGCGAAGAATGGTTAAGTCAGATCGTTAAGCCGTACGAGAATTGCAATGTCGGTGGAGTTGGAGGGCGAGTGATTCCATACGGGGCTTCCCCAAAATTTTTTGTGCGACTAGATAGAGACGATATAGGAAGAGTTTTTGACAGTGGGCTTGTTATAGGAAATTTTGACCTTCCTTCGGAAAACTTGATTGAGGTTGATTCTTTTATCGGGTGTAACATGTCATTTAGACGAGAGCTACTGTTGAAAGTAGGAGGGTTTGACGAAAACTTTGGCGGAACGGGCTACAGGGATGACACGGATCTTTGTCTTCGTGTTCGAAAACTTGGGTATAAACTAATGTATGATTCGCAAGCTTTGGTTTGGCATAAATTTAGAGGCAAACAGGTGGGCGGTGTGTGGTCGTACTGGTACGTTCGCAACCAGGTTTACTTTTACTTTAAGAATCTTTTTGCTGAACACAGGCTTGGTTTTCCCGTTTTTCTCTATCACACGTTCCTACCACCAAGAAACTATGTTTCGAAATCTGGAATCAAGCTAAAGATGGAATCCACGTTGATTTTAAACGTGTTTAAAGGTCTGCTTGATGGTTACAAAACATGGAAAGGGTTTAGTGCGCATGCAGGTTAAATAACCGAATGCCACTGGTGATATTTAGAGCGTTAGATGTGTGTTTAGAGATGACAGCTTCTCAGAAGTCAAGTGAATTTGTTAAGAGAATATTTGCGGAATATTATCAGAAGATGTATGAGCCAAGTCCTCCAACATGCATCGAAAAGCGAGAATTTGGTTTTCTATCGTTCAATGAACAAAGCATGCTGAGACATGTCGGTTTTAAATCTTCAGATGACCTTAAAATTTTTGTGGAAGAAATGGCGCCTTCTAATGTTTATTATTCCTGTGCTTATTATGAGCAACCAGAAGTCGAGATGGACAGAAAAGGCTGGTTAGGCGCCGATTTGATTTTCGACATAGACGCAGACCATATTCTCACACCGTGCAACAAGGTTCATGACGAGTGGGTTTGTGTTGGTTGTGGTTTTGTCGGTAGAGGCTTCACTCCTGAGAAGTGTCCAGCTTGCGATTGCCAGAAATTCACTTCCAGAACATGGCTCTGCAAAGACTGTTTAGACTCTGCAAAGGCTGAAACCACTAAACTTTTGGATATTTTGACTCAAGATTTTGGTTTTTCAGATAAAGAAATACATGTTTTCTTCTCTGGAAATCGTGGCTACCACGTTCATGTTGAAAATGAAGCGTTTAAAACTGCGGACACCATTTCCCGCAAAGAAATTGCCGACTATGTTTGTGGTCTGGGGTTCGATATGGCTTTCCACGGCTTAGATGAGAAAGATTGGCGAATAAGACAAGTCTCGAAAAGTCTAAATCCAAACAGTTTGGGGTGGCAAGGGCGAATGGTCAAAAGTATGCGGAACTTGGTTCTCAACGCAAAAAAGGAGGATTACAAGGCGCTTGGCTTAAGCTCCAACGTTGCTGCAACGCTAATTAAGAATAAAGAATCGATCTTGAAAATTTTTGATGACGCAGGACGCTTGAATACGATCAAAGGACTAGGTTTTGAGACGTGGAAAAGAATGGCTGAATTTTGTGCGGCTTCGTGGTCAGCCAAGATAGACACGGTTGTAACTACAGACGTTCATCGACTGATCAGATTAGCCAACACTCTCCATGGAAAAACAGCGTTCAAAGTAGCTGAGTGCCCACTCTCAAACATCGAAGACTTTGATCCGTTTAAGGCTGCGGTAGCTTTTAAAAAGGGAACTGTGCTTGTCTTTGTCTCCGATTCACCTGAATTCAAACTTGGAGAAGAAACATTTGGACCTTACAAGAAACAAAAAGTTGAACTACCAACCGCAGCCGCCATGCTGCTTCTTTGTAAAGGAAGAGCCGAGGTTGTAGAATAAATGTATAATGAATTACATGAGAATTGGAAGAGGGAGCTTGAAAGCGTTGAACTAGAAACGTTGCCCCCAGATTTTTATCCCAAAGTCGCCGACTATCTAAAGCATCTCCGAGAAGAAGGACGGATGATTGATAGAAGGACAGTTAAAGCCCATCTTCTTAGATGTGAAATGCGCAATGCAAAACACATGCTTCGCGAACTAGTCCAAACGCGATACAAGAAACTAGTTAAAAGAATAGTCAGCGGCGAAAAAGTTCCATCCGAGTTTTTAACCTTTGAGGAAGAGAAACTGTGCACTGGGTGCTTGCCAATCTTGGAGGCGTATCAGAATTTTGCGAAAAACCTTCTCAGGGGACAAATATCAAACCTAGACGTTGTGTCACAGCATAAAAGTAATGCATTGCGTTTCTTGAAAGATGTTCCTGAAATAATCGGCGCTGACATGCAAACCTACGGACCTTACAAGGCTGAGGATGTTGCTTCGTTGCCTGTTGAGAATGCTCAGATTTTGGTTAAGCAAGGTTTGGCAGAGAAGATTGAAGTGAGCTAAGGTATGCTCGGAACGTTTTGAGAAGGCTTATTTCGGTTCAGTAGACCTTGTTTTTCTGCTGCATTCGGTTCCCTGCTTCTAATTTTCGTCCATAGTGTTCTGCTTCCAATTATTATGAGGGGATAAGACACTATCCATGTAATTGAGTATAATTGACCGTAAAAGTCGTGAAACTTTACCCAATCGCCACCGTTGACTGCAATAACAAAAATAGTGACAATCCTGAGCGCATTAATAAAATAGGTTATTATGGCGCCTATGGTAAAGTAGATTATTCTCTGTTTCCAAGAAGGAACAATGGTTCTCAAGAACAACAGAATTACGAGTGTGTAAATTATTAAGCTCTCGACTCCGGAGCATGGCCAAGCAATTGATGCACCCCAACCGTTCCCGCTTTGAGATATTACATACAAAAAGGGCATAGAACCGCCTAGGCTCAGAATTGTCTGATATCCCATTAGGTTCAAAATTTTTTCTGCAAGCATTGCTGTGGTCGGGACAAAAGCCTGAAAAGGTGTGAATTGTCCTCCGCTATAGATGTTGTCTATTGAGTATATCACACCGATGGTTACGAGGAAAATCGGAGATATCAAAGCATCTTTTAACCCGCTGGTTCCGTATTCCGACCAGAGTATTAAAGCAAAAAGCATTCCGAAGACTATGTATTCTACAGCAAGAGGCATGTAATCGCATCCAGGATTTATTCCGATGGCGTAGGTCCAATCTACAATCTTGCGGTTTAGCCCGCCGAAGTTTGAAATGATCGTGTATATTGTCGGAAGGAGAATGGCGATGATAAACACGGCGGTTCGCTTGGACTTAACCGTTTTGACTCTATTTGGCTGAAGTTTGTCCCAGTACAGTATTAACTCCAGAGAGGCTATCCATAGAAAGAAAATGTAGAATAGTCTGCCTTTCCATGTGATTTCAAAGCTGTCCGAATATGGGCGATAATAATAGGGATATGGTGGAAATGCAACATACTGAAAGAGATACAGAATAACGAACGGTACAACAAATGACAATAGTGGTAACAATTTCAGTATGGTGTCTGTGTTTCTTCGAATTGTTTGAAGGATGTTGGGTGTCAACATTCTCACGTGTCGAGTCTGAAATGTTTATTTAAGCTTGTTAGAAAAGGCTGCTTCCAACTAATATGTTTTCGGAATGCTGTCTCCATTTCTGAAGATGCGTATACGGCGGAATCGAAAAAGTATAAGAGGATGTGTGGTTTCTTTATGCAAAGCCGGTAGTGATTCATATGAACGTTCCTAAAGAAATCACCACATACTGTCCGAAATGCAAGAAGCATCAAGCTCATACCGTTTCCCTTTACAAGGCTGGAAAGCGAAGAGCCTTGGCAAAAGGCGAACGACAACACAGCCGAGAGAAGAGAGGCTACGGCGGCCAAAAGTACACGCTTCAAAGAGAATTTGCTAAAACAACGAAGAAACAGACTTTAAAATTGAAATGCAAGGTTTGCGGCTATCAAAGACATAGGGACGGCATAAGATTAAGAAAACTGGCTATTGCTTAAGGGATGGAGGGTTGTTGTTATGAGTGAATGGGATGAACTTATTCCAAAACCAAGAAGTAGTTTCATAAGAGTAAAATGCCTAAAATGTGGTAACGAACAGCTGGTCTTCAGCAGTGCTGTGAACCGAGTTACATGTAACGTTTGCGGAACAGAACTGGCTGAGCCTTCGGGTGGAAAGGCAAAAATCAAAGGCGAAATAGTTGCGATTTTTGAGTAAGGGATGAACTTTGTAATGGCGGCTAAGAAAACAGAATGGCCAGAAGCCGGCGAATTGATAATAGCCACCATACAATCAGTCACTGATTTTGGTGCCTACGCAAATCTGGATGAGTATGAAAAAAGAGGGTTACTGCATGTTTCCGAAATATCTTCTTCTTGGATAAGGAACATACACGATTTTGTACGAGAAGGACAGAAAGTCGTCTTGAAAGTTCTTCGAGTTGACATGGAGAAAGGACACATAGACCTGTCTCTACGAAGAGTAACTAAAAGAGAAAGAATCGAGAAGATGATGTATTGGAAAAAAGAGCGAAAGGCTGATGCTTTGCTTCGGGATGTCGCAGAGAAAACAGGGGTGTCTGTTGATGAAGTTTACAAGAAGGCAGGCGAGCCTGTAGAAAAGGAATATGGTTTGTACGAAGGCTTCGAGAAAGCTGCAAAAGAGGGCTCGGAAGTTCTAACCAAAATCGGTGTGGCTGAGGAGCTTGCATCTGCTTTTGCAGAGGTCGCAAAAGAAAGAATACGCGTGCCTATGGTCAAAGTGAAAGGCATCATCGAGCTTCGATGCGCAAAACCAAACGGAGCAAAAATAATTAAAGAAGCTTTCATGAATGCGAAGAAAACCGAGAAATCTAAAGAAGGCAAATTCCACTTCTACGTTGTTGCTGCACCAAAGTATGCGATTGAGGTCATGGCTGAAAATTACAAGAGTGCAGAAGACATTCTGCAAAAAGTCGCCCAAAGCGTTGTTTCAAGCGTGGACAAAGCAGGCGGGCAAGGAACTTTCAGAAGGGAGAAATGATGGTCTGGCTTCTGAGAAAATGTGAGAAATGTGGAAAATACACGCTAAAAGTCACTGCATGCCCTTACTGTGGAGGAAGAGTTAGAGTACCACATCCAGCAAAATTTTCACCAGACGATAAGTACCTTAAGTATAGGATGGCTTTAAGAAAGGAGAGTCAAAAGAGTGAAGGAAACCTTCATTAAAGAATTCGCTAAAGCCGATTTAAACAATCCCATATTAATTGAAGGTCTTCCAGGACTGGGACTTGTCGGCAAAATAGCCATCCGTTATTTGATAAAACAACTTAAAGCAGAAAAATTCGCGTATTTATACTCGCCGCATTTTCCATATTTTGTACTCGTCAGCAAGAAAGGAAACGTCAGGCTTCTTCGAGGAACATTCTATTTCTGGAAAGACAAAAACGGAAAAAACGACTTGGTTTTCTTCACAGGCGACAGTCAAGCACAAACTATTGAAGGTCAATATGAAATCTCTGATTGCCTACTGGATTTTGCAGGACGACACAACATAAAGATGATCGTCACCCTAGGCGGCTATCGAATGGAAGCCAAGAACAAACCCAATGTCATCGCAGCAGCAACGAACCAAGAACTTTTAAACAAGGCTCTGAAAGCTAAAGCCATGGTAAGCCCTATCGGAAGCCCCATCGTCGGCACGGCAGGCTTAATTCTAGGTTTAGCCCATTTCAAAAAAACTGATGCACTTTGTCTTTTGGGCGAAACACGAGGGTACTTGCCCGACCCGAGGGCAGCTAAAAGCGTCGTGGAAGTTCTCCAAAACATGTTCAATTTTAACGTAGAGTTAGGCGGCTTGGATGAGGAGATCGGCAAGGCGGACAAAATGGTCACGCGGCTGCAGAAGATCGAAGAAAAAAGAGCTATAATGGCTGAGGAAGTACGGAAAGAAGAAGACAAGAAAGTCACGTACATTTCATAAAAAATCAAGCACCTACTTCCTTCTTAACTATGTCAATTATTATTTCTGCCGCATTTCCTTCTCCATAAGGAGACTTTGCAGGTAGCTGTTTGCGGCCTGTCAATATTCTTTTCATAGCGTCTACTATGTTCTGTTTTTCCACGCCCACAACTTCGGCGAAGCCAGCCTTAACCGCTTCTGGTCTTTCGGTGGAAAGACGGATTATGAGGACGGGTTTTCGCATGTTAGGTGCGGTTGCTTCTTCTTGGATACCGCCAGAATCTGTCACAATCATTTTACTGTTCTTTATCAAGACTAGAAAATCTAGGTATCCGAGAGGTGGCAGAATCTGCAGGTTTCCAGATTTTTGGGTTTTTGAGTATGTTTTGTTTTGCCGTAGTCTTTTCTTTGTGCGTGGATGCATCGGGTAAACGACTGGTATAGGTGCTTCTGCGAAGGCTTCCATGAAATTTGCGAGAACTCTAACGTTATCTACGTTTTCTGCTCTATGTGCGGTGGCTAGGGCGAATTTTTTGAAGCGAACGGCTTCCATTATCTTCGATTTCTTTTCTGCTATCGGCAAATGTTGAATCACGGCGTCTATAACCGTGTTTCCAGTTACGAAGATTTTTCCCCAAGCATTTTCTTTCTTCAAATTTCTCTCTGCTGTTTCAGTAGGCGCGAACAAGTAGGTGGACACGTGGTCTGTTAGACGCCTGTTATGTTCTTCTGGCATGCGTAAGTCATAACTTCTCAACCCAGCTTCAACATGTCCAACTGGTATTCCAAGCTTGACTGCGGCTAAGGCTGTTGCAAGCACGCCGTTTGTGTCGCCTTCCACCAAGACAATTGCAGGTTGAGTCTTCTTCAGCAGTTTTTCCATGCGCGTTATTATCTGTGCGGTTTGCGCTCCCTGTGAGTATGCTCTGAGTCTATAACCATAGTCAGGCTTTGGGAGTTCAAGGTTTTCGATGAATTGCTGGGACATGTTGTAATCGTAATGTTGACCACAGTGGGTGAAAATCATTGGTGTCTTCTTTTTTTGTAAAGCTCTGACTATTGGTGCCATCTTTATGATTTCTGGTCTTGTGCCGACGACAACCATCACTGTTTTCATTGAAGCTTCACTGTACATCGTGCGAGTAATAACCATCATTATGCTTTTAATGGTTCTCTAGGATTTCGAATTATTTCACTAAAACTTGATTATGAATATTTCTGCAAAGTTCGAAGCCTTAATCGACTGTGTGAATAGTAATCGTTACGTTGCTTAGGCTTTGTGACACACAAGGCGTCTTATCATTCTTTTCCGTTCTTATCCCTAAAGCTTAAGGTGCGGAGATGCAAAATCATGAATCTATTTAGGAAAAAGAAAGCATTAAGCACAGTAGTAACAACATTAATCATACTAGTCGTTTCAGTATTGCTCGCAACAGTTGTAACATTCTACGCCATAAACATAACGACAACAAGGGTTCAAGAAGAATCTTTGTACCTGACAAAACAGCACATCTGGTACAACACAACGGGCGATTGGTCTCAGGCAGCAATTGTAATTCTTAACACTGGAGGAAAAGACTGCGTGATTGACAAGTTCTCAGTTCGAGGTCAAGAATGTCAATGGAGCAACATTTACTATTGGAGAACCGACACTGTAACGGTTTCAGACGATCTATCTGTGACTAACAATTCTCTAAGCGGTTCGACTGCATCAATAGTAGTTCAAAATGCTTCTCGAACCTTCGCTCAAGCCACTAACGATTTGACTTTGAAATCCGGTTGGACTTTGGTGATCTATGTAATGAAGCCCGATAGTATCGCCTTGAATGATGTTGGTATAACCTGTGGCATCACAGCTTTCACTTCAAACGCTCAGTATCATAAGGAAACTAACGTTGAAGCTGCACAATAAACGCATCCCTTTTTATGTTTTCTTCAAGTAATCTTCTCTAGGCGAGTAAATCGTTCCTTCACGCAGTAATTGTCCAATAAGTCTTTCCGCTTCTCCCCTAGGAATCTTGTATTCTGTTTCCAGTTCGCTTAAGAGTGCTGCTTTTTCAACGATTCCCGTTTCTTTTTCCATCTCCATCAGCGTTGACAGAACTGTTTGCAGTTTGTCTCTGACGCTTTTTGGTTTTCCAGTCATTATAATGTCGATGTCCATCTTATATGAGGACAGATCGATTCCAACTTCTTCCAGAGACCTTTTCATTATAGCAACGGCTGCTTCTGCGTCTTCAGCTAACACTTCTTTTCTTAGGGCTGCTCGTGCTCTTGCTTCGGCTGTACGTACAAGCGATTCGAGTTGGCGAGCGGTTATCGCGACTGGCGAGCCTTCCGCCTCGCTCGCGGAGCGCATTGCTAAGTAGAAGTCATTAAGGCGTTTCAACGCCTCATTAGTTAAAACAGGTCTGATCCCTTTGGCGTAGCTTACGTATTTTCGCAGGAGCTCCAACGATATCGGCGACTCCACTGGACTTGCGCTTTTTCTATGAAGTTCTAGGATGTGTTCAGACATCTTGCTGTCCGTTTCTTTGTTAGGCACATCTCTTAGAACGAAGATTAAGTCAAACCTTGAAAGTATAGTGACGGGTAAGGAGATGTTTTCAGCCACGGTGCGATGCGGTTCATACCTTCCTAAAGCTGGGTTTGCGGCTGCAAGTATAGCGGTTCTTGCGTTAAGCGTTGCAACTATGCCGCCTTTCGCCACTGAAACCGTATGCTGTTCCATTGCTTCGTGAATAGCAACCCTGTCTTCAGGGCGCATCTTATCCATCTCGTCGATGCATGCAATTCCCTTGTCAGCCAAGACCAGGGCTCCTGCCTCAAGACTCATTCCACCACCTTTTTCCCGTATTACCGCGGCAGTCAGGCCTGCCGCTGTAGTGCCTCGTCCAGAAGTATACAATCCTCGAGGCGCAACTCTGGAGACGTATTGAAGAAGCTGAGACTTTGCGGTTCCAGGGTCTCCAACCAGTAAAGCATTCATTTCTCCTCTTATCGTAATATCTGGAAGGGTTTTGCCCACTCCACCGAAGAGAAGGTACATTATGGCTTCTTTTATGTGGTCGTAACCGTAGATTGATGGTGCGATAGAGTTTATGATTTTTCGATGTATCCATGGGTCTCTTGCAAGCTCAAGGATTTTCTCCTCTTCTTCTGGCGAAGGAAGCGCGGTCTCCGGTTCCTTACCTAAAACTTCAATCGAGTTAGCATCTATGTGTAACGTGAATGTACGAAGCTTCCCAACTCCAGGTAGCGTTGGCGCAACTGCGCGAACTACCCCTACTATTGAAACGTGGTCGCCTGGTCTTGCAACGTCAACGATTTCGGCTCCAACAAGCTTAACACTCAGCGTTCTTGGTAACTGTCCAGGGGGGAGGTCTTCGGGTCTTTCTTGAATACGGAGGTCTTGTGAGTCGATAAACGTGGATTCTTCCTGTACAAAATCAAAGGGACCTTTTGAGTGGCAGTCAGGGCTGCTACATTCAAAGGGAGCCTTAAGGAAAGCGCCTGTTTGAGTCACTGGGATTATGGTGCCACATCTTTTGCATTTGAAGCCTCCTTGCATGACCATGGGGCGAACAGGTGACGAGCGAACAACTATGCCTTCGACCATGACAAGGTTGCCGATCATTTCAGAACCTAGTTTCCGTAGTGGTGCAGCCTCCAGCAAACGTACTATTCTTACATCTACTACTGCTTTTTTCTCAGCGTATTCAGGGTCTTCTATTTGTAGTTGCGCGTAGGCTGCGTTGTTGGCGTGTCTTAAGTATTCGTCAGGTTTTTCCAAGAGCTCTTCAGCGAGGGTTTGGTCAAAAGCCAGAAGCTCCTCAAAATCAACAACTAGAGAAGTTTTGCCTCCTACTGACAACTGCGAGATTCTTTGACGGTATCTTTCAATCTTCAGAAATTCTTGGAAGCGTTCTTGCGGGTCTATTGCTTCTATTTCTTCTGTCATTCTTCAGTCCCTTCGTATTCCAATATTTGTTTCCGCCAGTTATGAATGAGTTCTGAGAGTTGAAGATAAAGAAATCTTTCTTCGCCTGCAAGGTTTTTTAGTATTTGCTCAGTCTGAGACGGTGTTGAAGCAAGTGAAACTATTTTTCTTAATCTGGAGTTCACTATGTCACGTGTTAAATGCATTACCGTCTCGTATCCGCGCATTTTTTCTGGAGCCTTTATAGATTCCTCTTTAAGCTCTGCAAGGTATCTTCGAAGTTTAGGGTAAAAATCATCAGACAGTTTAGATATTTGCCCTGCTGTTTGAGCCCGTTCTCTCCATTGGATTTTGAAAAGCTTGGCCGAGTCTAGAAGCTCCTCCTCTCGGAAATGGACAACGCCAGATTTTTCAAGCGTGTGGGCTATCCAGTAATGAACTTCATACTCGTTTCCTTCTTCAAAAGGCCCGACGTTAAGTCCGGCGAGTTCTATCTGAGGAAAGTTTCTGTTTGCTATGATTCTTACAATCGAGTTTTCAAAGACGAAATCTAGGTTTTCAATTTTAGTTGAGACGGTCTTCTGCATCCTTCGCTTCTCCTCCCTCGGAAGTTGCTGTTTGAGATACATATAACAACTGTAGTTTAAAAATTTAGATCAGAACGTGACATCCTTCAGGAATTATAGAGCGACTTTGACTTTTTAACAAATAAAAAAGGGAAATGTGTTTTTTGCTTCTGCTATGGCCACAAGCCCAGCGTCTTTATAGCCTCAGCCACTCTTCCAACGCCGAGCATCAACGCTGCGGTTCGCATGTCGCTCTTTTCTTTCACTGATATCTTGTGAACATCATTGAAAGCTCTGACCATTTTGTCTTCTAGTTTTCGGTTAACGTCTTCCACTGTCCAGTGTTCGCGTGTCAGGTTTTGAACCCATTCGAAATAGCTTGTTGCCACTCCGCCTGAGTTAGCTAAGATGTCTGGTAACAGCACTATGTCTTTCTCATGTAGTATTCTGTCTGCTTCGGGTGTTGTCGGGCCGTTCGCGCCCTCAGATATTATCTTTGCTTTGATTCCATCCGCGTTAGTATTGGTTATTTGATTTTCTAAGGCAGCTGGTATTAGTATGTCGCATTTAAGCTCCAGTAGTTCTTCGTTTGTTACGCTTTTGCTTCCTTTGAATTTGGCAACTGAACCTGTTTTTGTCTTGTGTTCCTGTACTTCGTATGGGTTTAGACCGTTCGGGTTGTAGATTCCGCCCATCGAATCGCTTGCGGCTATTATCTTGCAGCCCATGTCATACGCTATTTTAGCAGCGTTCATGCCTACATTACCATAGCCTTGAACTGCAACTGTTGATCCTTTTAGCTTCATGCCCAAGAGTTTTGCTGCTTCTCTCGCGCAGACTACGACGCCTAATGAAGTTGCTTGTTCTCTTCCTTCTGAACCGCCTATGCTGATTGGTTTGCCGGTGACGCATCCTGGGACGCTGTAGCCGGTTATCTGGCTGTAAGTGTCCATTATCCACGCCATGGTCTGCGAGTCCGTGTAAACGTCGGGTGCTGGTACGTCACGATATGGTCCTATGAACTCGTAAAGTAAGCTTGTGTATCGTCTGGTCATTCTTTCCAGTTCGCCTTTTGACATTTCTTTTGGGTTGCAGCAGATTCCGCCTTTTGCGCCACCGTAGGGAATGTTAACCACTGCACATTTCCATGTCATCCACATTGAAAGTGCTGTTACTTCGTCTAGTGTGACGTTTGGGTGGTAGCGTATTCCTCCTTTGAATGGTCCTCTTGCGTCCCAATGTTGTACTCGACATCCTGTGTAAACGGCTTTTTCGCCGTTGTCTTTTGTTATTGCTACGGACACTATGAGTGATCGTTTTGGATGTGCGAGCAACGCATGCATTGAACGGTCAAGTTTCAGTTTTTCAGAAGCAATCTTCAACTGTTCTTGTGCGACTGTTAACGCTGTGTGTTTCTCTACCATAAGGATTTCTCCCGAGATTTTCAATCTGCTTTACGCTATTCTAATAAACATTACTGTAAAAACAGAAGAAAAAAGATGGTGGGATGCTACTCGAGAATTCTCTCGACTGCATCTTTTTCTACTTCGTCAGGCATTGGAATACCTGTTACTTTGGCAGCTCTCTCAGAAAAGCTCATCAGATCATTTCTGCTGAGAAGATCTAACTTCCATTTTCTGTTTCCTGCCATAAGCTGTTTGAGTCCAACGCCTACTCTGTCCGTCAAGTATGTGTATACCGCCACGGCTTCCCATGGTATTTCTTTGAAGCGTTCGCCATATTTCTTTTTCAGATCTGGTGCGGCTATAAAGAACTTCTCCGGTGTACTGCCGAATTTGTTTGCGAATGCTGCGGGCAACTTGCCCTCATCAGACAGTTGTTTGAAGTAGCTTCCCTTGAAGGCTGCTGTTATCGGCGATCGTCCCATTAGGACGGCTTTGATGAACGGTCCGTCTCCGAAGTTGCTCATCGCTATCGACTTGAAGATTGACGTCTCTTCTATGAATCCGCCTGCCATGATCAGGTCTGGAACGTAGCGTCCTTTCTTCTTCAAGATTTGTGCGCATTTTAGAACTATAGCTTCCAAGTATACTGTTGGTATGCTCATTTCATCCATCATCGGTACGGGGCTCATTCCTGTTCCGCCTGCTGCACCGTCGAAGGACACGTAGTCAATCCTGGCTTCTGAAGCCATCTTCATAGTGTAGGCGACTGCTGAGGGTCTGTATGCTCCTGTCTTCAGTGTTACGTATTTTGCGCCTTGTTTTCGCAGCCATTCTATGTCTTCTATGAAGCTTTTCTCTTTAGGTATGCCTACTCTGCTGTGTCTTTCGAAGGATTTGAAAACTCCATCTTTGAACGCTTTCTGTATTACTGGGTCTTCTGGGTCTGGGATTACTATGTAGCCTCTTTTCTTCAGCATTATGGCTCTTTCTAGGTCTCTTACGCGGACTTCGCCTCCGATGGCTTTTGCGCCTTGTCCCCATTTTCTTTCGATGACGTTCACTTCCAGCTTTGAGATGGCGTATACGTCAACGCCGAGTCTTTGGTCTTCCACGTTTGTTTGTACCACGATTTCTCCGTATTTCTGATCCCAGAACTTTCTGAACAGGTCAACTCTTCGCTTCAACTCTTTTGAGCTCGTGACTTTTCCGTTGGTTATCTGTGCATCTGGGTCCATGCCGCAGACGTTTTCGCCGACGATTATGGATGCGCCAGAGATTGCTGCACCTACTGCTAAGCCTTCCCAGTTTAGTCTTGCAACGTCAGTTGAGCCGAATGCGCCATTCAGAATTGGGACTCGTAGTGGTATGCCGCCGACTTTGGTTTCTATGTCAACGTTTGGAAATATGGTTAAGTCAGAGTTCGGTTCGATTCCTTGTGCATCAAATAGGCCTGCTTGTATGTTGAAGTGTGACCAGTCTAGTCCGAAGTCTTTCAGTGCGCCCGCGGTGCTGTAGCCGAACTGCACTGGCTCTGGGTATAGTGCTTCTCTTCCTCTGAAGGCTGAAAGGCTTATTTCGCATAGGAATGGGCAGTCGCGGATGCAAATGGGGCACATGCCGCTTGTGGGGCTTGTGTCTTTGACTCGTGTTTGGGTTCCGGTTGTTGATTTGCCGTTTAGGTAGGAGCTGTTTTTATGTACACGTTCTGTCATTTTCCTCCATTCTCCATCAATTTACAAACTTTTAGAGTAGATGAGTAAAATGAGTTTGCATTTAAGCGTTACTTTAAAACGGCGTAATAATGTACATACGTGTACACAAATTACATTATGAGTCTTCTACGAGATTTTGACTTTCAGTCCTTCGGCAGCATATTCGCGTCGTTGGTAGGTTTCAGGATTATATCGCGAACCGCCTTTCTTAACCTCAATATACCGTTTTACTCCGTCTTTCGACAGTTCCACAACCACCTGCGTCATATGCTCGATGATGGCGCAGAACTCTTTGGGGTGTGCATTTTTCGCTATCGTCCAATAAGCCAAGGTCTGATAAGCGTAAAGCGCGGGGCAAACGTGTCCAAAAAAGGCTTTAACTGCTTCGCGTCCCCACATGTGTTCCATTAAAGATAAGCTGTTGAAAACAAGTCGTGTTCCCGGGGTTACGAATTCTCTTTCTATTCTTCCAAAAAACCTGTGAAATTGTTCAGGGTCTTTTGAGCTCGGAACTTTTCTAATCCACGAAGGTGCTTTATCATAGAAGTCGCTGAATATTAATTCGCCTTGACCTGATGATTCGGAGAAACAATCTAATACGAGAAACTTGCTTTCCCATCCTTCTGGAAGTGTTCTGATTAATGGGTCTAGGTGTAACATCACTGCTTGCGGTGGGTAGATGAAGTCGAGGTATATGACTTGGTTTCCTTCTGTTATTCCTTGTTTCATGAAATTGTAGAGAAACTCTAGAGCAAACGTTCCTGATTCTATCTCCCATAGCACATTTTCGCCTAGATGAAGCCCGCCGTCTAAAAGCTGGTCTAGACTTTTTATTCCTGTTGAAAGCATGTCAGTCTTTTGTTTCTCCATTCTATTTTTCCTCAAACTTTGATTTGTGGTCGTTGTTAAAAACGTTTAGGTGTGTGTCAGGAGTGTTCTTATGTGTACATTATGTACATAAGCCTTCTATATTTGAACATAGCATTCATTATCCTCTAGAAAATGGAGATGCAATGAATGTTAAACTCGGTAGAAGTTTCAGGACGAGAATTAGGAATGCTAAAACTGATGACTGACTTCTTCGCAGAGAAACCTGAATTAACGGCGAGAATTGAAAGCTACACCACAGCGCACTATGCGTTAACAACCACGTACTCAGAAAACTTCGGTATTCCAGAGGCAGATGCAGTGAAGATATTCGAAGAGCTTGAAAGAAAAATCAACGAAGCCGAATATGTTCATGTTGAAGCACCGCAACCACTCGGAAAATGGCGTTTACTGTCAAAAGACGAAGTCAACTTGCTTCGAGTGATCATCGACTATTTCTCAGCTAATCCGAAAATGGCGCCTGCAGGCTCTTTCACTTCGAAAAGACCAGAAGCCATCGTTCAAGCTTACCTGTGGTTTTTCGGAAGCTCCGTAGGTAATGGCGAAGCTGCAAGAGAAAACTTCCAGAACCTCATGGAGAAATCCCAAACAGCAGTATCTGTCCGGTTCGAAACATTAGCCCCCATCAAAGTGTCACCAAACCCGTATGAAGCAGTTCTGAAACTGCTGGATACAGCAGCAGAAAAGCTGAACCTTGATTCTGGCGTACATGAGATGCTAAAGCGACCGATGCGGACAATCATAATCAACATTCCCGTAGTTATGGATGATGGAACGATACAAGTGTTCACTGGCTATCGTGTACAGTATAGTGATGCGCTCGGTCCGACAAAAGGCGGCATAAGATACCACCCTGACTTGACGTTGGATGAAGTTGTTGCGTTGTCAGCATGGATGACTTGGAAAACCGCTGTGACGGGTCTTCCGTTAGGAGGAGGAAAAGGCGGAATCCGATGCAATCCGAAGGAAATGTCTGTTGGAGAACTGGAAAAATTGACCAGAGGGTATGCGCGTGCTTTTGCACGGTTCATAGGACCTTATTCGGACGTGCCTGCTCCTGATGTTTACACTGATTCTCAAACTATGGCGTGGATAATGGATGAGTACAGCGAAATGGTAGGATACAATGCGTTCGGAGTAGTTACTGGAAAACCAATAAGGGTAGGCGGTTCCCTCGGTAGGAACGAAGCGACATCAAGAGGAGTCATGTACACTGTCATCAAGGGTGCAGAGCATCTGGGCATAAACCTCAAGGGCTCAACAGTCGCGGTTCAAGGCTACGGAAACGTCGGCTTCCACGCTGCTAGGTTACTGAACGAAATCGGCTGCAAAATCATCGCTGTCTCAGATTCCAAAGGCGGAATTTACAATCCCAAAGGGCTCGACCCGATAAAAGTGATGGAGCACAAGAACGCAACAGGCTCAGTTATTGGCTACAAGGGAAGCAGCAGCGTTACAAACGAGGAATTGCTGGAGCTGGATTGTGAGATTCTTGTTCCTTCAGCATTAGAGAACCAGATTACCAGGGCAAACGCGGGCAGAATTAAAGCCAAGATGATCGCTGAGGGCGCGAACGGCCCGACAACACCCGAAGCAGACGAAATCCTGTTCAGAAACGGCGTGTTCGTGATTCCCGACATCCTGGCAAACTCGGGCGGTGTGATCGTCAGCTACTTTGAACAAGTGCAGAACCAGATGAACTATTACTGGACTGAAGAAGAAGTGCGGAACAAGTTAGAACATACGATAGTTAACGCATTCCAAGAAGTCTTAGCAGTGGCACAGCAATACAACGTAAACATGCGGGTCGCAGCCTACATGAACGCTGTTAAAAGGGTTTCAGAAGCAATGCTTGTTCGTAAAAGAAAAACCGTGTCAATCGCTGAATCCCGTAACTTATCTAGCAAATAAACTTCCTCTTTCTTTTTTCTTGTTTCTTTCTATGTACATAAACTACGTTTTTTGAACACACATTTAATAGAAACACATCTTTAGGACATAATCGGGGAAAGAAATGTCTGTTCATCTTCACACTACGATAACGAAGAAAACGGATGACTTGATTGAGCAGCTGACGAAGACTTACGGAACCAAAAACCGTGTTATAGAAAAAGCGGTGGAGACGTTGCTCAGAGTTGAAAGAGTCGGTTCATGCGAAGACTGCGCCATAAAAGCGAAAGCAAATGAACAAGTAAACCTTAGAGAAGCTTTAGATTTGACGTCGGTTGGAAGAAAAACAATCGACAGTCTTCTAGAAGTTGCCATTGGAGACAAGTCCATCCAAGACTTCATTACAGAACAGAAAGCAGAAGCAAAGAACACTGTTGAAATCTTAAAGGACTCTGTGGCATGGAAAAAGCCTTCAAACTTTAAGGAATTCATGATTATACTTGAAGAAATAGAAAGCCTAACTCGATTGTTCGAGATTGCATCGTACAATGAAATGGACAGCACCGTAATTTTGAGGCCAAACGCTTTCAAACGGTTGCCAGAGGTTGTTGCCTTCCAAACATCCACCATACTTGAAGGCTTACAGGTTTCCTTTGACATGCGAGTGATGGGAGAAGACATAGCCGTAAAAATGATACGACAAGAGATTTATCCGTTGAGGAAAAAGGAATTCGGAGAGCTTCTGAACGAACAAGTTGAAAAGAGATTGACAAGTTCCACCCCGGGCTTGTTCAGGAATTCTCTGATGCTTGTCGGTCCAGCGTTCATGAATTGGGCGGAAAAGCATCTGGAAGAGCCGATCACGGATTTTGGTTCACTTCTAGAAGACATAAGAATCGCTCTTGGCACAAGTGAACTTCCGAAAGATCCAAAAGAGTTTGTGCAAAGCTTGCTGTCTGCTTTCATAAAGATGAACTGGTTTAAACAAGCCAAGATATTACGTGAAGTTGACGAAAAAACGTTGGATCTTTCATTCCAGTCAACAACCCCATCGGTGGCAAAGCTTTCAATCGTGATGCTCTCGGTGGTTCTCGCAACACGTGGCTGGAAGCTTCTCAAGTTTTCAGTGGAACAAACAAACGCGAACCTATCGATTCAATATGTTGGTCCTGAAGATCAAAGCCTTCTTGATCAAGTATTGGAAGTTAGCCTTTATCAAACGATCGGCAAACAATTTCTAGATGTTATCCCTGTCCCACGCGAGGTTTTCAATTCGTTTGCTATCAGAGTTTACGACACTAACAAGGAAAAATTCAGCGAAATATACCGCACGATGGGTATTCGTGTCTCAAACGCCATTAGAATGTTGGCAAGGAACGACCCTGAGAAAATCAAGAAACTAGCACAAACTTTTATCCTGAAAAACATTGGGTCTGTACAGCCAGACGCGGAAATACGGTTTGTCGACGATGAACACTTCACGATAATCTTCAAGAAAATCGACCTGCTAATTATGAACAGCCAACGTACATTGATCGAGTCAATGTTCAAAGAACTCGGCTACGAAATCTCGACAACCGTCTTTCAAAACCTTTTAAGCTTTAAACTCAAACCGCTTGAAAAACCAGTCCTCGAACCAGTTCCACGCAAGAAGCTAATGCAAGCGTTGATAACGGAAATGTCTGCAAGCTCCTGCGAGGAAGCTTTCAGCAAAATAAAGGAACCATTAGACGAAATGTTTCCCGAAGACTATCCATGGACAATCAGAGAAGTCGGCGACAGAGTGCTTGACATGTACCGCGAGCTTGACGTTGAAGTTGAAATCGAATACTTCGAAGGTGGCTTCACGCTTAAGTACAAAACATGTCCCTACTTTAAACTGGTGAAAACCGGACAGAAAACTTGGCTCTGCGATCTCCGCAAGAAAACCTTAGACTACGTTATCTCAAGAGTCTCGCATGGCAAGAAGGGAAAAATAAAGATGATCAAATCCCTGCTCAAGAATGAGCATCCTTGTGAATATGCCATCTTTCTGACGGGGTTCTTAGAAGAAGAATAAACTTCTTTTTCTCCCTTCTTTTGTTTAAACTTAAATCTTTGGTTATGATACACTAACTGTGTCTTTGGCAGGCGAAAACATGGGTTCACAAACAGACGACTTAATGGAGAAAGCAGTAAAACATGCCATGAGAATCGGAGCGAATTTTGCAGAGACAAAAGGTGAAGACACGACAACAGGACAAATTGAAGCTGTAGATAATGAAATTCGCAAGGTTTCGGAAGTTCGCAACATTGGGATTGGTGTAAGAGTTTTCTACGGCAAAGGAAATGGCTTCTCTTTCTCGAACATTCTTGATGAAGAAAATGTACTTCAAGCAGTCGAGACAGCTATGAAAATCGCGAAAGCTGCAACAAAGAAAACTTTGGTAAGCATGAAACTTGCAGAGGTCAAAGCGGTAAATGACAAGAAAACCACCAGTGTGAACAAGCATCCGAGCGAGGTTTCTATCGATGAGAAGAAGGATTTGTGCCTAAGACAATGCCAAACCGCCATGGGCTACAACAAACAAATAGCCAATACTAACAGTATGTTTGGCGAATATTATGGAACGGTTTCTTACATTAACAGCGAAGGAACAAGAGTCTCTTATGAACCATTATTGATCGGCTTGACAATCACATGCGTCGCTAAGAAA
>DATKKK010000002.1:0-11698 GCA_035542975.1 Bathyarchaeia archaeon | reverse complement strand
GCCACCCAACTCACTGTTCCAATCAAGCCAGAAGCAAGGCTTGCCAAGAGTAGAGCAGAAGGCTGCAAAACTATGATTTGCACCAGATTCGCAAGGTTTGCTATAAACCCAATCATCAACCCTTTTTTCGGACCTATGCGTTCACAGAGCAAGCCTGCGGGCAAAGCAACAAGACCTGTAGCAATGGCGCTTGCTGTAAACATGTTTCCGATGAAGTTAGGTTCGAAACCCACCTCAGGAAGATTCAGGTATAAGTAGAAGATTACTCCCCAAATTCCCGAACCCAACCCCTGCAACCCCATCGCTACCAAAAACAGCTTAGCGTTAGGATTAAGCAAGCGAATAAGCTGTACATACCGACTTAACCTTGAAGACGCCTGCAACTTTTCCACATCAAACGGGTTTTCGTAGCATAAGTATTAACACAAGATAAATACCTTCTGAGACTAATGCAGTTTATTTCTAAGTATGACTATGCAAATCAAGCAGTTGAGCCACATTTGAACACAAAAGACGCCCTGAAAGAAATCATTGAAAACATGCTTAGAATGCCCTCTTCTAGCAGCAACGATGTAAACCACATCAAGATGCAAATCGCCGCCAAGTATCATCTTGAAAAAATCCCTTCAAACTCGGAAATAATAAGCGTGCTAAACGCCAGTGAAAGAAAGAAACTCTTACCGATTCTGAGAAGAAAAACCACGCGCACCATCTCAGGCGTCACGGTAATTGCGGTGATGACCAAACCTTACCCATGCCCCCAACCAGAACCGTGCGCTTACTGTCCAGGCGGACCACAACACGGAGTGCCACAAAGCTACACCGGTTTTGAACCTGCAGCAATGCGTGGACTGCAGAACAAGTTTGATCCGTACCTGCAAGTTGAAAGCCGTATGTCACAGTTGCAAGCCATAGGGCACAGTGTCGACAAGATAGAATTGATAATTATGGGAGGCACGTTTCCAGCCACGCCCAAAGAGTATCAAACTTGGTTTGTTCAGCGTTGCTTAGACGCCATCACGCAAAAGGAATCTGCCAACATCGAGGAAGCGAAGAAGAACGCGGAAACAAGCAGAACCCGAAACGTGGGCATAACCGTTGAAACAAGACCAGACTGGGCGAAAGAAACACACGTGAACAGCATGCTCAGCATGGGTGTGACCCGCGTGGAACTAGGCGTTCAAAACCCAAGCGACCAGATTTACCGTCTAGTAGGCCGAACCCACAGCGTAAAAGACGTGGTTGAGGCTACAAGAATAATGAAGGATGCAGGGCTCAAAATAGTCTATCACCTAATGCCTGGAATGCCAGGCTCCAGTTCGAAGAAAGACTTGGATGCTTTCAAGAGAGTTTTTACTGATTCACGGTTTAAGCCTGATATGGTGAAGATTTATCCGTGTCTTGTTTTGAAGGACACAAAAGCCTACAAGTGGTTTAGTGAAGGCAGCTATAAACCTTACACGAACGAGGAGGCAGAAAACCTTATCGTGGAAGTTAAGAAGTTTATTCCATCATGGGTTAGGGTTATGCGTGTTCAAAGAGACATTCCAGCTCCGTTAGTTGTTGCGGGCGTGAAGAGAAGCAATCTTCGTCAACCTGTTCACGAAAAACTGCGAAGTCAAGGTTTGCGTTGCAAGTGCATACGTTGCAGAGAAATAGGTCACAGAATAGCAGTCGACGGAGTCAAAGTTAACCCTAAAAACTTGAAAGTCTTAACCACACAGTATGGAGCTTCTGAAGGAAAGGAAATTTTCATATCCGTCGAAGACCCTGAGGACGATGTTTTAATAGGCTATCTACGGCTGCGTATTCCTTCGGAAAAGGCTCACCGACCAGAAATTAAAGCAGAACCCTGCTCCATAGTTCGCGAACTTCACATCTATGGAACACTAGTACCCGTAGGCAAACATTTTGCAAGGGCGTGGCAGCATAAAGGTTACGGCAGCGTTTTGTTAGCCGAAGCGGAACGCCTATCCAAAGAAGATTATAGTTTAAAAAAGATTCTAGTTATAAGTGCTCTTGGAACTAAAGAATACTATAAGCGATTCGACTACAAATATGATGGAGCTTACATGTCAAAAGCGTTGGAGAAATAGGAAGATGAGTGAAAAAGAAAAGAGTTCAGGTTACAGAGGCGACGCTTTGGAAGCCATAAAGAAGGCTAACGCTGAAGTAGGCGACATGATACGCATCATGAAGGATGATGAAGTTTACGAGGGAATACTGATACCTCGTTCTGAGTACAGCGACGAAAAACATGTAGTCATAAAACTGAAAAACGGCTACAACATCGGCATGCACATCACATCAAACATGAGAATAGAGAGAATTGGAAGAGGAACCAAACCAACGTTTACCCCGCCACCCTCACCAGAACAAAACCCGCAACTGCCAAAAGTAGCCATAATAAGCACGGGAGGAACGATAGCCAGCCGAGTGGATTACCGAACAGGCGCCGTAAGACCAGCCTTGACAGCAAGCGACCTCTACAGCGTCGTCCCAGAACTAGCCAACATCGCACGCATAGACGCTCACATACTTTTCAGCCTTTTCAGCGAGAACATCACGCCAAAGAACTGGTCAGAACTAGCCAAAGCCATTGCTGAGCAGATACGTCAAGGTGTTGATGGCGTTGTGGTGGCTCATGGAACAGACACGATGGGGTACACGGCTGCCGGTCTCAGCTTCGCACTGCAAAACTTGCCTGTGCCCGTGATTCTTGTTGGTTCACAACGCTCAGCAGATCGTCCGAGCTCCGACGCGGCAACAAACCTTGTAGGAGCAGTCGCAGCTGCAGCAAAAGCTTCTCTCGCTGAAGTAGCATTGGCAATGCACGAGACCCCATCAGATACTTCAATCGCCCTGCACAGGGGAACGAAAGTTAGGAAATGCCACACGAGCAGAAGAGACACATTCAAATCTGTAAACACTTTGCCCATTGCAAGAGTTCAAGACCAAAAAATAACCATGCTGGTGGATGATTACAAGAAACGCGATCTTTCAAACAAGCTTGTTCTGAAGCCTGAATTTGACGAAAAAGTGGCTTTAGTGAAGTTTTATCCGGGCATGAGCCCGGAAATCATACGGTGGCACGTAGAGAAAGGCTTCAAGGGTTTAGTTCTTGAAGGAACAGGTCTGGGACATGTAAGTAAGTACTGTTTTGAAACTATAAGAAAAGCCGTGGAGAAAAACATGCTGGTAGCTATGGCTTCGCAGTGTATTTGGGGACGTGTGAACATGAACGTCTACGATGCAGGTCGTGATTTGCTTGCTTTGGGCGTTGTTCCTCTAGAAGATATGCTTCCCGAGACTGCGCTTGTCAAGTTGATGTGGGTGTTTGGACAAACCCAAGATGTAAAAGAAGCGGAGAAGCTCTTGAAGACAAACATTGCATGTGAATATTCACCTCGAACTCTTCCAGAAAGAACTTGTGACGAATGAGTAGGAAGGGATGACTGTTGAATGTGGATTATGAAAAGATCGGCTTGAAAGTTGGCTTGGAAATCCATCAGCAACTTAACACCAGAGCAAAATTATTCTGCAATTGTAAGCCAGAACTCTTTAAGGATGAGCCTGAAACAACGTTTCTACGAAGACTCAGACCTACACAGAGCGAGTTAGGTCAAGTGGATCCTGCGGCATACTTCGAGTTCCAGAAAGGAGTCAAAATCCTTTATGAAGCAAACAATCAAACCTCATGCCTCGTAGAGATGGATGAAGAACCGCCGCATGCGTTAAACATGGAAGCTGTTGAAACGGTTTTGACTGCAGCTTTGTTGATGAAAGCGAAGCCCATAGATGAAGTTCACGTGATGCGCAAGACGGTGATAGACGGCTCGAACACAACGGGTTTTCAAAGAACCTGCGTGATAGCCTTGAACGGCGAAATCAAAGTTGGAGAAAAAACCGTTCCAATCCAACACGCAAGCTTAGAGGAGGATGCGGCAAGAAAAACTGGTGACGAAGAAGGCAACGTAATGCGTTACCGCATAGACCGCTTAGGCATTCCTTTGATAGAGGTTGCCACTGCTCCGGTAATTCATTCACCGAAAGAAGCTCAGGAAGTTGCGCTTGCCATCGGCACCATCCTTAGAGCCACGGGCAAAGTTATACGTGGTTTGGGCACGATTCGTCAAGACCTAAACGTATCAATTTCAGACGGAGCCTTGACAGAAATCAAGGGCGTCCAAGAACTTGAATTAGTCTCACTTTTTGTCGAGTACGAAGTCCAACGACAACTAAACCTGATAAAAATAAGCAGAGAGCTGAAGGAAAAAAACGCGAAAGAAGAAGAATTAAAAGACGAGTTTTACGATGTGACAAGCGTCTTTAAACAGACAAAATGCAAGGTAATCCGCAAAGCTCTTGACAAAAACCAGCAGGTGCTCGCTGTAAAACTTCCAAGATTCAAGGGTTTTCTGAAACAAGAGCTTCTGCCAGATTTCCGTCTTGGAACTGAGATGGCTGATCGAGCAAGGTTCTGGGGCAGAGTTGGCGGAATCTTCCATATAGACGAGATGCCAGCGTACGGAGTGACAGAAGAAGAAGTGAAAGCATTAGAAAAAGCTGTCAACGCTGAAGAGGAAGATGCGGTGGTGTTTGTTGCAGATAACCCTGAAAACTGCAAGGACGCGTTGAAAGCAGTGGTGGAAAGAGCTCGAGAAGCCATTAAAGGCGTTCCAGAAGAAACCCGTGCTCCAAGCCCTGACGGGACAACACGGTTCATGAGACCCAGACCAGGAGCGGCAAGAATGTATCCTGAGACAGACATTCCACCCACACGGATAACTGAAAACTACATCGGGAAAATCAGTTCAAACCTGCCAGAGCTTCCTGAACAGAAGCTCGAACGTTTAATGAAAGAATTCAAGTTAAATCAGAAGCTGGCAAAGCAGATACTGAATTCGGAGTACAGCGAACTCTTTGAAGCGGTAGTAAAAGAGAGCGATGTTTCGCCAACAGTTGTTGCGGTTTTCTTGACTGAAACTTTGAAAGGGCTTAAGCGTGAAGGCGTGCAGGCTGAGAAGGTTTCAGAGGACAGAATGAAGGAGATTTTCGGAAGTTTGGGCTCTGGAAAATTAACTAAGGAAATCATACCTGATATTTTCACGTGGCTCGCTAAGAACGAAAACGAAAGTCTGGATGGGGCAATCAGTAGCCTTGGTCTACAGATTTTTACGAAGGAAGAGCTGGAAAGAACTGTTGAAAAGATTATTGAGAAAAACAGGGACCTTGTTGAGGAACGTGGGGAAAACTCGTTTGGTGTGCTTATGGGTATGGTTATGAAGGAAGTGCGTGGTAAGGCAAATGCAGACGTTGTTAGTGAGCTGATAAGGAAGAAGCTTGAACACGTGATAAAAGAGTTGAAGAAATAGCTTTTATATGCTCTCGTTGATTATCGGTATTCTTTTACTGCGATGATGTTTTCTGGGAGGAGTTTAATGTTTGCGCCGCAGTAGGGGCAGATTTTGAATTCAGGTAGTATTGGTTTTCCGCATGTTGGGCACGTTTTGGGGTTTTGGGTTTTTTCTTCTAGTCTCTTTATTTCTTTTTTAAGGTTCGTGAATTCTGTTTTCATTTTGTCCATGCTTTCTTTTAGGGGCTGGATTTCTTTGACGTCTATTCTTACGTTGTACATCAGGTCTTTGACTTGTGCGAGGATTTCGTTGTCTGATTCGATTGTTTCGTACATTGCATCGAGGACTTCGCTCTTATCTTCTAGTAATTGGGTTTCGACGGCGGTTTGTTTTTTGGCATCTGAAAGTATCTTGTTCAGGAAGGTTTCTACGGGGTTTTCGAAGACTACTGCACAAGTGATTCCCCATAGGATGATGGTTGATACGGCGCTTGCCCAGAAGTAGATGGTCGGAGTTATAGTTTGCAGTTTTTCGTTTATTAGGGGATAGAGTTGGAGGAGTCTGATCGGGTTGTTGAAGAGTAGGACGGTGGTTGCTTCGATTAAGTGCACGAGTGCTATGCAGGTGAGGGTGCTGAGGATCCATACAGATAACCCTTTTTTAGCCAATGTAACTCCTCTTGTGCTTCAGAATTTTTTGATGTAGAGTATACTATGGTGTCTTAATATTTAATACGCTATTCCCTATTCGATATATGTCGAAATACGTAAGAACACTATGCTGCGGAATGTCACAGTGATTTCTCTTTTTGAATCAAATATGCATGCGTTTGATTTGGTCTTATCCACTAACAACATGTCGATTGTGAAGCTTCTAAACGTTCAGTTTCATTTTCGTATGCCAGTGCATATATTAATATGTAACAAAGTGCTATGTTAGTGGGTAGAATTCTCGCAGATGGAAGCACTGACAAAAGGACGCGATACAAACATTTAGAATTGTCCGAGAATAATTTCTACAATAAAAATAAAATGAAAAAAGAGTAAAAGAGCCTTGAGAAACAAAGTGTCTGCAGGCGAATATCTCGCTTTTCTTTCAATAAAATATGAGGTTGAGCCTGACAGATTTTTTAATGCACTAGTCTCGGCAGAAGAAAATGAGAAATCCAGATGTGGAAACCTTTCAATCGAATGTCGCGGTAAAACACAGGATAAAGCCGTCTTTTTAATTCTGAAAGATTCCAAAGTTGTTGCACAATTTCCAATACTCAGGGATTTCCTCTTGGGACAGGAGAATCCGATTAGGAATTACATGAAAACCGATATGATTAATAGACATCTAATAAAGAAAAATGCGAAGTCACGGTTTCTTTCAATCAAGGATCTACGGGCTGGGATGAAAAAGGTCAATTTGAAGGCTAAAGTGTTGGAGATTCCAAGTCCGAAATCTGTTTTTACACGGTTCGGTAACTACGCTAGCGTCGTTAACGTTATGATTGCAGATGAAACAGGAACTATCAAACTGTGTTTGTGGAATGAACAAATAGGCTCTATCTCGATAGGCGACACTATTCAAATCCTGAACGCAAGGATGTCAACGTTCAGGGGCGAAAAACAGTTAAACATCGGAAAAGATGGAACGCTTAGTAATGTTGAAGGGTTGAGCTCTCAACCAAACGATGGGCAAAGTGGTTCAGTGTTGACGCATGCTGAAAATTCTTGCGAAAAATGCGTGGAATAGATCAAATAAGCTTTTTTAGAAATGATGGTAAAAAGGCGACTGTCATACGTAAATTCTAAAAGCAGTATGCACTGTTGTATATCGTGGGATGTTAATTGCAAGACAAGGCATGTAAAGAGAAGCATGAGTGTTTCGGGTTCCGCGTGAAGATGGGTGAATATGAAGTCGAGATACATGGAACTCGCGAAGAAGTTGTTAAGACGGTTGAGGATTTGCCGAAGCTGATGACTAACGTGCATAAAGCGTTTGAGAGTGTTAAGCCCAAGACGGTGACAACGTTGACTGTTAAAACTGCGGCTAGTGCTGCTAAACAGGAGACCAAGACTGAGAATTATCCAAAGATTGCGTCTACTGAAAACTGTGACGAAGCCATACTCAGAATTCTTGAGACAGATTGGGGTAAGTGGCGACCGCGAACCATGGATGAGTTGAAAGAAGCGCTTGCAGCGAACGGGTTAAGCTTTGCTGGGCGTGTTTTGGCTAGTGTGCTCTTGGGGTTGGTTAAGAAGGGCACGGTTAGACGTTGGAACACGGATGCGGGGTATGTTTACATTCTCGCTGAGAAAGAGACTTTGAACGTGCGAGGCGAGGCTGAATGAGAAAGGTTGAGGCTCGGATTAAGACGCCCTTCGGCGAGATCGTGGTTGAAGGGGAAAGCGCGCAGGAAATTCTTAGCACGCTCGAGAGCTTTCCGCAGGATTTTACGGAGAAAGTTGCGGGTTTTGTGACGAGCAGGTTGATTCCTTCGGGTGTTCAGTTGAAGGGTGTGGTTGAGGCTACGACTGAGGGTCCTGTGATTATTACTCGTGAGGGGCTTACGCATTATGAGGCTATTGGGATTACGTTGTATGCGTCGGATGAGAAGAAGAGTACGGCGGCGCAGATTCAGAAGCTTTTGGAGTCTAGTGGGATCAAGTGTATGGTTCCTGCGCGGTTGAATGAGATGACTAAGCGTGGGCAGGTGTTTAAGCCTGATCCGAGTCGGCCTGAGTTTAAGTTGACGATGCAGGGTGAGCGTTGGGTTGAGGATGATGTTTTGGCTAGGTTGCGGGGCAAGATGGCTTGAGTGAAGAGGGAAAAAACAGGGTTACGGTTCAGGTAAAGTTTGGTGGTGTTGAGCAGACTTTTGAGGGTAATTTAGAAGATGTTTGGTTGAGTTTGAACAGGTTTTTTGGTGAGTTTGTTCCTTCTTTCGAGGTTGCTAAGAAGTTGACGTTGAACGTTGATTTGCAGAGGCTTGTTGAAGATTGTAAGGGTGTTGTTGCTTTTTCTGGTGAGGGTGCTAATGTGCTTGTTTCTCGGGATAGGCTTACGGATAATGAGACTTTGATGTTGTGGTTGTTGGCTGGGTACGTGGGTTTCCGGCTTGGGTTGTTGAGGAGTGATGGTTTTTCTAAGGATGAGTTGCAGGTGAAGCTTGGGAAGAGTGCGAAGATTGCGAGCACGCGTTTGGGGGAGTTGGTTAAGGATGGTTTGGTGTTGAAGGTTGACGAGAATTATAGGATTAGCACGTTGTGCATAGTTCAGATGCAGAAGGATGTGCTGCCGAGGATACGAGCAAAGCTTCAAGGCTGAAAGGCAAGTAAAGACCCTCTGGTCTCGGATGGGTCTAGACCCCCCCTATTTATAGGTTGAACGTGGGGTTAGTGTTTGACTTGTAGGTTTGATGGGTTCCTCCGTCTCTGTCATATGAAGATAGTTTGCAGTAGCCTAGGATTTAAACAGGGTCTCAGAAGTGTAATTTGTTGGATTGGCTTGCTGGTTTTTGACATTTTTGGCGTGGAAAACAGTCAATATCGCCTACCCCTATAGGTTTCTGCAATGAATTTCTATTAGGCTTCAAATATGAATGAAAAGAGATCAAGAAAGCTGCAAAAGCCTTAAGAGTTGTGAGAATTTATGGCAAGATTGGTGAGAAGTGAATAGAATGAAGAAAAATGGTTGCCCTCTCTACATAGTCGATGCGTTTACTGATAAAATGTTTGAAGGAAACCCAGCTGCTGTCTGCCTTTTGAAGCGTAAATGTGCAGATTCTGTTTTGCAGTCTGTTGCTGCAGAAATGAACCTTTCGGAAACTGCTTTCCTTCTTCCACTTGAACAAAAACCGCTTAAGGAATCGAAGAGTTTTTCTTTGCGGTGGTTTACTCCGAAATTGGAAGTGTCTCTTTGTGGTCATGCTACACTTGCTACTGCCGCAGTCTTATTCTATGATTTGAATATTCTAGCAGATGAGGTGAATTTTGAAACAAAAAGTGGCGTTTTAGTGGCTGTGAGAGACAAGCAGGAAATACTGCTTGATTTTCCAACAGATGAGACTATGGCTGTCAAGCCTAATAAGGCTCTTCTTGACGCAGTAGGCATTGCCAATTTTGAGGCTGTGCGACGTGCAAAAAGGTTGAAGAAGCTTTTGATTCATGTGTCCGATGAAAGTGTGGTGAGGAATTTGAAGCCAGATTTTGAACTTGTGAAAAAAGCATGCGATGAGGAAGGAGTTGGAGGAGTCATCGTAACGTCACGCGGACGTCCGCCGTACGATTTTGTTTCGCGGTTTTTTGCTCCTTGTTACGGCATTAATGAGGACCCAGTGACAGGTTCGGCTCATACGGTGCTAGCTCCCTACTGGTCTAAGATTTTGGGGAAGAAGGAGATGCTGGCTTATCAAGCGTCAGCTAGAGGTGGCAAGCTTGTAGTGCGTTTACGTCAGAAAGGCAGAGTGAACTTGGTCGGTAACGCAGTCATAGTTTCAAAAGGCGAGCTGTACCTAAAGTAAAACTGTTAAAAAAGCATGATTATGATTTAACACTGCGACAGAAGGATAATTTATGAGATTGGTTTGTGGTTTTTCGATGATGGTTTGAGGCTGGAAGCAGTCAATACCGCCTACCCCGTCATAAATTCTGTGTCGAGTTTTCTCTGTTTGTTTAGCGTGGAAAACAGGCAATACGGACCTACCCCCCCTACAGGTTTCTGCAACGAATAGATATTAGAATACAAATATGAATGCGAAAAAAGATCAAGAAAATGGTTGCTACGGTTAGTGGCGGGATCGCTTAGGTTAGGGTTCACGTTTTGAGCCCACGGGCAAGTGGAGAGAAGATTAGCTTTATAAAATAGCCTAGAATGTTTTGCTGGAGCAATTCGTAAGTGCAGACTTTCGTAGTATTAAGGTTTCATTTTGGACGCTGGTTCTCCACACGTGCCCCAGTTGCATTTTGGCACGTCATGAATTATGATGTGCAACCGATCAGCAGGAACGCCCATGTCTTCAAACACTTTGGTGACACCTTTGATGAGTTTTGCTTTCTGTTCCTCTGTTCTTCCTTGCCACATCTCAACAATCACTACAGGCATGGCAACACCTCCATTTCCTTCTAAGAGCTAATTACTAATAATCTTTCAAACATAACCTCTGCTATTTCTTTGTATTCGATTCAATTATAATGGTTCTTTGACATTGCAAGCATTTTCTGAGAGGTCAAAAGACAAAAGGAGGCTCAAGGTTGTTGCTCTCTCTTCTTCATCTCATTGTAGAGGTATTCGAAGTTCTCGTACGCTCTCGGGTTAACTCTGTCTCTCATTTCATTAATTATTAGACCTTTTGTCTTCTCAAATGTGATAACAGCGTTATTTCCAAATAAGGTATCGACCAAATCAGTATCTATCAATCCTTTTTTCAAAAGAACCCCCACCTGCTCATAGAATCTGAAGACTTTCATGGCGATTTCGTTCTTGCCTTCCAGCTTTTTCACCAAGTCATCATAATTCTTGTAATCAGCAAAGTAGACTTTTCTCCATGCTTCCAAAAATTCCATGCTGTCGAAAGTTGAATAAAGCCTCATGACAAGATCTGTCTGCCTTATCTTGCTTTGATGTCTAAGCTGCAAGATGTAATAGATGGCAGCCGCAAATACACCTGCAGACGCAACCACTATCGAAACCGTCTGTATATCAACCATTCACAACACCTAAACCATTTAACAACTTTGCTTTCAGTTTCCCTATAACTTTTATCTATCAGCTTTGGTTCGCCAGAACTGCCAAAAACAAACACGTTTTAGCAAAACATGATATTGGTAGCGCCTTTGAGATTGAACCCTGTTCACAAGGCTCAAGCGATTATCTTTTGACGTTCTAGGAACAATTCTTTGCAGTCTTGCTGTTTGGTTTTTCCAATTCTTTGATGACTTTGATCGCTTCTGCTAGCTTATTGATGGTTTTATCAGGTGCTACCTGCTCTGGACTCAGGTTTCCAATGTTTCTAGACAGCGCAACCAGCGAGTTAGGGTCAGCCTCAGCAACCTTATCATGTCCATCTTCACACGCAAAGTGTATCGCCCTAAACCCCGCGTTCTTAGCACCATATACATCAACCCTCAAATTATCGCCCACGTGAACAGCACTGCAAGCATCAACCCCCAGCTTCCGAGCAGCAAGATCAAAAACCCTCTGCTCAGGCTTCCGAAAACCAACCTCATCAGAAAAAACCAAAAAATCAAAAAACTCCAAAACCCCTTCTGACTCCAAGAATCTTCGCAACGCAAACCCAGGCGTCAAACCCGTGTTACATATCAACCCAACACGTTTTCCAGCTTCCGCAAGCT
>DATKKK010000001.1:0-10545 GCA_035542975.1 Bathyarchaeia archaeon | reverse complement strand
GACGAAAACTATGGAGACGTTCAATACAAGAACGTTGGCTATGCAAAGATTAGAGCCACGATTGCGGACGATTCAGAAGCAATTTTCACACCATGCAAATATCAAGTTGAAGGAGCAAATCAGCCTATAACGGAAATCGTGTCTTTTCGCGGCAGGTTCTGTGAACAAGCCCGAAACGGCGAAACAGTTGTTGCACAGGGAAAGGTTGAAAGCCTCACAGACCTCAAACGAAACAATAAGTACTTCAGGCTTCTGATCGGGAACAAACCTCCAGATTACATGATTATTGAGCATTAAGGGTTTTGAGAACTTGCTCATAATACCGAGGACAATAGGTCAGCGCTATTTGGTAGAAGCTTCCATTCGACGTTGTTACCTCTTCCAAATTCCCTTCAACATGAACGTTTTCTCCCTTGCGAACCTGCATTCTGAACTCTTCCAAGTAAGACACGATTCGCTTCGCCTCAACGGCTTCTCTTGCACCATGCAAAACTTCCAACGGCTCAACACTATAAATTGACGGAATAAAAGGCGCATCACTATCCTCAGTTATCCGCACAGCCATTCTAACCCAACCTCTAGGCAAAACCCGCATTCCAGAATCATACTCATTGCTTATTTCCTCCCAGTTTTTCACGGGTTCAAACTCTGTCTTTATGATTCTGCCACTTTCTCCATCATTGAACAACGCGTAAATCATCTTTCTTCGTTGATGCCAAACGTACTCTTGTGGACTAAGGTTTTGGAATTGCCAATGCTTGCTTCTAATTGACGCGCATGTTTCAAATTCGTTTCGAAGCGGCGAAGAACGGTCCTCGTAAAGCTCCTGCAGTGTCTTACATAGGTTTGCCACTTTGTTCCTTCCATAAACCACTAGGTCGATGTCAGAGAAGTCTGGGTGATGAAAGCCGTGAAGCATAGAACCGAACACGCCGAAATCTCCAGTTGATAAGCCAGAACACTCGGCTGACAGTTTTAGGACGTTCTGCAGGGCTCTAAGAAGCTTGTCTTCATGGCTTGATAACATCAGCCTCTCGAGTTCTGTTTCGGGCTTTCTAACCGTCATTATGTGTTGATTGTTGACGCCTACGACTTTTTTCTGTAGTATCTCGTGAAGAATCAGGTACTGCGGAAAGTTTCTCTCAAGAAAACGCCAGCCTTCATCTTCGTAAAACTTGTAGAAAACGTTCTGCTCGTTATTCCTAAAGGCTTTAGGGTTATTAGATTTAAAAATAGTGGCAGGTGCATATTCGACGTCGCAAACGTACGCGTCTTTCGGATGCGTGTAGCCGAAAACGCGGAAAATTAAGCCTTCTTCCGTGACGATCGCGTCACGATCCCTAAGCCTCAGAGTGGCCAAACGTGTTCGTCCTCGCTCGTTCCTGTTCCAACTACGACTTGATAGTGGGTTTTGCTTGTTTCAAGGTTTTCAACCTGTTCCAGCATCCCAGAAACGCGTACACTGTCGCCTTTTCTTGCCACGTTTCGGTAACAACCAATCATAGAAACCACAAGCTGTGGAATTTTGTCTCGGGGAAGCTCTAAAGCTGGATTAATGGGCTTGTAGTTTGCAATGTCGTAGATGGCTGGTCGAAACATGGCTTCGCAATCATTTTTGACGGTGCATGTGAACGCGACTGGCGTGATGGGTGAGTATTTGAGCGCTCCGTATTTCACGTCAACTTCCTCTGGCTTGCGAACTGCATTATACATAAAAATCCTGCCTTTATACTGACCTTTGAAACGTCTAGCAGCGTCGATTCGATTATTAAATCGGTAACTTAACTTACCTCGCTCCACAAGCTCGCTTACTGCACGTTCCAGTTTGCGGAAATTCTGTGAACCATACACGACTACGTCAATATCGGACTCTTCAGTATGCATGCCTAACGCTACTGAGCCGTGGATGCCAAAGTCTTCAAGTGCTATACCCGACGCGTTCGAAACTAGGCTAATAAAATCTAGAGTCATTCGTTGTAGACGGTCTCTGATCTTGAGATGGGTAATATAATGCAAACATTCTCTAGGAACGAAGACTTTTCTTATGGAATCTAACGGGGCGCTGATCACGTTTTTTTCTCTGAAAGGACAAAAGTACACATAGTCTGGAAAATTCTTGCGGAAGGTTTCAAGAAACGCGTTGTAGTTTTGTGCCGTGTAGAGGCTTTCAGCCCTGAAAAGCCGGGTTTCACCATAGTTCCACGTTCGTCTAAGAAAACTAACGTTGAACAATGCTCTGAATTCGGCTGGAATGTACTTTAGAAACGCGAAAACTCGATCTTGGGGATGTTCGTAGCCGAAAACGTTGAATATGAAACCTTCTCGGGTTACGAAGGTATCGCCGTCTGTTGGTATCCATGCGTCAGGAACCGTCTTAATGCACCATGATGGATTCTGGTTTTAACGTTAAAAAATGTGTTGCCGTCTTCCGCAACATTTAAGATAGGTTCAACACAGTGCATTTCAAAGTGGTTCATGTTGAGTGAAAGTTTACATCCCTATGTAGTCTTTCTTCCATCTGAACAGAAGATCAGAATATTAAGCGCCATTTTCGGTTCAAAAGCAGCCGTTGACATCCTAAAATTCTCTCTAAACCAAGGCATCTCGAACAGGATTTACCAGAAAGATTTGGTTAAGAAGCTTAACTACTCGAACAAGACGGTGATCGGCAACCTGAAGTCGCTCACTAAGCTAGGAGTTTTGAAGGAAAACATGGAGAAGATTGAACAGGAAGGTCGAGTTGTCTGGGTTAAAGCCTACGAGCTTTCAGACGCAGGCAGGTGGTTTGCCCTATTGCTTGCCGCAGAGAAAGACCTGTCGGAGAAGGAAAAAGCGGAGATACTGCAGAACCTTTTCCGAACCTACGTCAGATGGGTGAGAAACTTGGGAGAAAAACTGCACGTAAACAAGAGAACACTGGAAAAAGCTTTCATGGAAGAAATGAAATAGCTGAGGATAAAGATGAAACCTGTAGTTATCGCGGTTGTTGGAAGCAAAAAGTCAGGCAAAACAACCACAATAGAAACAGCGATAAAAGAGCTAACAAACAGAGGTTACAGCGTCGCTGCTGTGAAACATGTTTCAGAACCAGATTTCACGATCGACAGCAAAGGAAAAGACACTTGGCGCTTCGCCCAGTCAGGAGCCAAAACCATTATCACTGTATCAGACAACGAAATCGCAACCATAGAAAAAGTTGCCACGAAAGGTTTTTCACTGAAGGAGATTCTGCAAAAATGCGAAGGCAACGACGTGGTTTTCATGGAAGGACTCAAAAACCTCGTCAGAACTGATAAAAATGTGCAAAAAATCGTGGTCGCAAAATCAGAGGAAGAAACATTAAGAACTGTGAAAGATTATAAGCCGATACTCGCTTTTGTCGGGTCTTACTCAACTAAAAACCCAAGCTTGAAACCACATGTTGATGTTCTCGAAAACCCAGAAAAAATCGCAGACATCGTTGAAAATCTGATTGAGAAGATTAAAACGCGTTAAGAAGAACGCATCACAACGCTTAACTTCGTAGACCAGTAAACTTCTATTCTGCAGATGATGCTTATTGTTCGAGCTTATCGAAAAAGGTCTAGAGTCCAAAACCGTGGCTAAGGCAAATCTGGTTCAGGTTCGTGGACAAACCCGCAAAATCACGTTGTGCACCGCCCAGAATGGCGTGATCGAAAACTTCTCTCACATAACCATAAATGGCATCTCAGCAAGGGTTCTAGCGCAGAACAAGTCGTGGGGTTTCAGTTCTACTAATCAAGTGAAGAAAGAAAAGGTTGAGGAATCACTGAAGACAGCCATGAAACTTGCTTCAGCCTCTGCAAAAGCAAAACACCAAAAGATAGTACTTGAACCCGTTCCCATAGCAGAAGCGAAAATTTCAGCAAAAGCCAAGAAACCGTTCGAAAATGCTGATTTAGAAGAAATCAAAAACATCCCCCAAGAAGCTTGCAAAGGTGCCTCAGCAGTTGGAAAAAACATCGCAGACGTAAAAGCTTCTTTTCTGACCATTCAAGACCAGAAATGGCTAGCAAGCTCAGAAGGCTCGCGTATCTTTCAAGAGTCTACGCGTGTGCTCCTGTTTGTCGACGTCGTAGCGAAGGAAGGTAACGTTTATTGTCCGGCCTCGGAGAATTTGGGACACACGGGAGGATTGGAGCTTTTCGATGAAAACCCACCTGCTGGCTTGGGAAAAAAGGTGGCGAAAAAAGCTGACAAACTCTTGAAAGCAGAGGCACCGCCATCTGGAAGGTTCCGTGTCGTTCTGCATCCGACGATTTGCGCGACTCTGCTTCATGAAGCCATCGGACATCCTCTGGAAGCAGATCTGGCGATGGCAGGCGGCGGCTTCGGAAACCATGTTGGCAAGCCAGTGATGTCTAAACTTGTAAGCATCTACGATGATGGCTCGGTGGAAAGAGGACTGGGATATTTTCCTTACGATGATGAGGGAGTAAAATGCCGTCGTACTTTGCTGGTTGAGAACGGACTATTGCGATCGTTTATGCACGACCGAACCAGCGCCGCACGCATGCAAACTTCGCCAACGGGAAACGCTCATGCATGGGACTACAGCGTAGAACCACTGATAAGACAGACAAACATCGGCATAAAGCCAGGCGATAGCACACTGGAAGAGATGATTGAAGACATCAAAGAAGGACTGTTTATCGAAGGCACTTTCGGCGGACAGGCAGAATCCAGCGCAGACTTCACGTTTGGGTTTCAGAACGCAGTGTGGATAAGGAAGGGAAAACTGGCTAACATGACTCGCGGAGCTAATCTGTCGGGCAACGCGATAAGCGTCTTCAAGACTATCGATGCCGTTTCTAAAGAGGTCGTTCTTCGACCTGGTGCTTGTGGGAAGGGACAGTTTGCAGTTCAGGGACGCGTGGTTCCATCAGTTCGCTGTGAGATTATGGTTGGCGGACAAGGAGGCAAGTAACTAATGAGAACTGAAGATTATTGGAAATTCTTGGGCGACGTTGCCAGAAAAACGGTTAAACGCCTCGAAAACATGGGCGCTGCGCAGGTTGAAGCGTTCTATTTAGCAACTCGGACGACTGAAACTAACATTCGCAACTCCGAAATCTTCAACGAAAACACGATAGAAGACATGGGTGTAAGCTTTCGCGTAGCGACATCCGATAAACACGTGGGGTTCGCCTGCACCAACGTTGTTAACACCGAAAAAGCTGTGTTTGAAGCTGGAGAAAAAGCGTTCACCATAGCCAAGTTAAGCCCATCAGTGCCAGATTTTACATTGCCAACTAAACACAAAATCCCCCATGTGAAAGGACTCTTTGACAAAAGAGTTGCCAACGCGGATGTTGAAGAAACAGTGGATATTGCTTACCGCCTGATTCAGTCTACTGAGAACGTTGATAAACGGATAACAGCAAAAGGAGGAATAGCCTCCTTCTCGTACATTCAGAAGGGCTTGGTAAATTCTTTCGGAATCGATTTTGAGGCGAAGGAAACGCAAGCAGCCGTCTACGTTTATGGAAGTGGCAGCCAAGGCGGCGAAGTTACTCCAAGCTGTGGTGACCTCGAGTTAAAGCGCAGTTTTGACCTGAATCCTGAGAAGATCGGCAAAACAGTTGGAGAGATGATTGTTGCTCAGTTTGATCCTAAACCTACCAGTAGTTTTGAAGGCGCTGTTATTTTTGAACCGAGCGCTGTCTCATACCAACTCTTCTACGCCATGATGAGTGCTCTGAACGGCGAAAACGTCGTGGCAGGAAGCTCCCCATGGGTTGGAAAGCTAGGCAAACCTGTGGCATCAGAGATTCTAAACGCCGAAGATGATGGTTTGCTCAACGAAGGTTTTAACTCACGAAATTTCGATGACGAAGGATTCCCGTCGCAGAAAACAGCTTTAATCTCGAGAGGCAGGCTGAAGAATTTTCTTCAAGACGCAACAACCGCAAACAGGTTGAAGATGGCAAACACTGGAAACGCCTCGCGTTCTGGCAGCGGACTGGAAATGGCATCACAAATAATAGGTGGCGGATACAAGGCAAAACCGAAAGTCTTTCCATCAAACCTAACAATACAAGCTGGGAAGAAAACAAGAAACGAGCTGATATCTGAGGTGAAAAAAGGCGTTTTGGTAGGCGACATGGGCGGGTTTGTTCAGGCAGGCTCAGGTTTAATCAGCGCTCAGCTTGTCCGCGCTCACTACATCGAAAACGGAGAACTGCAATACCCCATAAGAGGAGGAATGGTTTCTGGTATTGCGTTTGACTGGTTCAAGCAGATCGACGTTGTTGGAAACGACAGAAAACAGTTTTTCAACGCGGTGGTTCCTTCGTTGCGTGTAGAAGGGGTAAAGATAATCGGCTCGCGTTAGGATTTCAAAAAAGGTGTTTGTGGGGTTTGGAGATCTTTTTGAGGGGGGAGAAAGGAGAGCTTCAAAAAGAATGAATGTTCTCCAAACCTTTCCACCAAACTCTGAGCAGTTTCACCCCATTTTACAGAGCTTTGAAGGCTTCAAACCACCTGTTGTACAGCGAGAGCATGTCCAGCGAAACGCTTGGTTTCCGTTCTTCTAGTATTTGTCCAAAATCTGCCATCGTTAAGGATCGTGGGTTGGCTTTCCTGTCGTTGGCTTGACCAGTTTCGAAGAATTCGCCTATGAGCTTCAGCTGAGCTGCTTGGCAAACGTCTCTTATGTCGCTTCCCGAGAACCCTTCAGATAATCTAGCAAGTTCGTGCAAGTCAACGTCAGAAGTGAGTTGCAGATGGCTCGTGTAGAGCTTGAACATCATCAAACGCGTGTGATGGTCTGGAAGTGGAACAAGGATTCTCTTCTGGAACCTTCTTATAAAAGCCCAGTCTAAATCCCATGGCTTGTTAGTGGCGCCGATAACGTAGACGTGAAGGTTCTTGCCCTTATCCACAATGCCGTCCATTTCTTTAAGGAACTGGTTTCGAACACGAATCTCTCCACCTACCTCGCTCTGATGTTTTCCCATCAGCGAATCCAACTCGTCTATGAACACGATGGCGGGTTTGCCTTCTGTTGCAGATTTTCTCGCCGAACCGAAAAGCTTCGCAACGTTCTGTTCAGCTTCACCTAACCATTTAGACATTATCGACGCTGCGTCGATGGACACGAAAGTCGCATCTATCTCGGTTGCGACTCCAGCGGCAAGCAATGTTTTTCCACAGCCTGGCGGTCCGAACAGGAGGATTCCTCTTGGCCAGCCTAGCGGGAACAGGTCGGGTCTTTGAACTGGGTAGACTATGGCTTCTTTGACGGCTCTTTTGGCAGTTTCAAGCCCGACGACTTCCTCCCATCTCACGTTTGGTTTTTCGGCGACTATTAGTTCTTCGTAGCTTGATTTTGCGCCTTCTGTATTTTTTGTTTCTGCGCCTTCTCTCATCTCTGGTCTAGGTTCAGCCGTTATCACGCCGCCTTGCAACGCCTTTATTCTTTCTTGGTAGGCTATTGCCCTTTGAATGTAGACTTTGTTCAAACCGTATTCAGGGTAGAGTTGGACAAGTTTTAAGAGGCTTTCTATGGCTTTCTGGTAACTCGATATGGCTAAGCCGTTTGCTCCTTGCTTGTCTAATCGCACTGCTTCCAGCGCGAAGTTAGTTGCATCTTTTTCTAGTTCTTGAGAGGCACTCATACGATTTTTCCTCTTATGTTTCTTATTTTAATTCGATTTTTATCTTACCTTTGGCTCCTAGATTTTTCAGAGCCTTCTCGATTTCTTCATTTGAAGATTCTAAATCGACAGAGCATCTTGCCATGTCGATTTCTCCGTTACATTTTTTAACATAATCGAAAAGCATTTCTTCCAATTGAGGTTTCTCAATTTTCAGAGAGATTTCCTTAATCTCTTGCTTTTTATAAGAAAAGAGGGTTTGGGAAGATTTTCCGTCTGGGTCTTCGATCTCTTCGCGGCCTATTGACTGCGAACAGCTGGCTGCTAGGGCAACCATCTCCTTTATGGCAGTTTTCTCGGCTTCTGGTGCATCTTGGGTAGCGGGCGGTTCAGGAAGATTCTCTTCAAGCCTGTGTTCGAGGAATGTTGACACTTCTTTGAGTATTTCTTCGCCGCCAGGTGTTTTTCTGTTAACGGGTATCAGTGATTCGTCCGCGGTTATTTTTGTTGAGTACAATGTTTCGCTTATGGTTTCGTTGACTTTGGTGAGTTCGGATGAAACATCAGGTAACAGTTCGAAAAGCTGTTGAGATACGCCTTGCAGAAGTCTTAAAGCAGGTTTGAGGTCTACCACGATGTCGCTCAGTTCTCTTATCGTTTCGAGTCTAAGAATTACGCGTTCTATGGCAAGTTCCATGCTGTAGAAGAATTTGAGTAGCTTGCGAACTTCAGCGATTTCGTTTGCGCAGATTGCGGCTCTTTCTCGGTTCTTGTTTTTCAGCGCCGATATGCATGTTTGGAATAGAACTTTGTCTCTTTCCTTAAGCCTGTAGCTTGCCTGTTCGAGTTTACTGTGCTGGACTTTTAAAGTGTGTATGGAACTGAAAACGGTTTCGCGGAATGGTGGAGGGTCAGGATGTATTAGGCTTTTAATTTTTCTTCCCTCCGCCCGCGACTTTTATGTAAGCTATATTCCGGTTTTTCCGATTTCCTTCACGTAAACGACTACGGGGGGTTCTGGAAGTTCAGGAGCGTTCTGAGTTGAGGCAGAACCTTTTGATGTTGATTCGAGTTTGTTTTTCTCGAATATGGGTGTTTTTGTTGTGTCGCCCAGGAGAATGTTTGAAAGCCTGCCTTTGGTGATTCCCATATCGTTCTTTTCCATGTTGATTCGTTTAAGGCTCTCTTGGATTATAGCAAAGGCTATCTGGTAGTTGTGTTCGTCAATCTTGCCTATCTCATGCTCCAGTTCAAGGTTCACCAACGCGTAGTTTAGTTGTCTGATTTCTTCAGCACACCTTGCCGATTCTTCCTCTGCATCTTCAATGAGGCTTTGCGCTTCAGTTTTCAGTTGATTTAATACGCCGTCAAAGCTGTTGTGCAGTTCCTCGTAGATTTCCTGCGAGATTTTCTTCTTCCCAACTAGATCCTTGAGAGCTTGGTCCTTGCGCCATATCAATGGTATTTGGTCGCATAGAACTGTGGTTCCTGATTTGATCTGAGAGATGAGCAGTATTTCTGATTCGTCAATAGTCAAGTTTTCCACAGGATGTTTCTGGAATTTTCCGTCACCCTGTTCGATGAAGACTGCGTCAAACTTTCCGCTTGGCGTTAATGCAAAAGAAGCTATCTTGCCGATCGCGTGGCCGTATTCGTCTTTAACTTGTTTCCCGACAGAAAGAAAAAGATTGGGGTCTTGTGCCATTTTTTCACCCCAGTTTTTAAGATGTTTCAGATGGCGCTTTCTCGCCTAGGGAAGCGGCTGGAAGCCCTGGAATTCCTGGTGGAAGCTCTGGGAACTTGTCTTTGATTCTTTGTTCTGCGACTGTGGCTGCTTCGGTGAGAATCTTGGATGCGTCCTCGTTTACGGCGTCGAAGTTCAACGTCATCCCTGAGCCTTGCCCTGCCTCGATCATTATGCCGCTTAGCATGTTGCCGATTTCGCCGAGTTCGTTCTCTGCTTCTGGGAAGACGCTCACTAACCCCGCTCTGACTGACCTTAGAACTCCGACGGCTGGCCCCAAAGTGGAAACTACGTCTCCTAATTCTGATACTGTGCGTAATCTTAACACGATCTGTTCGAGTGCGAGTCTTGCGTTGATGATTAATCTTTCCATCTTGCGGATTTCAGCTAGTTCGCTGGCGAAGACGTTTGCGCGTGCCGTGTCGTGCTTTGTATAAGCGTCAACGATTCTTGCGAATATGGTTTTGTCTCTCTGGCTGAACCTGTCTGTGGCTTGATCAAGCTTCTGAACTTGTAATTCTATGCGTCTGACAGCGAAATCTAGACGTGGCTTCAGTGGACCTGGTGGTCTGACTGCCTCCTTGATGCGGTTTGAGAATGGTGTTTCGTCTCTCTTACTTTCCCATCGTTTTGAAAATCTTTCTGACAAATTAATTACCTCCGAAAGAGAAAAGTTGCGTAGAACAATTTTATACATTGTTAATATGGGGGAAATATGCACGTATATATGTGAAGCTATACGACTAGGCTGGAATGTTTTTGGCTTTGGTTTAAACGTTGAAAGGTTACGTGTCTCGGCTTTGGGTTATAGACATGAATGTGTAAGTTAATCTAATAGGGCTTGAAGGTGAATGCTACTCAAAAGGTGAATTAAATGGGTGAAAGGTTTAAGATTTTCGTGTTTGTAGCGATTCTTGGGTTCTTCGCGGGAGTCATCGCAGATTTAGCTTCGACATACGCGATTCCAGCGCTAGTAGCTGTACTGCCAGCATTCTTTCAAGCACGGTATTTGCTCTCGGGGTTCGCTGGAGCCTGTCTGACGCTGCTGTTAGTGAGCGTGTGGGCGTACATCGTTCCTCAGGAAAAATAAAACTCCACCCTCCTCTCTTTCTTTTATCCCTTGAAGAAAAACAGTTTTGGTTTTTTAACATAATATTGCGTGGAAAAACAGTCAATAACAGC